>CASEBP010000041.1 GCA_949285275.1 uncultured Oscillospiraceae bacterium | reverse complement strand
GGCCCGGTTGCTCCGGTGGTTCCGGAGGTTCCGGCAGGCCCGGTCGGTCCGGTGGGCCCGGTTACGCCGTCCGGTCCCGGAATTCCCTGCGGCCCGGTCGGCCCGGTCGGTCCGGTCGCACCATCCGGTCCCGGAATTCCCTGCGGTCCGGTCGGCCCGGTGGGCCCGGTCGGTCCCCAATAGGGCGGATGGATCGGCGGACAGACCGGAGGACAGCATGGATGATGACAGTCTCCCTGGTAGATATTCATAGGATCATTCCCTCACTCAAACGATGATTGCCAAGGCAAAGGAGCCTCCCTTTATTCTATGCCAAAGCAAAAGCAAAGGGACCTGTTGGACAGGCCCCTTTGCGGTCGTGCGTGTTTGATATAGCCTTCAGTTCCAGAAGTCGGTCTGTTCGTGGATCCCAATGTCACGGGCGTGAAAGACGGGATCAACGCCCGAGCGCTTCTGTGACTGGTAGTCATGGAGAGCTGCGATAGCGGTACCTCCCAGGATACAGATAACCGGCAGGTTGATGATCGCCATAATTCCCATCAGTACATCAGCGAGGTTCCAGACAAGATTCATGCTCATCCCCGCGCCGAGCAGGATCACTGCCGAGGCGCACAGACGGAAGAAAATCATGAAAAGCCGGCCTGGCACTCTGCCTTGGATGTAGGCCAGGCAGTTGTCGACATAGAACAGATTACCCAGTAGGGTGGTAAAGGCGAAGAAGACCATCGAAACGGTGATGAAGAGAGGGCCAGCCGCCCCAAAAACATTGGTCAGAGCGGCTTGAACATACGGCGCGCCGGCCATTTCCGCCGAGGGGGCTACACCGGAACACAGACACATCAGCGCGGTACAGCTGCAGATCAGCAGCGTATCGATAAAGACCGACAACATCTGTACCAACCCCTGTTTGACCGGATGGCTCACCTCGGCCGCAGCCGCGGCATTGGGGGCGGATCCGACGCCGGCCTCGTTGGAGAAGAGCCCGCGTTTGATGCCGTACATCACGCAGGAGCCGGAAAACCCGGCGAAGATTGCCTGAAAGTCAAATGCCTCGGCAAAGATCCGTGCGAAGACGGATGGAACCAGGCTGGCGTGCAGAACGGTGACGATCAGCGCGACGAGGATGTAGAGGATTCCCATCAGCGGAACCAGGGAGGAGGTCACCCAGATGATTCGCTTGCCGCCGCCCAGCACGCAGTAGGCGACGAGGACGGCAAGGATCCCGCCGATAACCCAGGGGGTGACCGAGGGGTCGTAGAAGGAATAGACGCTGAAGGTCGATTGCAGATTGTAGGAGGCCAGCATGTTGAATCCGCCGGCGTAGGTGGCGATCAGGCTCAGCGAAAAGAGGACGGCCAGCGGACGGCTGTGCAGTGCGGCCTCAATATAGTAAGCGGGTCCGCCGTAGCAGCTGCCGTCGTCGTGCCGCTTCTTATAGATCTGGGCCAGTGTGCTCTCAACAAAGGCGGAAGCGCCGCCGATGATGGCGATCAGCCACATCCAGAAGACCGAACCGTAGCCTCCCAGACAGATGGCGGTCGAAATGCCGACGATGTTCCCGGTTCCGACGCGGGAGGCGGTCGATACCATCAGGGCTTGGAAGGAAGAAACGGCATGCTCCTTTTCCGGTTTTTCGGTGACGACGGAGATGGATTCCCCGAACAGGCGCAACTGGATCAGGCCGGTGCGGATGGTGAAATAGAGTCCCACTGCCAGCAGCATGACGATCAACAGGTAACCGTAAAGGAAACCGCTGAGATCGGAAATTGCTTTGGCAAACATAGCACACACTCTCTCTTTCTCTTTTGGATCAAAGTTCGGAAGGGGGAGTCCGGAAGTTCCGACAGGAATATTGTACCATGTTTCTCGCCGGGAAAACAGAGGGCAGGTCCTCAAAAAGTGAAAAAGAGAGCCACAAAGGCGAAAAACGCCCCGTCCGAATCCAGACGGGGCGTACAGGTCAGAGCGCGAAATCCTGTGGGGCGCCGCGCTCAACCGATAGGGTGGCGACGGCGTTAAGGGAAGGGGGTGCGATATGGCCTGCCTGATACTCGAAATAGCCCTGCGCGCCGATCATGGCGGCGTTATCCCCGGTCAGTGAGAGGGGCGGCATGCACAGCCGCAGCCCGCGGCGTTTGGCCTCCTGCTGCAGCGTCTCCCGCAGACGGGTGTTGGCAGAAACGCCGCCCGCAACCGATAGGATGGTTGCGCCGGTTTGCTCGGCGGCGGCGAAGAGCCGGGAGCAGAGCGCCTCGCAGACCGTGCGCTCAAAACAGGCGGCCAGCGACGGCAGATCCAGCGATTCGTTCTTCTGGCGGGCATTGTGCAGCAGATTGACCACCGACGTCTTGACCCCAGAGAAACTCATGTCGAGGGGCGCCCCTTCCACATGCGGCTGGGGGAAATGGTAAAGCCGGTCGTTTCCGCCACGGGCAAGGCGGTCGAGGGCGACACCTCCGGGGTATCCCAGCCCCATTGCACGGGCGGCCTTGTCAAAGGCTTCTCCTGCCGCGTCGTCGCGGGAACGGCCGAGCACCGCAAAGCGGGTGTAGTCCTGCACGTCGACGATCAGGCTGTGTCCGCCCGAGGCGACCAGACAGAGAAAGGGCGGCTCGAGGCCGGGATCGGCGAGGTAATTGGCCGCGATATGGCCGCGGATGTGATGGACCGGGATCAGCGGCTTGTCCGCCATCCAGGCGAATCCCTTGGCGAAGTTGAGTCCAACCAGCAGAGCGCCGATCAGTCCGGGGCCGGCGGTCACCGCGACGGCATCGACGGTATGGGCGGTCAGCCCCGCGTCTCCGAGGGCTTTCTTCACCACCGCGTCGATCTTCTCGATGTGGCGGCGGGAGGCGATCTCCGGCACCACCCCGCCATAGATGCGGTGTTCGGCAATCTGGGTGTGGACGACCGACGAGAGGATCTTCCGGCCATCTTCCACGACGGCGGCGGCGGTCTCGTCACAGGAGGTTTCGATTGCGAGGATCTTCATCCCGGTTCCCTCCTTCAGCCGCCCATCCGCAGGCAGGGTGCACCGCGGCGTTCGGACAGAAAATCAGAGAAGCGCGTCGCATCCTGTGCCAGACTGCTCTTGTCGATGATGTAGCAGGTATCAGGGCCGGAAAACAGCAGGAACAGCCGTCCGGTTTCCACCACCTGGGAGAGGCCGGTATAGGAGAATTCGCTGCGCTTTCCCCCGTCGGACAGCTCCGCCCGGTCCTCAAAGAACCGGTAGTATACGGGAGGCGGCATCCGCCGGGTCATCCGGTAGCGCTGGATGAAGTAACGGTTGGCCGTCTTCAGGCAGGTTTTGCGCTGAAGCCGCTTCCAGAGCGGCGGGGCGATCACCAAAGCGATGGCAAACAGCACCATCCGCACCGCCCAGCCCGTCGCTGAAAAAGGCTGTGGAACCTCCAGCGAGAGAAAATAGGCGATCGGGATCAGGAACAGGTAAAGGGAAGCGAACATCCACCGCTGGTAGAGCTGCTGCTTGCACAGCAGCATCGAGGCGCGGCTTTCGGGAGAGGGGGCGTAGGAAGCAGCAAAGAGCGGTTCCATCGGGTTTCATCCTTTCATCAAGACGGTTGCACACGGGGTTCGGCGGGATTTTCACCCGGCGGGGTGCTGCATGATCAGCGCATCCTCTCGGGGCGCGTCATAGAAGCCGGGACGGATCCCGACGGGAACAAAACCGAGCATGTCGTACAGCGCGATGGCAGGAGCATTGGAGACCCGCACCTCGAGCAGCAACCGGTCCAGTGCGAGCCGTGCGGCCGCATCCAGCAGCGCAAGGGTCAGCGCTTTTCCGATGCCGCGGCGCCGGAAACCGGGCAGCACCGCGATGTTGGTGACGCTTCCCTCCCCGCAGACCGATTCCAGTCCGGCCCAGCCGACGACGGTATCACCGGCAACGGCGGCAAAGCAGCGGGCGCCGTCCTTTTGGAGTTCGGCGCGAAGCCCCTCCTCGCTCCACGGCAGGGAGAAGCAGGCCTGCTCGACAGCAGCGGCTCCCGGCAGCAGGTCGGAGGAAAGCGGCAGAATCGTAAAGGCGGATGATGTGGCCATGATTATTTCGCCTCCAACCAGTTGCGGCCGGTTTTTGCTTCGGCCAGCAGCGGGACCGACAGCGAGACAACCCGCTCCATCTCCTCTGTCAGCAGGCGGGCGGCCCGTTCAGCCTCCTCCTCAGGTGCCTCGACGATCAGCTCATCGTGTACCTGCAAAATCAGACGGGAACGCATCCCCTCGGCGCGCAGCCGGTCATAGACCCGCACCATCGCCAACTTGATGATATCAGCGGCGGTGCCCTGGATCGGGGTGTTCATCGCGACCCGTTCGCCGAAGGCGTGGGTTACTCGATTGGAGGCGGCCAGTTCAGGCAGCGGCCGGCGGCGGCCAAACATCGTCTGAACATAGCCGTGTTCGGTCCCGAAGGCCACCGACTCCTGCATATAGCGGCGGACCCCCTGATAGGTGTTGAGATAACTTTTGATATACCGGTCGGCCTCAGCGACCGAGACGCCGATGTCCTGCGACAGCGAGTAGGCGCCGATGCCGTAGACAATCCCGAAGTTGACCGCCTTGGCGGACGAGCGCATCCGGGGGGTGACAAATTCCTCCGGCATGTCGAAAACCTGGGCAGCGGTGCGGGTGTGGATGTCCTCACCGCGAACGAAGGCGTCGATCATCGCGGGGTCGTTGGCGATATGGGCGAGCACCCGCAATTCGATCTGTGAGTAGTCGGCATCGACCAACAGGCAGCCCTCAGGCGCATGGAAGAACCGCCG
This sequence comes from uncultured Oscillospiraceae bacterium, assembly GCA_949285275.1. Classification (GTDB taxonomy): domain Bacteria; phylum Bacillota; class Clostridia; order Oscillospirales; family Ruminococcaceae; genus Yanshouia. The sequence goes on along the minus strand of CASEBP010000041.1, from coordinate 55,170 downwards.
CAGCTGGCTGCCTCTCTCGGTGCGGACGGGGATGTTCTGCAGGTTTGGTTCGGTTGAGCTGATTCGGCCGGTGCGGGTTTCGGTCTGCCGGAAGAGCGAGCGAACCCGGTGATCCGGACCGACCTGGGCAAGCAGGCCGTCGACATAGGTCGATTTGAGCTTGGCAAGCTTGCGGTAGGCCAGGATATCGTCGATGATCGGATGGTATTTCCGCAGCGAATCGAGGGTATCGGCATCGGTCGAAAAGCCGCTCTTGGTCTTTTTGCGGGCGGGCAGTCCGAGGCGGGTGAACAGCACCTCTCCGAGCTGTTTCGGGGAGTTGAGATTAAATTCCCCGCCCGCAAGCTGATAGATCCTCTCGGTGATCGCGGCGATGTCCCCGTCCAGCTCCCGGCCGTAGGCGGCAAGGCCCTCCTCGTCGAGACAGAAGCCGATCGTCTCCATCGAGGCGAGCACCCGGGCGAGCGGGGCCTCGATGGTATCGAGCAGCAGCTTCATCCCTTTTTCGGCAAGCTCGTCCGCCAAAGCGCGGGACAGGGAAGGGAGCAGTGCCGCCTTCCCGGCGAGATCCTGCATTTCCGGGGAAATCCCGTCGGGCAGCGAGAGGGAAACCGGCGCAAGGGTGCGGCCGGCCGAGAGCGCCTCGATCGAATAGGAGGAGGAGAGAGGGGAGAGCAGATATCCCGCGAGCACCGGATCAAAGGCGGCAAGCGGAGGCTGGGAATCGGGGTGCGCCAGGAAGCGGCTGCGGTACCACTCCTTGCTGTCGGGCAGGGTCAGCCGTTCGGCGCAGCTCTCGAGCTGCTCCAAAAAATGATCCCAGCCGGGGCAATCCTGTTCAAACAGAACAGCGGCATCCTGGGTCAACAGCACAGCACGGCAGGGCACCCGGTTCTGATAGTCAAGCAATGCGAACAGGGGCTGTGTCCCGGAAAAGAGGGTGTTGGCCTGCTCAAGCGAACCGAAAGCGGCCGAAACCGCCGCAGCCGGTACCGGCTGTGTATCGGCCTGTTCCTCCCCGGGGGTCAGTCCAAGGCGGGCGATGACTGAACGCAGTTCGAGTCGGTCGAGCAGCGCATAGAGAGCGGCGTCCTGACGCGGCTTCGGGAGAAGGTCCAGCAGCGTCTCCTGCAGCGGGACCGCACAGTTGATTTCGGCGAGCTGACGGCTGAGATAGGCAATGTCCCGGTCGCGCAGCAGCTTTTCCCGCACGCCTTTTTTAATGAACGGGTCGTCAATTCCCTGGTAGACTCCGTCGAGTGAGCCAAAATGCTGGATCAGGGCGAGGGCGGTCTTCTCCCCAATACCCGCGACGCCGGGGATGTTATCGGAACTGTCTCCCATCAGCGCTTTGACCTCGATCATCTGGCGGGGGGAGACCCCATATCTTTCCCGGATGACCGCCTCGTCGATTCGCTCCGAACCGGACTGGCCTCCCCGGGTGAAGGCAAGCCGTACCGTTACCCCGTTTCCGACCAGCTGAAAGCTGTCCCGGTCGCCGGTGGCGATGATACATTCCGAATCCTCCATCCGGCAGCGGGCGCCGAGGGTGCCAAGAATATCGTCAGCCTCAAAGCCCTCAAGGGAGAGAATTGGATACCCCATTAGGGTCAGTAATTCCTTGAGCGGTTCGACCTGGCTGGCCAGCTCGGCGGGCATTCCCTTGCGCCCGGCCTTGTAGCCGTCAAACATCCGGTGACGGAAGGTGGGGGCGCGCAGGTCAAAAGCGAAGGCCACCGCATCGGGTTCGGTCTCTTCCAGCAGCTTGAGCAGGATATTGAGAAAGCCGTAGATCCCGTTGGTGAACTGTCCCTCACGGGTGGTCAGCGGTTTGACGCCGTAGTAGGCGCGGTTGAGGATGGAATTGGAATCGACGGCGAGCAGCTTCATCGTAAGCGCCTCCTGTAGCGAAAGAGATGGGGGAACACCGCCGCGGACTCAGCGGCTGAATTCGGCGAGCTTGAGGCCCTCGTTCTTTTCGAGCGCCCAGTTGATATTCCAGCTGTCGGTGAAGAGCAGCAGATAGTTGTCCTTGAAGTCCTGCACGACACGGGTATCGGAGGTGATTTTGAGCTTTTTTGGTTCGACGGGGGTTTCCTCGATCCAGCGCAGATGCTGGTAGGAGAGCATTTCGAGCCGGATATCGACCCCGTACTCGTTTTTAAGGCGGTATTCGAGCACGTCAAACTGCAGGGTGCCGACCACCCCGACGATGACCTCCTCCATACCTTTTCCCGGCTCACGGAAGATCTGAATGGCGCCCTCCTGGGCGATCTGGCTGGTCCCTTTGACGAACTGTTTGCGTTTGAGGGTGTCAATCTGCCGGACCCGGGCGAAATGTTCGGGGGCAAAGGTCGGGATACCGGCAAAACGGACCTTGTGTGAGGGGGTGCAGATGGTATCCCCGATCGAGAAGATGCCGGGGTCAAAGACTCCGATGATGTCGCCGGCGTAGGCTTCGTCGATAACCTCCCGCTCCTGTGCCATCATCTGCTGGGGCTGGAGCAGCCGCATCTTCTTGTCCCCTTGGACATGCAGCACCTCCATGTTCTTGTCAAACCGGCCTGAGCAGATCCGCAGAAAGGCGATCCGGTCGCGGTGGGCTTTGTTCATGTTGGCCTGGATTTTAAAGACGAAAGCCGAGAAGTCCGGATCGAACGGATCGACCTGTCCCTCCTCGCACTGGCGGGGAAGCGGCGGCGGGGTCAGCCGCAGAAAATCCTTGAGAAATGGTTCGACGCCGAAGTTGGTCAGCGCCGAGCCGAAAAACACAGGGGAGAGCCGTCCGGCCTGCACCGCCTCGAGATCAAAGTCGGCGCTCGCGCCGTCGAGAAGCTCGACGTCGCCGCGCAGGGTGTCGGCAAAATCTTTGCCGATCAGCCCGCCGAGGGCAGGATCATCGAGCGAAAGGGCGGTGGCCTCAACCTCCCGCTGGCCGTTGTTGGCGGTAAAGGAGATCATTTTTTTGGCGGTCCGGTCGTAGACCCCTTTGAATTCCTTGCCTGAGCCGACCGGCCAGGTCATCGGGTAGGTGGCGATGCCCAGCTCCCCCTCGATCTCCTCGAGCAGCTCATAGGGGTCGCGGGCGTCGCGGTCCATTTTGTTGATGAAGGTGAAGATCGGAATCTGCCGCATGACGCAGACCTTGAAGAGCTTGCGGGTCTGGGCCTCGACGCCCTTTGAGGCATCGATGACCATGACCGCCGAGTCGGCGGCCATCAGCGTGCGGTAGGTGTCCTCTGAGAAGTCCTGATGCCCGGGGGTATCCAGAATGTTGATGCAACATCCGCCGTAGGAGAACTGCAGCACAGACGAGGTGACCGAAATGCCGCGCTGTTTCTCGATCTCCATCCAGTCGGAGACGGCGTGACGGGCTGTTTTTTTGCCTTTGACCGAACCGGCCAGGGCGATGGCGCCGCCATAGAGCAGGAATTTTTCGGTCAGGGTGGTCTTGCCTGCGTCGGGGTGGGAGATGATTGCAAAGGTTCTGCGCTTGTTGATTTCGTCTGTCAGGTTTGGCAAGGTTGTTCCTCCATCATAGGCCCATCGGGCGTTGTTCATAACCGATTCAGTATACCATTTTTGGCCGTTTCCCGCAAGGGAAATCACCCGCTGTCCGAAAATGCGCCCCCGGCTTTGTAGGGCCGGGGGCGCAGCGATAGGAGACGGTTATTTTCCGCCCTTGAGCTTCTTCATCCGCTGGTCGTGGGAGAGCTCCCGCTTGCGGATTCGCAGGCTCTTGGGGGTCACCTCGAGCAGCTCATCATCGGCAATAAACTCGATGCAGGCTTCCAGCGACATCTTGCGCGGCGGGGTCAGCCGCAGCGCCTCATCCGAACCGGCGGCGCGCATATTGGTGACATGCTTCTTCTTGCAGACGTTGACGACGATATCCTCTCCCTTGGGGGAGGCGCCGACCACCATACCGGCATAGACCGGAGTGCCCGCTCCGATAAAGAGCTCACCGCGCTCCTGGGCATTGTAGAGGCCGTAGGTAACTGCCTCACCGGTCTCGTAGGAGATCAGCGAGCCGCTCTGGCGGCTGGCGATCTCACCGCGGTAGACATCATAGCCGGCGAAGAGGGTGCCGATGATCCCTTCGCCGCGGGTATCGGTCATGAACTCGCTGCGGTAGCCGAATAGGCCGCGCGACGGGATCCGGAACTCGATCTTCATCCGCCCACCGATCGGGTTCATGCTGACCAGGTCGCCCTTGCGGGAACCGAGCTTCTCGATGACGCTGCCGACCGCGTCGGCCGGAACGTCGATAACGGCAGTTTCAAACGGTTCCATCAACACGCCGTTTTCTTCGTGCATCAGGGCACGGGGGGCGCCGACGGCAAACTCATATCCTTCGCGGCGCATCGTCTCGATGAGGATCGACAGATGCATCTCGCCGCGGCCAAGCACCCGGAAGCTGTCGGTCGAGGCGCCGTCCTCCACCCGCAGTGAGACGTCCTTGAGCAGTTCGCGGTAGAGCCGGTCGCGGATCTGGCGGGAGGTGACAAACTTGCCCTCCCGGCCGGCGAAGGGGCTGTCATTGACCTGGAAGGTCATCTCGACGGTCGGCTCGGAGATCTTGACGAACTCGATTGGCTCGACCCGCTCGGGATCGCACAGTGTATTGCCAATGGTGATGGCATCGAGACCGGAGAACATGACAATATCTCCGGCGCGGGCCGACTGAACCGGGGTCCGGCTGATCCCCTCAAACTGGTAGATCGCAGTGATCTTCCCCTTGAGCTGCAGGTCGGGGTTGTGGAAGTCGCAGACCTCGACCGGCTGGTTGACCCGCATCTCGCCGCGCTCGATCCGGCCGACGGCGGTGCGGCCGACGAATTCGTTGTAATCGACCGTCGAGACCAGCACCTGCAGCGGGCCCTCGGGATCGAGGTCGGGGCAGGGGATATAGTCGAGGATGGTATCAAACAGGCAGGAGAGATCCTTCCCCTGTTCGTCGGGGGAGAAGGAGGAGGTTCCGGCCCGGCCTGAGCAGAAGACCATCGGGGCGTCGAGCTGCTCGTCCGAGGCGCCGAGGTCGAGCATCAGCTCGAGGATCTCGTCGACCACCTCATGGACCCGGGCGTCGGGCTTGTCAACCTTGTTGACGACAGCGATGACCGCCAGACCGAGTTCCAGCGCCTTTGAAAGGACAAAGCGGGTCTGGGGCATCGGACCCTCGGCAGCATCGACCAGCAGCAGCACACCGGAGACCATACCGAGCACCCGTTCGACCTCACCGCCGAAATCGGCGTGTCCAGGGGTGTCAACGATATTGATCTTGACCCCCTTATAGGTGACCGAAGCGTTTTTCGAAAGGATGGTGATGCCGCGCTCCCGCTCGAGATCTCCCGAGTCCATGACGCAGGTGTCGACCTGCTGGTTCTCCCGGAAGGTACCGCTCTGGGCGAGCATCCCGTCGACCAGCGTCGTCTTGCCGTGGTCAACGTGGGCAATGATTGCGATATTTCTCAGATCCGTTCTTTTCAAATACCAACACCTGTTTCCTTTGGTTCCCCGCCGCAGCGGGAGGGTTTCTGCCGATAGACTCTGTAACCGTACAATTATATCCCGTTTAGGGCTTTGCGTCAATCATTTTGCGTGCAAAACCGGCAAAGAATCCGCTTTTTTCACCAGAAAGTGAGATAATGGCGGTGTGACGCGGCAGTGAAAAATGTGGCAAAGCTGAGGCAATTCATTGGGCGGCCTGTGGCATCACTTTGAAACTACTTGTAACCAAATTGAAATCTGTTATGATGAAGGCAAAGGGAATCACCCTAAACCGGAAAGGAGAATTCGAATGAAAAAGAAAATTCTGACAGTGATGCTGGCTATGTCGCTGATGGCCTCCCTCGCTGCTCCGGCCTTCGCTGATGCCAGCGAGATTACCGGACGCGTGATGTATGGCTCTGCCGAGACCGACCCGACGGAATGTGCCAATGAGCAGGTCGACGAGGACGGCTTTTATGACGACGAGGACGGCTATGCTGTCAATGATCTGATCATCGGGCCGTTTTCCTACGACGCGGATGAGAAGAACCTCGACCTCGCCCAGCCGCAGTACGGTGAGACCGCCTATTTCCTGCTGACCGGCCTCTATCCGGTGCTGGACACGGATGGCACGCTGGAGAGCTACGAAGTGAAGCTGCTTGAGGACAGTGACTCGGCCGATGGCCTCAAGGTCAAGACCGACTGGGAGGAAGGCGACGACATCGTCGACGACGTGGCGATCACCAAGAAGAAGATCAACCAGGTCGGCACCTATGAGGACGGCGACTTCACTCTGGACGCCGGAGCTCAGGAAGAACTGGAAAACAGCTATGACTTTGAGAGCGGCACCTACTACTATATGGTGGCGATCACTATCGAGGAATCGACCTCGACCTCCGATGCCGACATCATCGGCACCCTGACTCTGGATAAGTCCTCCAGCCCGGACGCCGATGAGATCGCGTTTGATATCGCAGTCACCGTCGACTGGGAGGAGAGCTACCGCGAGAACACCGACTACGACGATGTCGACGGCGATATCGAGATCGAGGCCGACACCTACTACTCGGTCAGCTTCGACGGCGACGATGAGATCGAGATTACCTTCGAAGATGACTCCTACTTCGTGGTCGATATCTCCGGCCAGGGCAGCACCCTGATCTACTACGACACCGATTTCAATTCCCGGATTGCCGCCCAGTATCCGCTGGCCGAGCTCAATTTCTGGAATGGCAACGGCGCACGGTTCAACCGCACCGGCGAGTTCTTCCTTTCGACCGGCGATGACTCGGACTATGCCCAGTTCCTCTATCAGATCAATTCGGACGGCACCCTCTCGGAGGTTCCCGGCGCCGAATATGACGATGCCGACGAGGGCTTCTACTTCAACACCAGAACCCTTGGCCAGTATGTTTACTCGGATATGGAGCTGGATCTGACCGTCCAGGAGGAGGAAGAGGAGACGACGGACGACACGCTGGTTGTTACCCCCGTCGAGCCGACCACCCCTGTCAACCCCAGCACCGGTGCGAAGGCCTGATCCCCTTCGCGGCGACGCTGCAAAAAAGCCCGAACCGTCCGGTTCGGGCTTTTTGTTTGCGTGAGGTTACGGGGTGCGGTCGAGGGTCAAGGTAAAGCGGGCGCCGCCTTCAGGGAGATTCCCAGCCGAGAGGGTTGCACCCATATTGACCGCCGCGGATCGTGCGATGGCCAGACCGATGCCGAAGTTGCCGCCCGGTCCCTTGTAGCAGCGTTCAAACAGATGGGGAAGGTCCTGTTCAGCGATGCCTGCACCATCGTCGGTGACGCTGATCTGCAGATGGCTGTCGGATACGGAGACGGCGGTCACCACCCGGGTCTTTGCGTAGCGGATTGCGTTGGTCAGCAGATTTTCCAGTACCTTGGAGATCAGGTCCTCTTCGCCGACGGCCATGAGGCTGTGATCGAATTCCTCGAGCGAGAGAGTTACCCCTGATTTCAGCGCCAGTCCGCTGACACGATCGAGAGAATCCTCGATTGGTCCGTCGATTCGGACAGGGACTCGCTGCACAGACTGTCCGCTGCTCTCAAGCCGGGAGAGGGTCAGCAGGCTGTTTACCAGATCGGTAAGCCGGGCGCTTTCGTCGAGGATGGTACGGGCGGCCTGCTCCGGTTGGGTAAACACCCCGCGTTCGATGCCCTGCGCGTAGCCGCTGATGGACATCAACGGGGTACGCAGCTCATGCGAAACGTTCTGGAAAAAGTCCCGCTGCGCGTCTTCGGCGTGCATCAACCGTCGGGACATCGCGTTCATTGCCAGCCGCAGCTCCTCCGGCTCGGCCAACCTGAAGGCCGGCTCAATCTCGGCGAAGTCTCCGCCGCCGATCCGCTCTGCCTCCCGACAGAGACGATGGATCGGTTGGGAGATGCTGCGGGCGGTCATCCAGAGCATCCCAAGGGTCAGCAGCGCGAAGCCCGCCGAGATCAGCAGCATCAGACGCGAAGCTCCGTCGATCCATCCGCCGATCTCCATGACCGGGCTGTAGGCCAGCAGGTATTTGGCCCGCAGGCGGGTGCCGCCCGGTACCTCGAAGAAGTCAACCAGAAAGGTTGCTCCCCCTTCGCCGGCTGTGACGGTGTAGATTCCATCGGCCGGTTTTTCCTGCCTGGCGAGGATGAGACGGGAGCATGCCTCGGCGAGCGGTTCAACTCCGATCAGTTCCTCCTCATCCCGGGGATAGACGATCTCCAGCCGGTTGTTGAGGATCAGCATGGCGGCGTTGCCGGCCCGGTCCCGCAGTACCGGCTTGATCCGGGAGAGGAATTCCTTCGACTGTGCAGCTTCGATTTCCTCGGATGTGTCCTGCAGGACGCCGAAGGTTTCCTCGATCAGCGGAAGGACCTCCTTTTGCAGCTCGCGCAGGTCGCGGCGGGCAAGGCTCAGGGCGTATTCCCCCGCAGCACGCTGAAAAATTAAATAGGAGATCGGCGGCAGCAACAGCAGAAAGATTGCTGCCGGCAGCAGGATCCGCCGAAGAATACTGCTTCGTTTCATGGCATCTCCCCCTCGAGTGCGAGCCGGAACCCGAACCCCCAGACCGTCTGGATGGTCACAGGGGAGTTCTTCTCCCGCAGCTTGCGGCGCAGCCGCTTGACGAGATCGTCTGCCGCGCGGGTGTCCGCCTGCCAGTCAAACTGCCACAGGGCGCGCAGCAATTCTTCCCGTCCGACCGCCCGGCCCTGGTTTTGGAGCAGATAGGCGAGAAAATCGAATTCGGTTGGGGTCAGTGCAAACGGTTCCCCCGACAGGCTGGCCGTCCGCAGCGCACAGGAGAGGACGAGCGGTCCGTACTGGTATTCACCGGAGGGATGGGCGGACGGTTCCCGCGACGAACGCCGCAGCAGCGCCCGCACCCGAGCAACCAGCTCGAGCGGGAGAAACGGCTTGACCAGATAATCGTCGCTGCCGAGCATCAGCCCGGTCACCCGGTCGAGAGGGGTGTCCTTGGCGGAGACGATGATGATTGGCAGGTCGGCAAAGGACCGCCGCAGCTGGGAGCAGACGCTCAGCCCGTCGGTGCCGGGCATCATGATATCGAGGATAACCAGGTCGGGAGGGGTGCAGCTGCAGGCCGCAAGCAGCGCATCTCCGTCGGGAAAGACGCTGACCGAAAATCCCTCCTGTGTCAGAAAGGTTTCGATCAGGTCGCGGATATTCTTTTCGTCATCGGCGAGATAAATTGTCTGTGCCACCGGCTTCACCTCCGGAATCTATTACCGTTATCATACCATGCAGAGACAGCCTGGTAAAGTTTTGCCGCAGGATTGCCGCATCTCCTCCGTCGAACCGCCGAGACCGCGGATGGTACAATGCAACCAGCAGGAGCGATTTCCTGCGGAAAGGAAGAGATGGTATGAAACGTTGGATAGCAATATCTGTCGCCGGCGTGCTGGCTGCAACGATGGCCGTTGGAGCGTCGGCAGCTTCCCCGGAGCGGGAAGAGATGCGCGCGCAGAAGGAGGCCTTTCGAACCAATCAGACCGAGCTGAAGGAGCAGAGTGCTGCCAATCAGGCGCTTCGCACCGAATGGAAGGCGGCCCGTCAGGCGGCCCGGGACGAAGGGGAGCTGACCCGTGAAATCAAGGAGAAGCTGGCGCAGCTTGCCGGGCAGATTGAGGCCCAGCGTCAGGCGCTCGAAGGGACCCGCGAGGAGATCATCGCGGCAAAAGCCCTTGCCCAGAGCCAAAAAAAGGCCGGCGATCTCTCTGCCGCCTCCCAGGCCTGGGAAGAGGCCGTTGCCGTGCAGCAGCAGCGGATCGACGTAAAGGGCGAAATCGGGGTGCTGCTGGAGGAGCGGCTTGCGCTGTTGCCCTGACCCCCAAAAATCAAAGGACCGTCCCTCCCAGCAGGAGGGGCGGTCCTTTCGTCCCGGGGAAAAGGTCAGCCGTCTGTCCGTCCGGCCTCTTCCCGGACCGCATCGGCCACCTGTTCGACCTCTGCGTCGGTCAGATAGGGATGGATCGGCAGGCTCAGCACCTGCTCGCAGAGCGCTTCGGTGAAGGGAAGCTCCCCCCTGCGGATTCCCAGGTAGGCAAGCGCAGGCTGCAGATGGAGGGGACGGGGGTAGTAGACAGCACTCGGGATCCCCCGTTCGGCCAGCCGGCGCTTGAGCCGGTCGCGCTGCGTCCCATCGGGAAGCCGGATGGTGTATTGGGCCCAGGAGGGCAGGGCATCCTCGGGCGGTTCGGGGGTTCGGACCACCCCGGTTAATCGGTCGTGATAAAAAGCGGCGATCTCCCGGCGCCGCGCCAGTTCCTGATCAAAGAGCTGCAGCTTTTCGAGCAGAACCGCTGCCTGCAGTGTGTCAAGCCGGGAGTTAATGCCCAGAATCCGATGGTCGTATTTGTGGGAGCCCCGTCCATGCAGCCGCAGCGAATCGAGCAGCGCAGCGCGGCTGGCCCGGTGGGTGAAGACCGCGCCCCCATCTCCATAGCAGCCCAGCGGCTTGGTTGGGAAAAAGCTGGTTGCAGCGATTTCCCCGAAGGAGCAGGCAGGCCTGTCGTCCCGGATGGCGCCGAAGCTCTGGGCGGCGTCCTCGAGCAGCCACATCCCCTCCCGGCGGGCGATCGGAGCAATGCGGGCGTAGTCGGCGGGCAGTCCGAACAGGTCGACGGCGACGATGCCGGCGGGACGCAGCCAGCCCTCCTGCCGGACCCGCTCAACCGCCTTTTCCAGGGCGTCGGGGTCGAGGGTGAAGCTGTCATTTACCTCGACGAAGATGGGGGTTGCCCCCCGCATGGCGACTGCCTCGGCGGTGGCGGCAAAGGTGAAGGAGGGAAGAAATACCGCCTCCCCTGTCCGGGCGCCGAAGGCGAGCAGCGCGAGGGTCAGCGCATCGGTGCCGTTGGCGCAGCCGAAGACGTAGCGCACCCCGGTCCGGTCGGAGAGCGCCTGCTCGAGCCGGGCGATTTGGCTGCCGCCGATGTAGCGCCCCTCCCCCAGGACTTCCTCCATCGAGGCACGCAGTGCTCCGGAAAGTGCCTGGTACTGCCGGGTCAGCCCCGAAAAATCCATAGCGATCCCCCCTTGTGCGGTCGTGTGGCGTCAAAACGGCCGCCTCCCTATGAAGGTATGCGCTCTGGGGCGGGATGATGACCGGAGGCAAAATAAAACGCCCCGGCTCCGATGGGAGGACGGGGCGTCGGCCGGATGCGGTCAGAGGGAGAGAAGATAGTCGCCATAGCGGGTCATCCGCAGCGCCTCTCCGGTTTGGCGCAGCGACTCGCGGGTGATCCAGCCCTGTTCAAAGGCGATCTGCTCGGGACAGGCGACAAGGCGTCCGGTTTGGCGCTGGATATCGCGGATCGCCCGGGCCGAATCAAGCAGGCTGTCGGCGTTGCCGGCATCAAACCATACGACCTGCTGATCGAGCGGGACAACTGACAGCTGTCCCTGTTCAAGGTAGAGGTTGTTGAGGGCGGTAATCTCCAGTTCTCCCCGGGCTGAGGGGGTCAGCCGCCGGGCCAGCTCCACTGCTTGGCCGTCGTAGAAATAGAGTCCGGGGACGATGAAGTTGGATTTGGGATGCTGCGGCTTTTCCTCGATGCTGACGGCGCGACCGTTCTGATCGAATTCCACGACGCCGAACGGGCGCGGATCTTCGACCGGCAGACCGAAAACGGTGGCACCGACGGTGTTGGCGCGGGCGCGGGCAAGCTGGGCGGGCAGGGAAGGCCCGTGGAAGACATTGTCCCCCAGCACCAGACAGACCGGTTGCCCGGCAACAAAATCTTCCCCTACCAGAAAGGCGTCAGCGATGCCGCGCTGCACCTTCTGCTCGCGGTACTGCAGGGAGAGCCCCAGCGCGCTGCCATCTCCGAGCAGCTTTTCGAAGGGGGCCTGGTCGTCGGGCGGGACGATGATCAGGATCTCACGGATGCCGGCCTGCATCAGGACCGACAGCGGATAGTAGAGCAGCGGTTTGTCATAAAGCGGAAGCAGCGGCTTGCAGATCGGCCGGGTGATTGGATACAGACGGGTTCCCTTGCCGGCTGCCAGGATGATACCCTTCATAAAAATGCTCCTTTTCTGTCGTTTCCACACCAAAAGCAGCGATGCGGCGATGCGATTTTGTATAGTATACCACAGGATGGCCGGCTTTTCAAATCTGCCCTCACCGGGAAATTTGCGCCGTCGCTTGCAATCGCTGCCGCGGTTAGCTATAATGAATGGCATGGGCGCTTTCACCATAAAATGTGCAAAAGTGCCCCGTTCAACATCCCGTCCGATCGGGGACGGGACGGAAGAGAAGAGAAGGGGCCGCAGCCGGAGTGGATCCGGTGCCGGGCGGCCCGGGCATGAAAGGGGAAATACGGCCATGTTTACCATCCGAAAGTACAATCAGATTTCTGACCTTGTTCAACGACATCTCGATCCGCGGCATTACGAGCTTTCCGAGACGGCCGAACACTACGAGGGGATCCTTGTGCGTTCGGCCGATCTGCTTTCGGCAGAATTCCCGCCGGAGCTGGTGGGAATTGCACGGGCGGGGGCGGGCTATAACAACATCCCGGTCGACCGCTGCACGGAACAGGGAATTGTGGTCTTCAATACCCCCGGCGCCAACGCCAACGCCGTCAAGGAACTGGTCATCTGTGGAATGCTGCTGGCCGGACGGCGGATCATCGAGGCGACCCGCTGGCTCGACGGGCTGCATGAAGAGCATGCCCAGGGGATCGAAAAGCTGGTCGAGAAGGGGAAAAAGCAGTTCGTTGGCCCCGAGCTGATGGGCAAGACCCTCGGGGTGATCGGCCTGGGCGCAGTTGGGGTGATGGTCGCCAATGCCGCCGTCCACGGACTGGGGATGAAGGTGCTGGGATACGACCCCTATCTGTCGGTTGATGCAGCCTGGCACCTGTCCAGTGAGGTCGAGCGGGTCAAGAGCCTGGAGGAGATCTACACCTCCTGCGATTATATCACGCTGCATCTGCCGCTCAATGACCAGACCCGCGGGATGATTGGTGAGACGGCGCTGGCCTCGATGAAGGAGGGCGCAGTGCTGCTCAATATCGCCCGGGGCGGCCTGGTCAACGAGAAGGCGCTGATTGCCGCGCTTGAATCGGGACATTTGCGCCACTATGTCACCGATTTCCCCGACGAAGGCATTCTGGGGGTCCGCGGAGTCATCGCCACCCCGCATCTGGGCGCTTCCACCCCTGAGTCGGAGGACAACTGTGCCGAGATGGCTGCGAAGCAGCTGCGTGCCCTCATCGAGGATGGCAATATTGTCAACTCGGTCAACCTGCCGCGCTGTGAGATGCCCCGGACCGGCGGATACCGGATCACCATCATTAACCGCAATATCAAGAACATGGTCGGGCAGATTACTGCCGCCCTCGCTGAGAGCGGCTGCAACATCGAACACATGGTCAACAGCAGCCGCGGTGAATGGGCCTATACAATGCTGGACCTGGCAACCGCTCCCGACCGGGCCTGCCTGGACCGGATTGCCGCCATCGACGGGGTTGTTCGGGTGCGGGCGCTTTTCTGAGGGAGGAAACGGATGATACAGCCATATCAACAGGCCTTCGCGCAGGTCGGTGCAGCGGTTCCCCGGATTCTGCTGCCGGCCGATGGGGTCGATCTGCATCGGTTTTCGGTCATTGCCTGTGACCAGTTTACCTCCTCTCCCGCCTATTGGGAGCGGGTGGAGGAGATTGTTGGGGATGCCCCCTCGGCACTGCGGATGGTCCTTCCCGAGGCCTGGCTTTCCCGGCAGAATGCCGCCACACCCCGGAGAATCCACGATATGATGCGCCGCTATCTCAAAGGGCGGGTTCTGACCGATGCCGGCGAAATGCTCGTCTATCTGCGCCGCCGCACCAGCACCGGGGTCAGGCGGGGGCTGGTTATCGCCCTCGATCTGGAGCAGTACGACTTCTCTCCGTCGGCGGATGGGATGATCCGGGCAACCGAAGGGACGGTGATCGAGCGGCTCCCACCCCGGGTTGCAATCCGCCGGGGCGCGCCGCTTGAGCTGCCCCATGTAATGGTTCTCATCGACGACCGGGAAAACCGGCTGATGGACCGGCTGGAGGAACAGCGCGACAGCCTGACCTGTCTGTACGATTTTTCGCTGATGCAGGGCGGCGGCCATCTCGAGGGCTATCGGGTGGATGATCCGAAGCTGTTGCTCGAGGTGGCGCAGCAGCTCGAGCTGTTGCGGGACCAGGGGAATGGCTTCCTCTATGCGATGGGGGACGGGAACCATTCCTTCGCGGCCGCAAAGGCCTGCTGGGAGGAGCTTCGTCCGACCCTTTCCCCCGAAGAACAGCAAACGCATCCTGCCCGGTGGGCGCTGGCCGAACTGGTCAGCCTGCACGATCCGGCACTGTCCTTTGAACCGATCCACCGGGTGGTTATGGGGGTTGACCCGCAGCAGCTGCAGCGGGAGCTGGGATTTGACGCAGCCTGCCCGCCCGATCTGCAGCTTCTGCAGCCGCAGCTGGACCGGTGGCTCGCCGGCCATCCGGAGGCGTCACTTGAATATGTCCACGGGGAGGAGGAGTGCCGCCGGCTCGCCGCCGAAGCGCCCGACCGCCTGGCTATCGTCTTCGGCCCGTTCGACCGCCGTTCCCTCTTTGAGACGGTACAAAAGCACGGCTGCTTTGTCCGCAAGAGCTTTTCGATGGGGGAGGGGCGGGATAAACGATACTACCTCGAGTGCCGCCGCATTCTTCCCGAAACGGAAATTTGACAGCAGCTTCCAAATCGGCTATGATAAGAGGAAATACCGGAGGGCGGCTCTTCCGCCCTCTTCTGCCAAAGGAGAGACAAGATGAACCCGCACAGTAGTCCGGCGGCGTGGCTTTGGTTTGTCGCGCTGCCCTTCCTGATTTCCGTCCTGGTCAATCTGGCCGAGTCGGCCGCCGTCTATCTCGATGACGGGGACCTGCAGCGCCGCAGGCATGCAGGGGATCGCCGTGCCCAGAAGATTTTCGCCCTGCTTGACCGCCATGAACGGGTCGAATTGAGCGTTCGGATCCTTTCAACGGGCGGCCTGGCCGTTTCGCTGCCGGTTCTCTGGCTGGCCGGCGAACCGCTGGGGACACTGCCTGCCTGGGGTCTGGTGGCCGGCTGGAGCCTGCTCTACTTTGCGCTCGGCGTGATTGCGCCCCGCCGGCTTGCCGGATACTTCCCCGATGCCTTTGCCTATCCGCTTGCGGGGGTATTGCGGCTGGGACATCTCGTCGTCACCCCGCTGCGGGGAGTGATCGGCGCGGTGTCAGGGCTGCCGGTCCGGCTGGCCGGAAAGAACCCCGCTGAGCCGCCCCATTCGGTGACCGAGGAGGAGATCCGGATGCTGGTCGACGAGGGGGAGGAGCGCGGCGCGATCGAAGAGAGCGAAAAGAAGATGATCAACAGCATCTTCGAATTCGATGACCGCGATGTGTCGGAGGTCATGACCCACCGTACCGAGGTGGCTGCGGTACCGGTCAATGCGACGCTGCGCGAGGTTGCTCAGGTCGCAATCGCAACCGGCTATTCCCGGATTCCGGTCTATGAGGAGGACATCGATTCGATCTGCGGCATCGTCTACGCCAAGGACCTGATCGCCTATATCGACCGGCCCGACGAATTTGATCTGGCGTCCCGGATGCGTCCGCCGCTCTATGTGCCGGAGTCGAGCAGCTGTTCCGACGTCTTTTCGCTGCTGCAGCGCAAAAAGACCCAGCTTGCTGTGGTCGTCGACGAGTACGGCGGCACCTACGGTATTGTGACGATGGAGGATCTGCTCGAAACGATCTTCGGCAACATCCAGGATGAGTACGACCAGGAGGCCCCCGATGCGGTCACCGTCGGAGACGGGGTCTATCTGCTTGACGGCTCGATGGGCATTTCGGAGGCTGAGCAGCTGCTGGAGATTGAGGTGCCGGAGGATTCCGACGCCGATACGCTGGGCGGCTTTGTCATCGAGCTGCTTGGCGGAGTGCCAAAGACGCTGCAGCCGCCGCCGGTCGCCTCCTACAGCGGGGTGACCTTCACCGTTGTTCAGGCGGATGAGAGGCGGATCGGCAAGATCCGGGCTGCCGTTGACCCACACCGGGAGGAAACCGACTGAACCGGGCTGCGCCGGAGACGGGAATGACCGTTTCCGGCGCTTTTTTTCGTCGAAACGGGGTGGTTTTCTTTGACAGTGTCCCAATGACGTACTATAATAGAAACCGTGAAGCCAGACCGAATTGGAAAGGGGATATCCATATGGAAAAAAAGAACATCGACTGGGCCAATCTTGGCTTTGCTTACCAGCCGACCGACAAACGGTATGTTTCGGTTTATAAGGACGGAAAGTGGGACGACGGAATGCTCACCTCCGACCCGAATGTCACGATGAACGAGTCGGCCGGGGTGCTGCAGTACGCCCAGACCTGCTTTGAAGGGCTCAAGGCCTACACCACCGAGGACGGCCGGATCGTCTGCTTCCGCCCCGACCTCAATGCTGAGCGGATGAGCAACACCTGCCGCCGGCTGATGATGCCGGTCTTCCCGAAGGAGCGGTTCCTTGAAGCGGTTGAGCAGGTTGTCCGCGCCAATGCCGCTTATGTCCCGCCCTATGGCTCGGGCGCGACCCTCTATATTCGCCCTTATATGTATGGATCCGGCCCGGTTATCGGGGTGGCTCCGGCGCCTGAATACACCTTCCGGCTCTTCTGCACACCGGTTGGCCCCTATTTCAAGGGCGGCGCCAAGCCGATCCGCCTGTGTGTCAGCGACTACGACCGGGCAGCCCCTCACGGCACCGGCCACATCAAGGCTGGCCTCAACTATGCGATGAGCCTCTTCCCTGGCTATGAGGCGCATGACCGCGGCTTTGCCGAGAACCTCTATCTCGATGCCGCCACCCGCACCAAGGTCGAAGAAACCGGCGGTGCAAACTTCATTTTTGTCACCAAGGACGGCAAGGTGGTCACCCCCAAGTCCCCCTCGATCCTGCCTTCGATCACCCGCCGCTCGCTGATGACCGTTGCGCGGGATATCCTGGGCCTCGAGTGCGAGGAGCGGGAGGTTTATTTCTCCGAGCTCAAGGACTTCGCCGAGTGCGGCCTGTGCGGTACCGCGGCGGTCATCTCGCCGGTCGGCCTGATTGACGACCACGGCACCGAGATCCGGTTCCCCTCCGGTATGGAGAAGATGGGACCGGTCATTCAGAAGCTCTACGATACCCTCACCGGCATCCAGATGGGCCGCATCGAAGGCCCCAAGGGTTGGGTTTACCCGATTCTGTAAGCGGAAGGCGCAGGGCCGGACAGGCAGTCCGGCCCTGTTTTTATTCGAAAGGAGACGGGACGATGGGATTCAATGAAAAGGTACACGCTTATCTTGCGGCGCGCTATTATGTCCGGCTCACCGATCGCTTCGGGGAGAGGGGAAAGGCCGCCTTCATTCAGGCGACCCAGCGATATGCCGAGCAGCGTGGCCGCCGGATGGCTCAGCGGGCAATCCGGGACGGCCAGCCGCTGACCTTTGCCACCTATCTGCGGTACGGCGAGTGGGTCAACAGCGAAGAGGCGACGGCGCTCGGTTGTGCCAACAACAGCGAGGTGCTTGCGACCGGGCGGGATTATGTCAAGCGGGTCACGGTCTGTCCGTGGCACACCCAATTTGCTGAAATGGGGCTGACCGACGCCGGGGAGGAATACTGCCGCCATCTCGACAATTCGATCTGCCGGGGATTCAATCCCTACCTCGACTATCGGGTTCCCCAGACGCTGCATCGCAGCCCCTGTTGCATCCATATCGTCCGGGATGCCAATCCCGGCCCCGGGCCCTGGAAGAAGGACCCCAAAAACCTGTGTGGCTTTGACTACCACTGCGGCCATTCCTACTGGACCTACCGCGAGGTCGCTGCGGCGATCTTCGGGAAGGAGGGCGAGGAGGTTGCCCATGGGGTCCTTGAGGACTTCACCGAAACATACGGGCCGGAAATGGCAGAGACGCTTCAAAGCTACCGTGACACCGATTTCGACCGCTGCGACTGAACCAAAAAGCCCCGCGTATCATGCCGATACGCGGGGCTTTGTTCTGCCTGAGAGGGAGGCTCAGGCCTTTTTCGAGAGCATCATCTGGATGACGGCGCTGTCGAGGGTGTGAGAGCAGTTGCGGGAGATGGCCGAGAAATTCTCGAGCGTCTTTTCAGGATCCTCCTCTACGATGCCGTCGGTGCTGGCTACCCGGACCCCCTGCGAGGCCATCAGGGCAGCCTGGACCGCCGCATTGATGCAGGTGGAGATCTTCAGCGCGCAGTCCGCTTTGGCACCGTCACAGAGCATGCCAACGACGTTGCCCGCCATGTTCTGGACGGCGTAGCCAATTTCCTTCAGGCCGCCGCCGAGCAGATAGGTGATGGCACAGGCCGAACCGGTTCCGGCGACCGTTGCGCCGCACAATGCCGAGAGACGGCCGAACTTGGATTTGATGTAGATCGCGACGAGGTTGCTCAGCGCAACGGCGCGCAGCATTTTTTCCTCCCCGCAGCCGAGCCGACCCGCGGCGGCTACGACCGGCATCGTCGCAGTGATACCCTGGTTGCCGCTGCCCGAGTTGGTCATGACCGGAACCGGGGCGCCCGCCATCCGGGCGTCAGCACCTGCGGCTGCAGCGATCATACAGTCGGTAGCCAGGTCGCCGGGCAGTCCTGCTTTTTTCCGGGCCTCGGTCAGCATTTTTCCGATGCGAAGACCGTAATCATTGCGAAGGCCCTCCTGCGAGATGGCAGTGTTGACCGAGACGGCGCGGCGAATCGTCTCACCCTGCGGACCAAACGGTTCAAACTCCTGGTCAATAAAGGTGAAAATCCGCTCAAGGCTCAGCCCCTGTGAAATCTCGGCGGGGGTAACTCCGCCCTTTCCGCCCTGGCCTTCCCCGGCGTCAAACACAACGCCCTGGTCGGTCTCGAGGTGGATCAGGTTGGTGTGCAGATCGGCAACCACCGCGCGGGCGAAATGCCCACCGCCGCGCACCGTGACGTCGATATAGAGAAGCTGCGGAGCCTGGGCGGTCACGACCGGGGCATTTCCAGCCTGGACCAGGGCGTCGGCAGCCTTCAGGGCCTCGGGAGTGGCCCCCTCAAAGATGCCGAGCATCCGGTCGGGTTCGGCGATGAAAGCACCAATCGACGCGGCATAGTCGATGCCGGTATACTGGGTTTTGGGGATGCCGGCCGCAAGGGCATTCTTGATCATGTTGATGCTCGCGGCTACCTCGACCCGCTCCGGCTGGGCGCCGAGGGCGGCAAGTGCCTTTCCCGCATGGGCGGCGGTGAAGGCGATGGCGGCCGGCTCGGTACAACCGGTGGCAAATTCCATTTCGCTGTCGAGGACGGTGACAATTCTGGCGACGTCCATTTCCTTTTCGGCTCCTTTCAGGCTGCGGGATTATCCCTTACAGGCAATACACTCGATTTCGACCAGCGCTCCCATCGGCAGCCGGGCGACCTCAAAGGCGCTTCTCGCCGGGAAGGGAGTGGAAAAATACTCAGCATAGACGGCGTTCATCGCCGCAAAATCATCCATGTTTTGCAGATAAACGGTGGTCTTCACCACATCCTGCAGCGTGAAGCCTTCTCCAGCGAGGACAGCCTTGACATTCTCCAGACTCTGCTTGGCCTGTGCGGTGATTCCTTCGGGCATCGCCTTGGTGGCGGGGTTGATCGGAAGCTGTCCCGACAAGAAGGCGAGGTTACCTGACAGAATTCCCTGCGAATAGGGCCCGATTGCGGCGGGCGCATTGGCGACATTGATCTGCTGCTTCATGAAACTCCATCTCCTTATTTACTTTCCTCCAAAAGGAAAAAATCGACTTTACCTTATCATCCATCATACTATCCTGCAATCGTGAAGTCAATGATTTTATCACCGTAATAAATTTTTTCATCGAAGAAAATTTCTTCAATTCATTTTATGGACAAAAATTTTTCATCTTATTTGGGCTATTTAACGGTATTGTCCCGGAGACCTTGCTTTTTTTCTAAATAACAGTATAATAACAATAAAATTTGATGAAAGAGAAAATTTTATTCTTGCAAGTAATTTCTTGATTGCAAAGAATTTCTTGCACACCAAAAACGGGAAGGAACAGGTCATGCATCCGATTATCCGACAATATTGTGTTTTGGTGGAGTTTCTGGGAAAGACGCTGGGCAGCCAGTATGAAATCGTGCTGCATGACCTCAGCGACGGAAACAACCAGATCGCCGCGATCGTCAACAACCAGATCAGCGGAAGAACTCCCGGCGCTCCACTGACCGGCTTGGCACTGCAATTTGCAGCCGAACGGGTCTATGAGAAACAGAACTACGTCGTCAACTACCGGGGCATCTCCCGCAAGAACAGCCCGCTTCGTTCGGCCACGATGTTTATCAAGGACGAACATGATACGCTGATCGGTATGCTGTGTGTCAACTATGACACCAGCGCTTATCTTGAGGCGGCTGAGAGCCTCTCAAAGCTGTTTCAGATTTCGCTGGCTCAGGCCCAGCCGCCTGAGCTGGCCGGATTGCTGCAGGACACGGTCGAGGAAACCTTCCCCGATTCGATCCATGAGGTCATCCAGTCGGTGCTGCACTCGGCTCTCGAAAGCTCCGGAGTACCGGTCGACCGGCTGACCCAGGAAGAGAAGATGAAGGTTGTCGAGCAGCTCAACAACAAGGGCGTCTTTCTTCTCAAAGGTGCAGTCAGTGAGGTTGCGCGGCAGATGGCCTCCTCTGAGGCTACTATTTATCGGTATTTGAGTAAGCTCAATAAAACCTAAAAGGGGGACTGTGATTATGGATCACCTGGAACAGAAAATCCTGGATCTGATCGATCAGAACCGGGAGGAAATCATCGCGGCAGGCCGGGATATCTGGACGCATGCCGAGATGGGATTCAAGGAATTCCGAACTGCAGGAAAATTTGCTGATTTCCTCAAGGCAAAGGGGCTGGAGGTCGAAGAAGGCCTCGCGGTCACCGGCGTCAAGGGGTATCTGAAAGGGAAGGGCGCGCCTGGCACGACGGTGGCGCTGATCGGTGAGATGGATGCGCTGCCGATTCCGAACCATCCCGATGCCAATCCCGAAACGGGTGCCTCCCACTGCTGCGGCCATAACGCCCAGGTTGCAGGGGTCATCGGTTCGCTCTTCGCGCTGACCGATCCCGAGATCCGCGATGCACTCGACGGCAACGTCGTCTTTTTCGCGGTTCCGGCCGAGGAGTTTGTCGATATCGAGTTCAAGAAGGGCCTGATGGAGCAGGGAAAGATCGGCTATGGCGGCGGCAAGTGCGAGCTGATTCGGATCGGCGCGATGGATGACATCGATATCGCCGTCGGACATCACACCGACCCGGCCGAGGAACTGGTCCTCAAGAACAACAGCAGCAACGGCTTTGTCAACAAAGTGGTGGAGTTCCACGGGCGCAAGGCTCACGCGGCGGGCGCTCCTCACCGGGGCCTCGATGCCCTCAATGCCGCAACGCTGGCGATGCACGCGATCGATATGCAGCGTGAGAGCTTCCGCGACTGCGATACGGTGCGCGTCCACGGCTTCATCTCCCGCGGCGGCGAGGCGATGAACATCATCGCCGATAACGTCACGATGGAGCATTCGGTCCGAGCCAAGAACATCCCCGCCTTCACCGACGCGAGCGAGAAGTTTGACCGCTCGATCCGGGCCGGCGCGGTGGCGACCGGCTGCGGCGCTACCATCAACACGATGCCTGGTTACCTGCCCACCATTCCCGCCAAGGACACCCGGGTCGTCGAGGAAGCCCTCGCTGATGTGGCCCAAACCAAGGGCTACCGGATCTCCTATCACCGGGCGGATATGCATACGACCGGGTCGACCGACTTTGGCGACGTCTCCTGCATCATGCCGCTGCTTCAGTTTGGCACCGGCGGCTATCGCGGAACGCTGCACAACCCCGATATGCTCCCGATTGATGAGGAGCTTGCCTATGTTGCTACCGCCAAGATCTTCGCGCTGGTTGCTTACAAGCTCCTGAAAAACGGCGCTGACGCTGCCCACGCCCTGATCGAAAGCTATGAGCAGGTCCTCTCCAAAGAGGAATACATCCGCTATATGGATAGCATGAAAAAGGTAGAGACCATCGAACCCAAACCGCTGCCGCTGCTCGACTGAGCCGGAGGCGTCCAAGGATAAGGAGGCGGTAGCAAGCTGGAACAACCATGTCGCACAATCCCTACGAAACGATAGAGCAAGGAAGGGTGTTGAATTTTTATGGAAGCATACAACAACATGGCAAACGGCCTCGTAATGTGGCTTGCCTGTACACCGGGCGTTTTGATCGTCCTGTATCAGGCGTGGATCTTCTTTAAACGCAGCAAGAAGGACGCAATCCGGATCGGCCTGACCGAGAAGCAGGTCAGCTCGGCTATCCGCAGCGCAATGGTGACCTCGATCGGTCCCTGCTTCGTGATGCTGACGACCATCCTTTCGCTGATGATGTATGTGGGTGCGCCGCTGGCCTGGCTGCGTGTCGACTTCATCGGATCGGTCAGCTATGAGCTGCAGGGTGCCAACTTCACCGCTGAAGGCATGGGCATGGACCTGATTGCCGCCTATGAGCAGGGCACACTGAGCCCTGACTATCTGATGAGTGCCGCCATCGTTATGTCGGCCGGCTGTGTTGGCTGGGTCGTCTTCGCAGCGCTCTTCAGTGACAAGATGGAGAAGGTCAGCACCGTGCTGGCGGGCGGCAACGCCGCGTTGGTCCCGACCCTCGGCACCGGCGCTCTGATCGGCGTGTACTCTTCGATGACCCTCGATCAGCTGACTCCCTTCAAGACCAAGGGCTATGCCGTTATCGTGGCTGCTCTCGCGATGTTCATCATCCAGAGCTACAACAAGAAGGCCAACAAGCAGTGGCTCAAGGAATGGGGCCTGACCATCTGCATGGTGGTCGGTATGCTTGCCTCGACGGTGATCGGCGCTATGGGCGGCTGAACCGGCTGACATATCCGTTCCTACTGATTTTGAAAGGAGACTACCTTTATGGAACAGACTCAACTGGATATCTATGAAAAGGAATATATGCCCTATATTATCAAATGGGGTAAGATCACCTGCTGGATTTCGATCCCGCTGATCTTCCTGCCCGCACTGGCGCTGTATCTCTTCTATGGCGCCCGTCCGTCGGCCGCCGGCGTCGTCACCGGCTTCATCAGCCTTTTCTCGGCGATGCTTGCCTGGTACATTGTCGACCCGATTACCCTTTATCCGATTCTGCACATTCCGGGCATGTACATGACCTATATCGCTGGTAACTCCAAGGAGATCCGTGCCCCTGCAGCGACTGCTGCTCTGTCCTCCGCTGACGTTGAGGCCGGAACCCCTGAGGGAACCATCATCTCCTGTATCGCCATTGCAACCTCGATCTTTGTCAGCCTGGCAGTTATGACCATCGTTTCGGTCAGCGGCACCGTTATCCTCAGTATGCTTCCTGAAGGGATCAAGACCGCGCTTAACTACCTGCTGCCCGCCCTGTTCGGTGCAATGTGCATGCAGAGAATCATGCTCGATTACAAAGTCTCTGCGGTGGTCGTTGTGGCGGCCTGCATCCTGCGCTGGATGAACCTGCAGGGAATGTTCAAGATCCTGCCGCTCGGCGGCGGTTATGCCCAGATCCTGCTCTGCGTTATCGTCGGCTATATCACTGCTAAGGTGATGCATGGCAAGAAGCTTGCCAAGAAGGCCTGATCGGCTGAAAAATGAGGGGCGGGTTCCCCGCCCCAATGACACGACACAAGGAGGAGCGCACGATGGGATTCAATGAAATGAGCCATGCCTTTATCGCGGCGAGATACTATGTCCGTCTGACCGAGACCTTCGGGGAGAGAGGACGCAAGGCGTTTATCCATGCCACTCAGTACTATGCCGAGCAGCGCGGCCGCCGGATGGCACAGCGCGCGATTCGCGACGGCGCCAAGGAGCTGACCTATGATGTTTACTGCCAGTACGGCGAGTGGGTCAACTCGGACGAAGTCAAGGCTGCCAATGGCCATCAGAGCGAGGTTCTCTCGATCAACCCCGACTTCGTACTGAAGGTTAATGCATGTCCCTGGCACGCCCAATTTAAGAAGATGGGCCTGGTTGAAGCCGGCCATGAGTACTGCAAGCACCTCGACAATTCGATCTGCCGCGGTTTCAATCCCTACCTCGTCTATGAGGTCAGCCAGACGCTGCACAAGAGCCCCTATTGCCTGCACACCATCCGCAATGTCAATTTCACTCCTGACGTCGACCGCACCAAGAAGATGCAGTACGTCCACAACTTCGAGTATCACTGCGCTCATTCCTACTGGGCCTACAACGAAGTGACGGCAGCGATCTTCGGCAGCGAGGGCGAGCAGCTCAACGCGCAGGTCCTCAAGGACTTCGAGGAGGAGTACGGCAAGGAGATGGCCGAGGCGCTGGCCAAGTACCGCTACACCAACTTCAACGTCTGCGACTGATTCAGCCAACCGGGCGGGATTGCGCCGCCTGGCCCTTGGAAGGGAGGACGCCCCGGCATGCCGGTTATCTATCTGCAGTTTGTGTTCTATCCGCTCGTCGTTTTCTCTTTTGGGTGGTCGCTGTCTATTCTGGCCGGAAATTGGGCCAAGGGCAGCCGCTTCGCCCATTGCAGCGAGGAGTGGAGGGAGGCGGCTGCCAAAAATGCCCGCGCCTGTGCCACCCGAACCGTAATGATCGGGCTGGTGTTCCTGGCGATGCTCTTTTTCGGAATCGCGCTCAACCGTTATCTGCGCTGGGTCATGCTGGCGCTGATGATGCTGCTGGTGCTGTTCCATATCGCCAAGTTGGGCGCTGCGGCGGAGTTTGGCAGCAAGAAGCTGCCTCATGGACAGCGGGCGCTGCTGGTTCCCCTGCTCGCCCCGACTGCTCTGTCGCTGGCCTGCTGCCTCTTTGGCTGCTGGTGGATGTTCCAGGTCTTTCGGCTGTTTGGTTTGTAGTCTGGTTTCTTTGCAGGGCCTTCCCGATGGGAGGGCCCTGTTTTTTGCGCTGTTTCACGGGAAAGAAAAAGGACCCTCCCCATCGGGAAGGGCCCTTTTGTTGCGGGCAGATGCCGAGATTACTTGACCTCGACCTTGGCGCCGGCCTCGGTGAACTGAGCAGCCAGAGCATCAGCGTCAGCCTTGGAGATACCGGTCTTGAGGGGCTTGGGCGCATTGTCAACCAGCTCCTTGGACTCCTTCAGGCCAAGGCCGCAGGCCTCCTTGACGAGCTTGATGACGCCCATCTTGGAAGCGCCAGCCTCGACAAGGATAACGTCGAATTCGGTCTTCTCCTCAGCAGCGGCAGCAGCGGGAGCAGCACCGCCAGCCATGACGACGGGGGCAGCGGCGGAAACACCGAACTCCTCCTCAATCGCCTTGACGAGCTCGTTGAGCTCGAGAACGGTCAGGGTCTTGATTTCTTCTACAAACTTCGTGATCTTCTCAGAAGCCATGACAGTTACCTCCTGTTTCATTCAAATTGTAATTGGTTGGGGTGACGGCGCCGGATGTTATTCGGCGGGAGCGGCCTCGGGAGCAGCCTCCTCGGCGGGAGCGCCCTCTCCCTGCTTCTCGGCGATCGCGTTGATCGCGCAGGCGAGACCTCTGAGGTTGCCGGTAAGGGCGGAGAGCAGCATCGAGAGCAGACCCTCGCGGTTCGGCAGCGAGCCAAGCTCCTTGACCTTGGCTGCGTCGATGACGCCGCCGTCAACAAAGCCGGCCTTGACGGTGAACTTCCCCTTCGAGTCCTCCGCATACTTGGACAGGATCCTCGCAGCGGCAACCGGATCGCTCTCACTGACAGCGAGGGCGCTGGTTCCCGACAGATGATCCTTCAGGTCGTGATAACCAACCTGATCGGCGGCCCGCTCGAGAAGGGTGTTCTTGACGACGAAGTAGTGAACGCCCGCCTCGCGCAGTTCGCGACGGAGCTTGGTGTCCTCGGCGACGGTAATCCCCTTGTAATCAACGAGGACGCCGGCGGCCGAATGCTGCAGCTTCGCGGCGAGGTCTGCGACAACCGCCTGCTTTTGCGCTAAAATCTTTTCACTGGGCATCTGGATTCACCTCCTGCAATGGGTTTGTGCATCCAATCCAAACGAGCAAAAAGCCCTTCCCCACGACAGACGCGGGAAAGGGCGGATATAAAACGATAATATCCTTTGTGCTCTTTCCTCGGCAGGCGGGAAACCCCTTACGCCTCGCGGCACCTGCTGTCTTTGGATCGTGACAACGGGTAAACTATAGCATAACGCCGCGTGGATGTCAAGGGTTTTTCCCATCAAAAGGCGGATTTTCCGCCCTTTTTGACCGGGAAAGAGCTGGTTCGAGCCGCTTAAGCAGCCATTGGGCGGCCCAGGCGGCGGCAAATCCAAACAGCCCTCCGGCCAGCACGTCGGACGGGTAATGCATCATCAGGTAGATGCGGGAGAATCCGATCGCCGCCGCGAGGATCAGGCAGGGGATAAAGAGGCGCCTTCGGCCCGCCAGACCCACCGCAAAGGCTGCGGCAAAGGCGTGCAGTGTATGCCCCGATGGAAAGGAATATGGTTCCCGGGAAGGCTCGATCAACAGCTGGATGCCGGGGTCGGCGGTGTACGGCCGGGGCCGGGCAACGAGATTTTTCAGCAGGCCATTGCCAAACAGAAGCCCCAGCGCCATCGCCAGCAGGATCAGGACTCCGGCACGGCGGGTGGCAGGACGGCAGAGCAGGATGGCAGCCAGAAGCAGCCAGATGAAGCCCAGATCCCCCAGTCGGGTGACGGTGGTCATCAGCCGGTCAAGGCCGGGAGAAGAGAGCAGCGCGTGAATTCCGCTGAGCAGTGCGGTGTCGAGGACAGTCAGGCTCATCGGCACTCCTCCTGTCCGTTCGGTGTGAAGAGGGCCTTCAGTTCCCGGTCGGTCAGTTCGCGGCAGCCGCCTTCCGGCAGGGTGGGGTCGAGCGGCAGCCCGCCGATCTGCACCCGGTGCAGCCGCAGCACATGGGCGCCATTCTGGTCGAACATCCGGCGCACCTGATGGTAGATCCCCTCATAGATGGTTACCCGGGCGCGGGTTGGCCCGAGCGGCTCGAGCTGCGATGGGGAGGAGCGTTCCCCGCCACCGAGATAGACCCCCTTTGCAAATTCCGCCACCAGGGCGTCGGAGAGGATAGGGGCGTCCAGCTCGACCTCATAAACCTTCGGCAGGTGGTGGTTGGGGGAGACGATCCGATGGGCGAAGCTGCCGTCATCGGTCAGGATCAGCATGCCGGTCGAATATTTGTCCAGCCGTCCGGCAGGGAAGAGGCCGCGGCGCAGCAGCGATTTCGGCACCAGCGTGAGGACAGTCGGACTATCCGGGTCATCGGTCGACGAAACCACCCCGAGGGGCTTGTTCATCACAAGATAGAGATGCTCGCGGTAGTACAGCTTCCGTCCGTTGAGCAGGACGGTTTGACGGTCTGGGTCGATTTGGGCGCTGCCGTCCCGGATACGGCACCCATCGACCAGCACGCTGCCTGAGGCAAGCTGCCGTTTGGCGTCACTGCGGGAGAGGCCGGCAGCTGTGCTGATCAGTTTATCGAGGCGGATCAGGGACATGATGGTTCTCCTTTCGGCGGTGTAGGCACAGGGCCTTCGCCGGTCGGCGAAGGCCCTGGTGGAATCGGGTCAGTGCTCCTCCCGCCGGCCCGGCGAGAGAATCAGCGAGAGGGAACAGGCAGCGGCATACAACGAAATACCCAGAATAACCGACAGCCGCATCGGGTCGGGTCCGGTTCCGGCACTGCCGAGCACCGCGATGGAGGCCAGCTGCCCGATCGCGAGCGGCACTCCGAAGAGGGCGGTCAGAAAGCCGCGGGTCACCCCTGCCCGGCGGCTCAGCGGCATGCCGGCGACACAGCGGGTGTGGGAGAGCAGAAACAGCGTCGCACTGACCAGGAACAGCACCTCGAGGGTCTGATCCGAGGCGGTGGAGACCTGCCGGAAGCCGAAGAACCGATCGACCATGTTCAGTGTCTGCCAGAGCACCGGGATCAGTGCGAGCAGCCCCTGGAATCCCGAACGGGAGGCACCGCTGAGCAGCACGATCGCCAGATAGAAAAACACCCCGCCCGAGACGATCCCCAGCAGATGTTCAGCCAGCTGCAGAATCCACGGCATCTGGTTGACCATGCCTTCGCTGGCGTCAAGCTGCAGCACCCGCAGCAGTCCCGAGACGCTCGAGACCAGCAGCAGCACCCCCAGCAGGACGGCGACACATTCCAGCCGCCGGTTGCCGCGCAGGACAGCCGGCTCCTCGTCGTGTTCCCGCCGGCCAAACCAAAGCAGTCCGGCGGCCGATATGATCAGGACAGCGGCAAAAAGCCAGGCGGCCGGCGCTCCACCGAAGTAAAAGCCAGTGGTCAGATCGACAAAGAGGATCTTGAGCAGCGCGCGCAGTCCGGTGGCCACCGCCGTTCCGGCGAAGAAAAACTTCATACTGTTGTGATACATGAGCGTTTCGGACCTTTCCGCAGGCGTTGTGCCGGACAACATATTCCGGTGCCTGTCCGCATAGTCTGGTAATACGAATCCTATCTTACCCGATTCCTCGGGCAAAGTCAATGAGAAGGGAGCCGAGCGCAATGCGTAATTTTCTGACCCTGGCGGCGCTGCTGGCGGTGCTGGCGCTGCTGATTCCCTTTGTGTCGGCACTGCTGCTGCCGGGGATGGGGATGCAGCCGGCGGCCGATCTTCCGCCTCTGACCGTCACGTCTTCCGGGGCGGAGGAATCCGCTTCGCCGCAAAGCACCGCGCAGCAATCGCAGGAGCCGGACCGGGAGGAAGCAGATGAAACGGCAGAGGCTGACGGGATCTCCCGGTTCCGGATCTACGACCGGGGCACCGGCGAGATCTTTGAGCTGGATGCCGGACAGTACATTCTCGGGGCGCTGGCCAGCGAGATGCCGCCCTCCTTCCACCAGGAGGCACTGCGGGCACAGGCGGTGGCAGCCCACACCTGGGCGGTCTATAGCGCCGCGATGCATCGGGAATACCCCGATGAGACGATTCTGGGGGCGGATTTTTCGGTCGACACTACCCGGGACGAAGGCTATCTGTCGCAGGAGCGGTTTTTCTCGCGCTATGGAGCAACCGCCGAGCTCTACTGGCCAAAACTGACCGAGTCGGCCGAATGGGCGGCTACCCGGCTGCTATTTTATGATGGGGAGCCGGCGCTGGCTGTCTATCACGCGATGAGCTGCGGGATGACCGAGGCATCCGAAAATGTCTGGCAGGCGGCGCTTCCCTATCTGGTGCCGGTCGAGAGCAAGGGGGATTTGCTCTCCCCTGACTACCAGGTCACCGAAACCTTTGACCAGAAGACGATGCGGTATCTGCTCGAACAGGCCTTCGATGGGGTTGCGCTGGACGAGGGGGATCCCGCAGGCTGGATCCAACCGCTCGAAACCAGCCCGTCGGGGTATCTGACTTCGGTACAGGTAGGGGATCAGACGGTCCACGGGCAGGCACTGCGCCATGCGCTCAGTCTGCGCTCCAGCTGCATGGAAGTTTCTTTTTCCGGCGGCACCTTCACAATCGAAACCCGGGGCTACGGCCACGGGGTGGGCATGAGCCAGTACGGCGCCGATTTCATGGCCCGCCAGGGTACAGACTGCGCGGGGATTCTGGCGCACTATTATCCCGGAACCGAATTGGTGCAGGTATCACGGACAGACGGCGGCGCATAGCCTGTAGGGGGAAGAATTGCCCCACCGAAAGGACGGTGAGAGAGATGAATCTGAATCCGCAGCAGATCGACGGGCTGCTCAGAATGGCGAGCAGCCGTCTGGGGGTTGCGCCGGAGGAACTGCGCCGCCAACTGGAGAGCGGCGATATCCAACGCATGGCGCAGAAGCTCACCCCGCAGCAGCAGCAACAGATGGCCGGACTGCTCCGGGACCCGCAGGCCGCGGCCCAGAGTCCCCAGGTCCGGCAGCTGCTCGAACAACTCAGGAAAGGCCGGTAGAAGATGGAAGATCTCGCCTCGACAATCAGCCGGTTCCTCGGCAGCGAGGAGGGCCTCAGTCAGCTGCAGGCGGTCGCCCGCTCGCTCGGCCTCGATCCGGACGGCGGGGCGAGCAGCGGTCCGCAGCAGAATCCACAGCCACCACCCGCACAGGAGCAGGCGGCGGATTCTGCTGCGGCCGTCCCTGGGTTGGATCTCAACACCATGCTGCTCCTGGGAAAGGCAATGGCGGTCTTCGGACAGGAGGACCGCAACACCGAGCTGCTGCGGGCGCTGCGTCCCCATTTCTCCCCCGAGCGGGCGAAACGGGTCGACGACGCGATCCGGATTCTGCAGCTGATCCGGCTGCTTCCGCTGGTGAAGGATCTGGGTATTCTGCCCGGGCAGAAGGGAGGGGATTCCCCGTGAGTGAACCGGCTCATCTGCTGGCCTGGGATGCCCTTTCCCCGCTGCGCCGGGAGGCGCTTGAGCGGGAACGCCAGATGCAGCGGCGGGCCCAGCGCACCGGTCCGGGACCCGCCTCCCCCGGTCCGGATAGCGCTTCCGGCCCGCAGTCCGCGCCGATGGGCGGCAGGACTGCGCCCGCTGCCTCCGGGCATTCCGCCGGCACGACGCCGCCAGGGGCAGGGGAGGGAAAGGAAACACCGGGTGCCCTGACCCCCGAGCTGCAGGAAACCCTTTCACAGTTGCTCGGTGCGCTGGGATCCGCTGGGTCCGATCCTTCGCCGGGCCCCTCTCCTGGCAGTTCCCCCTCCTCACAACCGTCCGGTCCACGCCGGGAAGGAGCGGCGCCGGACAGCATCCTTTCCCAGCTTTTTTCCGGGGCGCCGCGTTTTGGGCCGGCTGCGTCCTCCCCGCCGGCCTCCCGCCGCGGCGGACTCTCCCGGCTGATCCGGGGCGGCTTCGAGGGAGGAGAGACGGGGGAGCTCGGCGACCGGCTTCGAAATGCAGTTTCCTCGGCGAGCAAGCCGCTCTCCGACCTGCTCGATAGTCTCTCCATCGATGGGGAAACACTGCTGATTCTGCTGGTCATGTGGGTGATCTTCCGGGAGCGCAGCGACAACAAGATGCTGTTGCTTGCGCTGGGATACCTGCTGCTGTAGCGCCCGCGCCGCCGCTGTCTGACAGCGGCGGCGCATTGTCTGCTTGCGGTGGGGGCGGTTTTATGTTACACTGGACACGGAAACCGAGACTCCAACGCAAAAGGAGAAGTTATTATGTGGTACCGGTATCAGCTCAAGCGTGCAGCCAGGGAGATGCTGTCGTGCCGGTATGGGGAACTGTTCGTTGCGGCGCTGGTCTGTACGATCATCAGCAATGGGATCACAATGCTCAGTCAGATCTTTTCCGATCTGGCTTCCATTCCTGTTATCGTTTCCCAGCTCCTGCTGTACGGTGGGGATGCGATGGTGGGTATACTGGGTATACTTTGGATCGCTGCCATTGCCATGCTCCTGTCACTGGCGGTCGGGATCTTTCTTGCCAATCCGATGGAGGTGGGGAGCGCCCGCTGCTTTCTCGAGGCGACCCAGGACCGGGTCGATTTCGGGAATCTGTTTTTCGGCTTCTCCTGCGGACGGTACGGGAATGTTGTTCTGGTTTCTCTTGTCCGTTCGCTGTTGCTGTTTCTGTGGAGCCTGCTGCTGGTTATCCCCGGCATGGTCATGAGCTACGCTTATGGGATGGTGCCCTATCTGCTGGCCGAAAACCCCTCCCTCACCTACCGGCAGGCGCTGGCGTTTTCCCGCGACATGACCCAGGGCCATAAGTGGGAGATGTTTGTGCTGGACCTCTCCTTTTTGGGTTGGTATCTGCTCGGCGCGATGGCCTGCGGGCTGGGGGTGCTGTTTGTCAATCCCTACTATTATGCCACCCGCGCGGAGCTTTACGTCGCGTTGCGGGCGATTGCGATCGACCGCGGAATACTTTCTCTCGAGCAGCTCGAGTCATCCGGCAGGTGATCCGATCCGGCGCCCCGGCCTTTGTCATGCCGGGGTTGTTTTTTCGGTGGAAAGATTTTTCCGGATCGGCGCAAGCCTTGTTGCGCCCGTGTGAAATATGATACAATATTGTCAGAACGATCTGCAGGAGGAACCATGCCATGAACCAAACTCGTTGGATTGCACTGCTGCTGGCGGCCCTGCTCCTGGCCGGATGCTCACGGGAGGGCTTTGAAGCCTCTCTTTCCCGGGGTGAGGAAGTCTCTTCGTCCGAAGCGGCAGCCGAAAAGGACGAGCCGGTCGGCGCGGTCTACGAGCTGGAAACGCTGACCGTTGACGGCATTGACGGTGAATACCAGGTGCCGGCTGTGACCGACGAGGCACAGGAAAAGGCGGTTAAACGGATCTCCCGTTCCATCCGCGGCATGGTCGGACAGCTTCCCACCCTTCTGGCCGGGGAGGGGGAGGCGCCTGCTCTCTCGCTGACCTGCCGCATCACCTGTAATGACGGGCTCTATTTCTCGGTGGCCTTTTCGGTCACGGCCGAGCGGAATGGGGAGACGGAACATTATGGATGGGGCATGACCTACGATTCGGCCACCGGAGGTCCGGAGGGAATCGACGGCTTTGCTGATCCCGAAGCCCTCTCGGTGCTGCTGCTCGACGGGCCCTCCTTTGAGCTGATCGGGCAGGAAGAGTATGCCGAGCAACAGCGCAGTTACCTGACCGAGCTGGGCTCGGACGAGATTTTGCGGCTGCTGACCGAGAGCGACATCAGCGACACCTCCAAGCTTCCCGAGGCTTCCTACTACCTTGACGGGGCCAAGATTGTCGCCGTCTTTCTGGTGCCGCAGGAGATCGGCGGGGTGCTTTGCGCTGCAGTCGGTTCATAGTGACAAGGATAGGAGAAGGCGACAGATGAACATCCTGGGGATCGAAACCTTTTTAAAAATCGCACAGCTGCGAAGCATCACCGGGACGGCGGAGGAGTTGCATCTCTCTCAGTCCACCGTCAGCCACCGTCTCAAACTGCTTGAGGAGGCGATCGGCGAACCGCTGATTATCCGTTCCAAGGGCCGGCGCAGCATTGAGCTGACCCCGCGGGGCCAGGCCTTTGTCCCGCTGGCCGAACGCTGGCTGCTGCTGGCAAAGGATACCGAACGGTTCCAGAATGGGGCGATCGAGAGGAGTCTGACCGTCGCAAGCATCGACAGCATCAATGCATTCGTCCTCGGGCCGTTTTACCGGGAGATCGCCGGAATGCCAGGACATCCGCTCGACCTCGATGTGCGGACCTACCAGTCCTTCCAGGTTCAGGAGATGGTCGAGAAGCACGAGATCGACATCGGCTTTCTGGTGCGGAAGCATACCAGCCGTACCCTGATTTTCCGGCCGATCTTTCAGGAACGGCATGTCCTGATTGGCAGCCTGGGGGAGGATGAATCGGTTCTGATCGACCCGCGGGATCTTGATCCGCGCTATGAGGTGCGGGCCAACTGGAGTCCCGATTACCTCGACTGGCACAATTACTACTTTGATTCGTCCATCTCCCCGTGGGTGGAGGTCGATACCGCGGCGTTGGCCCTCAACTTTTTTGACAATCCCAAGGTCTGGGGCATCGTGCCGGAACGGGCTGCCGCTCTCTTCCGTGCGACGGCCGGTCTGCACGTCTACCGGATGCCCAACCCCCCGCCGGACCGGGTCTGCTATCAGGTTGAACATCGTTTCCCCCTCGAGAACAAGCGTCAGGCGATCGATCAGTTCAGCAGCCTGCTTATCGCTTACCTTCACAAAACAGGACTTCGCTACCCTTGAGCTGAGTTCTCTCCCGCCTGCAGCGGGGATACTTTCAGCAAGCTGACATTTCCCACCCGCCGATCCTTCCCTCCGCCCCAGCGGAGGGATTTTTTTAAAGAGGACAAAAAACAGCCCCCGCCTGTTGGCGGAGGCCGTTTGATTTTGGAGCAGAAAGGAGGGAATCAGGCGTTCTGGCTGGCAGCCAACTTCTTCTCACGCAGCGCAGCAGCGGGATCGTAGTTGGGGTCGTCCCAAACCTTGCGGTCGAGGATGCCTTCCATCTGGCAGCAGGAGCAGACGCAGACGACGTCGCCCGCGACGTTGACGGTAGTCAGATAGACGTCGATGATGACATAGGAAGCAAGCACCATAGCGAAGGCGTCGACCGGAATGCCAAACCGGGTCAGGATCATGATGGTGAAGACCGACGCGGAAGCCGGGACACCCGAAGCGCCGCAGGACATCAGAATGCCCATCGCAACGATGGTGACCAGCTCAGCGGTTGTGAACTGGAAGCCGTAAATCTGGGAGACGAAGATGACGCAGATCGGGATGTTAAGCGCTGCACCATCCTGGTTGACCGTCGCACCGATGACCAGGCCAAAGGAAGCGATACGGTCCGGAATGCCATAGTGGGTTTCCGCCTGCTCGAGCAGGACCGGGACGGCCGTGCTGCCCGAAACGGTGCTGAACGCGATGACCAGCGCATCCTTGGCGCGATAGAGGAACTTGAAGATGTTGATCTTGGCCACAAGCGCCAGAACCAGACCGTAGACGATCAGGATCTGGATGGTCATGACGAGATACTCGGTCGCAAAGAACTTAGCCAGCGGGCGCAGGGTGTCAAGACCGTATTCGCCGCCGAGCACCGCCATCAGCGCGAAGACGCCGATCGGCGCATACTTCAGGCAGATCGAGATCATGACCAGCATGGCGTCAAAGCCGGACTGCAGCACATCGACCATCGGCTTTCTCTTGTCGCCGATCATAACCAGCGAAATGCCAAGCATGATGGCAAAGAAGAGGATCGGCAGCAGGTCGCCCGAAGCCAGCGCCGCAACGGGGTTGGTCGGGATGATACCCAGGATGATTTCCGCTACGCCGGGCGCCTCACGGGCGGCGACCTCACCGGTCACTTCCGCTGCAAAGTTGGCACCGGGCTGGATGATGGTCGCAAAGGTGCCGCCAAGGATAGCGGCGCAGATGGTGGTGATCATGAACAGGCCAAGCATTCTCGCACCGACCCGTCCAAACTCCTTGAAGTCCTCCACCTGAGAGATGCTCAGAGTGATCGAAATGAAGACGATCGGAACCATACACATCTTCAACAGGTTGACAAAAGCGGTACCGAACGGCTCAATGACGGTGATCGGTTCACCAACGATGATGCCGACCGCAAGGCCCAGAACCATCGCAATGAGCATTTTGATCGAGAGGCCAAGGCCCTTCTTGTCCTCCTTGATTTCCTGTTGGATTGAGGCGTCCATTTCTTCCTTGTTCATTTTTTCGTTCATGTCAGCCAATGTAAATCGCTCCTTCCATCACTTTTTCTATCGGCTGAAAAACGGCTCTCCCAAACCGTCTGCTCCCATAAATCAGCGAAGCGAAGCCATGAATTTGCCGAGCTTCTCGGCGCCGCGGCGCAGGCTCGCCTCGTCGCTGGCGAAGGAAATCCGGATGTTCTCCTCGCCGGCGCGGTCGAACGCAACGCCAGGAACGGTAGCTACCCCTTCCTCCTCGAGGAAGCGGTTGATAAAGTCGGGGCTCTTGAGGCCCGAGGACGAGATGTTCGGATAGAGATAGAAGGTGCCCTGCGGACGAACCAGATGGACCCCCGGGATCGCCTCGACCATGCCGGCGATCAGATCGCGGCGGCGCTCATATTCCTGACGCATCGCGGCGACGTCGGCAGCACTGTTGCGGATGGCGTCGACTCCGCCCGCCTGAACAAAGATCGGCAGGCAGGTGGTGGTGTACTGGTGGACCTTGAGCATCGGCAGGATCAGATCCTTGCAGGCGGCCACATAGCCCAGACGCCAGCCGGTCATCGCGTAAGCCTTGGACAGGCCGTTGATGGTGACGGTCAGCTCTTCCATGCCGGGGATCGAGCCGATTGAAACATGCTCAGCATCTCCATAGATCAGCTTCTCATAGACCTCGTCCGATACGACAAAGATGCCGTGCTTTTGGGCGATCTGGGCGATCTCGTTGAGCAGCTCACGCGGATAGACCGCACCGGTCGGATTGGTCGGGGTGTTGAGCAGGATCATCCGGGTCTTGGGGGTGATCGCCTTGCGGATAACCTCGGGATCAGGCAGCCAGTTGTCCTCCTCCCGGGCGCGCAGCACGACCGGAACAGCGTTAGAGAACCGGGCAAGCTGAATGTAGTTGATGAAGGTAGGCTCGATGATGATCATCTCGTCGCCTGGATCCAGCAGGCCGGTTACGGCGCAGAAGAGCGCCTCGGCACAGCCGTTGAGCACCAGGACCTCGCCGGCCGCATCGACCCGGATCCCATTGTCCGCCCACAGCTTGTCAGCGATGGCCTGACGCAGCGCCATCGTGCCGCGGTTGGGTGCATAATGGGTGTCACCGGCACGCAGCGACGCGATCGCAGCCTCGATGATATGGCTGGGCGTGTCAAAATCCGGCTCGCCGACCTGGAGCTTGGTAATTTCCCGTCCCTGGGCGGCCATTGCGGTGGCCTTTTCCCCGATCGCGCGGATCTTACTCAGTTCGATTGCATCCATGTGATTTGAAAATTGCATAATGCTTCACTCCCCATTTCGTTTCACACTGATGTCAAAAGGATGAATGAAAATAAAGATTTAACAATACCGATCAAATTAGGAATCGATATGTTTACATTTTTATCGTAATAAGAGTACCAAAGAATTTATTTTTTGTAAAATGAATTGAATGGAATTAAATAATCGAAGATATAGATGATTCAAAAAATATGGTATTTTCCTCCAAAAAAGAATGCCAAAAAATGAAAAGTTGCATAATGAAAGTAAAAACATTTCTTTCTTTCTGGAAAAATGATGGATAAAATGCCAAAAAAAGGCCCCCGCTACTGGATGGAACTAACAAAAGCTGTCCAGTATCAGGGGCGAAACCTTTTATGGCCGGATATCAAAATTAGGGAAGGGAATGAAATGCCTGTTTGATTTCCTGGAGGCCGGCACAGAAACTGCCCTGGGCAAATTCGCGGTTGCCTCCGCCCTTGCCGCCAAGCGTCTGATGCAGCGCCCGGGAGAGGGAGCGGGCGTCCGCTTCCCCTGATGCGCCAAGCGCATAGCGGTAGTTTCCATCCTCGCCCGCGAGCACCAGCGCCAGCCGGGGAGCGGGGCCGGCTTCCAGCAAGGCGGCCGCCTGCAGCCGCAGTTCGCCGGGGGTGAGGGAGGGATCGATGAGCAGGGCGCGGGGCTGCTCTGCAAAGCCTGCGGCCCGCAGGGCAAAAAGACGCTTGTTTGCTTCGGACAGCGCGAGGCGCAGTTCCTCATTCTGGGTGAGCAGCCGGCGTACTGCGTCGGCCGTCTCGGGCTGCTTGGCCGAGAGAAGGTGCGAGATGGCCGAGATCTGCCCTTCCTTCTCCCGGTAGTCGGCCAGCGCGGCTTCGCCGCAGAGCAGCCCGACCCGCACACCTCCCTTGTACCGCTGGGGAGCGAGCAGCTTGATGCAGCCGATCTCGCCGGTGTGTCCGACGTGGATGCCGCAACAGGCGCAGCAGTCAGCTTCGGGGACGGTGACGATCCGGATCTCCCCCTCAAGGGACGAGAGCGCTTTTTTGCTGCGAAATTCCATCTGCTCCAGCTCGGCGGGGGAAGGGCAGGCGGTTTCGACCGGCCGGTTGGCAAAGACGGTTCGGTTGGCCAGCGTTTCGACGGTTTGCAGCGTATCGGGGTCGATCTCCCCGTTGAAATCGATGGTGACCATTGCGCTGCCCATGTGGAAGCCCACGTTGTCGAGCTTGCAGAGCTGGTGGACAATTCCTGACACGATGTGTTCGGCGGTGTGGTGCTGCATCAACGAGAACCGGCGCGCCCAGTCGAGGGTTCCCTCAACTGTCTGGCCCGGTTCGAGCGGGGCGCCGGCGGTATGCCAGACCTCTCCGTTCCGCTCGTGGACGTCGAGGATCGGGACCCCGCCGAGGATGCCGGTATCGGCCGGCTGACCGCCTCCTTCGGGGTAAAAGCAGGTCTGGTCGAGCAGCAGCCGGAAGGTGTCGTTCGGTCCCGGCTCACAGGCCAGCACCCGGGCGGAGAAGGAACGCAGATAGGGATCTTCGCGGTAAAGCAGTCGGGTAGACATCGTTCACGGTCCTTTCGGAATGGGATGGGCGGATCTTTTCCGTCCTTATCATAGCACCATCCGTCCGGATGTGCTATACTGTTTGTCGGGAAAACCACGGAAAGGGGGAATCGCCGTGCAGATTGACGAGACGGTCGTCCCGGGACGCTACCGGCATTTTAAGGGAAAGGAATATGAGGTGCTCTTTGTCGCCCAGCACAGCGAGACCCTGGAACCGATGGTGGTCTATCGTGCGCTCTACGGCGAGAGGGGGCTCTGGGTGCGTCCTGCTTCGATGTGGAACGAAACGGTCGAGCGGGACGGAAAAACGGTGCGCCGCTTTGTGCGGCTGGAGGAGGAAACGTGATGTTGGAACAAAAGATACAGGAACTTCAGCAGCGGATTGACAACAGCAACCGAATCGTATTTTTTGGCGGGGCGGGAGTGAGCACCGAATCGGGGATTCCGGATTTCCGCAGTGTCGACGGGCTTTACCGGCAGAAATTTGACCTGCCTCCCGAGACGATACTCAGCCACAGCTATTTTCTGCGTCACCCCGAGGAGTTTTACCGCTTCTACCGTGAGAAGCTGGTCTGGCCCGACGCGCAGCCCAACCCCGCTCACCGCAAGCTGGCCGAGCTTGAGGCGGCGGGAAAGCTTTTGGCGGTCATCACCCAGAATATCGACGGGCTGCACCAGATGGCCGGCAGCCGCACCGTCTGGGAGCTGCACGGTTCGACGCTTCGCAACTATTGCATGCGCTGCCATACCCGCTACACCAAGGAGGAGCTGCTTTCCCAGCCGGGAGTACCGCGTTGTTCCTGCGGCGGGATCATTCGGCCCGATGTTGTTCTTTATGAGGAGCCGCTCGACCCAGAGACGATCGAAGGGGCGGTACGAGCCCTTTCGGAGGCTGACCTGGTCATCGTCGGGGGGACCAGCCTGGTCGTCTATCCCGCGGCAGGGCTGCTTGATTACACCGACGCACCGGTCGTCCTCATCAATAAAAGCGCCACCGCATTCGACAGCCGGGCTGCTCTGGTCATCGACGGTGCAATCGGCGAGGTGCTTTCACAGATCACCGTGTGATCAGCCAGGGCAGAATGGCCCGATAGCATTCAATCAGCTCCGAGGTGCTGACCGCGCAGTTGGCGGGGCTGGGAGAGGGGAGCACCGCCGCCGCAAGGCCGGTTTGCGGCTGACAGAGCCGGCGGTACAGGCGGCCGGCGGTCTGCCCTGTCGTGAAGATAGCGCGGATGCCGGTCTGCCCGAGCAGGCCCGCGATGTCGTTGGCGACCGGGTCGCGGATGCTGGCATCCCCCGCTCCTTCGATGGTACAGCGAGCCAGCACATCCCACAGCGCGATGCCGTGGCGCAGTGCCAGGTCCCGGCGGGACTCATTGCTGTCCGGAACCGGTTCGTTAAACAGCGCGGCAAGCACCGTCCAGAAGCGGTTTCTGGGGTGCAGGTAGTAAAACGCCCCCGCCCGGGAGGCGGGGGAAGGCATTGTTCCGAGGATCAGCACCCGGCTGCCGGCATTAAAAACCGGCCCGAGCGGATGAATGACAGTCTGGCGGGTCATGGCACATCCTCCGACAGAAAGGAAAAACAATGAAAACGATCGAACAACTCAGGGAATTCTTTCGCGCTGACCGCTTTGCGACCGAGATGGGTGCAGTGATCACCGCATGCGGCGAGGAGGGTGCAACGGTCGAGATGACGGCGCAGGAGCAGCATCTCAATGCCGCAGGGACCGTCCAGGGGGGTGCGTTGTTCACGCTGGCCGACTTTGCCTTTGCCGTCGCCGCCAATGCTGGCGGGGTACTAACCGTTTCACTGCAGAATTCGATCAGCTTCCTTCACCCGGCCCGGCCGGGGCGGCTGCGGGCTGAGGCCCGCCGAATCAGCGAGACCCGGCGGACCTGCTGCTATGAGGTTTCGGTCACCGACGAGTCCGGCCGGGAGGCGGCGCGGATGACCGTTGTCGGCTACCGCAAGGGATAAGGGTCAGGACAGGGTCCGCACCACCGCGATGACCCGGCCGAGCACCCGGCAGTCATCGACGATGATCGGTTCCATGCTGCGGTTCTCCGGCTGAAGCCGGTAGTGGCCGTCCTCCCGGTAGAACCGTTTGACCGTCGCTTCGTCCCCGACGAGGGCGACGGCAATCGCACCATTTTCGACCGACGGGCACTGGCGCACCACCACCAGGTCCCCGTCAAGGATTGCCGCATCGATCATCGATTCCCCCCGCACCCGCAGCGCGAAGAGATCCCGCGGATTCTCCCCCGGAGCCGCGAAGGGAAGGTAGTCGGTGACCTCCTCAAAGGCCAGGATCGGCTGCCCTGCGGTGACGGTGCCAAGCACCGGGACCTGGACCGTCCGCTCCGACTGGCAGAGGCGGATGGTGCGGTTTTCATTGTCGCCCATGCTGATATATCCCTTTGCCTCGAGGCTTTTAAGGTAGCGGTGGGCAGACGAGGTGGACTTGATCTGCAGATCCCGGCAGATCTCCCGGACGGTGGGCGGGATCTGGTCGGCAAGACGTTCCTTGATATAGGCGAGCAGGGTTCGTTCCTTGTCGCTGAGCTGTTCCATGTGCCGGCCTCCTTCGGTACTGTGGTTATGTCGAGTATAGCACATCTGTTCTCAAAATGCAAACGTATGTTTGCATTTTTTCTTTTTCTCCTCCGAAGCCGGTCCGTTTTTTCCCGCAGGCTCGACCCGGAGCAGGAAATCTTGGTCGAATCCGGCCGGATTTTTGGCATTTTTCTCGAAAAGGCTGAGGAATTTTGTTCCTGATTTTGCATTTTCCCACTTGTCAAGCGGGGTAAAAACCGCTATGATTGTTGTCGTACAATCGCGGACGCGAAGGGAAAAACAGCGCCGTATATCCAAAAGGAGGAACCACTGTGATTTTTGAGAAGGTAAAGGCCATCCTCGCGGAGCAGCTTGATATCGATGAGGATACGATTACCGCCGATTCGTCGATCGTCGAAGACCTGGGCGCCGATTCGCTGGATATCGTCGATCTGGTCATGAGCCTTGAGGACGAGTTCGATACCGAGATCCCCGACGAGGCGATCGAAGGGGTCAAGACGGTGGGGGATATCGTCCATTATATTGAGGAGCATGCCAACTGAGCCTGCCTCCCACCCGGCTCGTCCCCTCCGGCGCGCCCGGCCCTTATGGGTCGGGCGCGCCTTTTTGCCCTTATTCCCGGGACGGATTCGCTTGCATTTTGGCCGCACAGCCATTATAATAAAACAGTTATATGACCGACAGTAAGGGAGGATCTATCGTGGCGGACAACAAAAAGAAGATGGTGGACGACATCACCCCGATGGATGTCGATTTCGCCAAGTGGTATACCGATATCGTTCGCAAGGCCGATCTCGCCGATTATTCGAGCGTGCGCGGCTGTATGATCGTGCGCCCCTACGGCACCGCGATCTGGGAGAATATCCACAACCTGCTCGATGGGATGTTCAAGGAGACCGGCCATGAGAATGTCATGATGCCGATGTTCATTCCCGAGAGTCTGCTGCAGCGGGAGAAGGACCATGTCGAGGGCTTTGCCCCTGAGGTCGCCTGGGTCACCCACGGCGGCACCGAGGCGCTGGCAGAACGGCTCTGCGTCCGCCCCACCTCTGAAACGCTGTTCTGTGAGCATTATGCCAAGGTCATCCGTTCCTACCGTGATCTGCCGATGCTCTACAACCAGTGGTGCTCGGTCTGCCGGTGGGAGAAGACCACCCGACCCTTCCTGCGTACCACCGAGTTCTGGTGGCAGGAGGGTCACACGATGCATGAAACCGCCGAGGAGGCGATGCGGGAGACCGAGCAGCAGCTCGATACCTATGCCCGGCTCTGTGAGGAGTATCTCGCGATCCCGGTTGTCAAAGGCCGCAAGACCGAAAAGGAGAAGTTCGCCGGCGCCGAGCGCACCTACACCATCGAGGCGATGATGCATGACGGCAAGGCGCTTCAGTCGGGTACCTCCCACTACTTCGGGGACGGTTTTGCCCGCGCTTTCGACATCACTTTCCAGGGAAGGGACAACAAGCCGCAGTATCCGCATCAGACCTCCTGGGGGATGTCCACCCGCATTATCGGCGCGATCATTATGACCCACGGGGACGACAATGGCCTGGTACTTCCGCCCGCTGTTGCCCCGATTCAGGCGGTCATTGTCCCGGTCGCCCAGCATAAGGAAGGGGTGCTCGACGCCGCCTGGGCGCTGCGCGACCGGCTCAAAGCGGTCTGCCGGGTCAAGGTGGACGATTCGGACAACTCCCCCGGCTGGAAGTTCGCCGAGTATGAGATGAAGGGCGTTCCGCTGCGGATTGAGCTTGGACCCAAGGATATCGAAAAGGGGCAGTGTGTCGTCGTCACCCGCCACAACCGCGAGAAGCATTTCATTCCCCTCGACCGGATCGAAGCGGAGATCCCTGCCCTGCTGCAGAAGGTGCGCGATGGCCTGTATCAGATTGCGCTGGAGAACCGCGAGAACCGCACCTTTACCGCCCGCACGATGGAGGAGATCATGGACTTCACCGAACATCAGAGCGGTTTCCTCAAGACGATGTGGTGCGGCGATCCCGCCTGCGAGGCTGCC
Source organism: uncultured Oscillospiraceae bacterium (assembly GCA_949285275.1). Lineage (GTDB taxonomy): Bacteria > Bacillota > Clostridia > Oscillospirales > Ruminococcaceae > Yanshouia. Next base: position 12,515 of record CASEBP010000041.1, on the reverse strand, counting down.
ATGAAGGATCAGGCCGGCCTGACCTCCCGCTGCATGCCGTTTGAGCAGGAGCATCTGTCCGATGTCTGCCCCGTCTGCGGCCGTCCCGCCAAGGAGATGGTCATCTGGGGCAAGGCCTACTGAAATTTTTCCAAAACAAAACGCTTCCTCCCGGATCGGGGGAAGCGTTTTTTGTTGGGAGGATTCAGCCGGCGAGCTTCTGGTCGATGCCCGACGAGGCCATCGCCTGAACAAAAACCGGGCGCAGCAGCATCGCCACTACCACCGCGACGACAGCGTTGACCAGGGAGGAACTGCCTTTGACGATCAGTGCAGCGGTCACCGTCTCCATCGGGTTTCGCAGGAAGAAGTACTGTTCAATGAAGTTTTTCACCAGGTAAACCGCCACATAGGCGATGCTTCCAGCGGCTGCCCCGGCCAGGTTGACCGTGAAGCTGCTGCTGCGTTTGCCGCCCCAGAAGACGATTCCCCCGGCCAGAAAGCCGATGACAAACTTCATCAGAAAGGTCACCGGCGCCCCTGCTGCATAAATCGGGTTGGTCAGGTCATAGAAGAAGCCGCCCAGTCCGGCGCACAGCCCGCCCGATACCGGCCCGAGCAGCAGGCCGGAGAGAACGCAGAAGACGTTGCCAAAATGGATCCGCGCTTCAAATGGCAGCGGAATCGAGAAGAAGTTGGCGACAAAGACCATCGCCGACAGGACACCGATGGCACAGAGCCGGTAGATATTGGCAGAAGTTTTCATGCAGATCATCCTTTCCGGGCCGTCCGGAAAGGACGGCGCTTACAGCAGCTGATAGTCCGAGAGGATTTCCCGGTCGGTAAGCGCCCCCAGGCACCGCTCCAGCATCACCCCGTGGCGCGGATCGGTTCCGTAGCCAAAGGTTGTGCGGATCGCCAGCTCGCAGAAGCGGGTAGCCCGGTTGATCGCCATTGGCAGGCTGTCATCCTGCAGCAGCGCGCCGGTCAGCACTGCCGCAAAGAGATCGCCGGTTCCGGGATAGGACGCCGGGACATAGTCGCAGGCGACGTACCAGAAGGCGCTGCGCTCCCGGTCGTAACCGAGGTTTGCCATCCGTTCCCCGCTCGCCAGTGATACGCCGGTGATGACCACCCGCTCAGGCCCCAGCTCTGAGAGCCGCGCCAGCATGCTTTTGGCTTGGGCGCGGGTCAACGGAAGGGGACTGTATTCCTCCCCGAGCAGCATGTACGCCTCGGTGAGATTGGGGGTGATCAGGTCCGCGGCGGCGGCCAGCTCCCGCATCCGTCCGCGCATCGGCTCGGTCACGGTGCGGTAGCTCTTGCCGTGGTCGCCCATCACCGGGTCGACCACCGCCAGGGCGTTGGGGTAGCTGTGCAGATAGTCCAGGCAGTGGCTGATCTGCTCGGGGGAGCCAAGAAATCCGGTGTAGACGCACTCGAACTCCAGCCCCAGCCGGCGGTAATGCTCGAGGGTCGGCTCGAGATAGTCGGTCAGGTCCCGCATGACCACCTCACCCATCCCTCCGGTATGGGTTGAGAGGACGGCGGTCGGCACGGGACAGACCTGCATCCCCATCGCCGAGAGAACCGGAAGAATGACGGTCAGCGAGCAGCGTCCGAAGCCGGACAGGTCGTGGATAGCAGCGATTCGCAGCGGTCGGTTCATAGGAAATAACCTCTCCTGTCTGATAGGATACCCCCGTCGGGCCACGGATGCAAATTGTGGAGCGGGCCGAATGACGGGATGGAAATTGGAGCTTATAAATAAAAATTAAAGAAAAAATAGAGCAAAATTGGATAAACTAACGATAGAATGCGGCGGTCGCGGCAAAGGTACGGTACAGCGCGACAGACTGCACAAAAAATGGAAGCGTCAAGCGGGAATCTCTGGTCAAAGCGGAGAACCGAATGGGAGAAACTGCAGCGGCTATCGCCGCTCAATCTGCACAAGCTAACGACGGTCCCCCAAACCAAAACGAGGAGAGTTGCAGTATGAACAAGATGAATTCGGGCATGACATCCACCGTCGCCGGGCTGACCGCCGCAATGCTCGCCGGTACCGCGGCCTATATGATGGCCGACCGGTCCCATTCGATGCAGCGGCAGGCAAAAAAACTCAAGCGGGCAGCGGCCGGTGCAGCGAAAAACGCCGGCATTGTCATCGACAGCATCTCGGGGATGATGCGCTGAACGAAACCGCAGGCGGCAGGGCAAAAGGACCGGCGCAAAGCAAACGGGCTTTGCGCCGGTCCTTGCTGTCAGCCGACGGCGATCCGCCCCTCGGGCAGGATAATGTTGCGGTCCCGGGCAGGACGGGTGGACAGCGCCAGGGCAAAGGAGACCGGGCCGACACGGCCCAGATACATCACCAGGATCAGCGCGAGACGGGCAGGCGCATTGGCGGCGGCGGTTACACCGCTCGAGAGGCCGACCGTTCCGAAAGCCGATACCGCCTCGAAAAAGACGTCCAACTCTGAGAGTACCGGATGAAACTCATCCATCACCGCCAGAATCACGGCAAAGCAGAGCAGCACCGCCAGCAGCGAAACTATCAGGATGGCCAGCGCCTTGTAGACGGCTTCCTGACCAACCCGGCGCCGGAAGATGACCGTTTCGCTGTTGCCGCGGATGACGCACCAGACGGTCATCATAATTACCGTGAAGGTCGTCACCTTGATGCCGCCGCCGGTCGAACCGGGACAGGCACCGATGAACATCAGCACGCAGAACAGCACCTTGCTGCCGCTGTGCATCCCTGCCAGGTCAAAGGTATTGAAGCCGGCGGTGCGGCAGGTGATCGATCCGAACAGGGCGTTGAGAATTTTGTCTCCCCAGCCCATCGGGCCGAGGGTGGCAGGGTTGTCATGCTCGAGCAGCAGAATAAGCAATGCCCCCGACAGAATCATCACTGCGGTACCGGCCAGCACGACCCGGGTGTGCAGCGACAGCTTGCGCTGCCGGCGGAATTCGAGCAGTTCGGACCAGACAACAAACCCCAGTCCGCCTATGGCAATCAGCGCCATAACCGTTCCGAGAACAACCGGGACCGAGGAGTAATTGCACAGCGAGATGAACGGCGCTTCAAACCCCAGCGGATCCATTCCGCCGTTGCAGAAGGCGGATACGGATAGGAATATCGACAGATAAAATCCCCGCGGGCCGTACTTCGGGACAAAGACAGTGGAGAGGAGCAGCGCCCCGATCAGCTCGAAGAGCAGTGAAGCGGTGACAATCATTCGCACCAGCAGCGTGATGTTTTCCAGGCCGGTGCCATTGACCGATTCCTGTGCCAGCAGGCGGGAGCGCAATCCCAGGCGCCTGCCGATCATGACATGGAAAAAGGTGGTGAAGGTTACCAGTCCCAGTCCCCCGATCTGCAGCAGCAGCAGGATGACCAGCTGTCCGAAGATCGACCAGTGGGTGCCGGTGTCGACGGTCACCAGTCCGGTCACGCAGGTCGCCGAGGTGGCGGTGAAAAGAGCATCGAGAAAACTGGTCTGGTTTCCTTCGGCGGTACAGACCGGCAGCAGCAGCAACAGTGTCCCCACCGCAATGACCGCCGCGAAGCTCACGACGATGATCTGTGCCGGGCTGATAGTGCGGGGTTCACGCCGGCGCACGGTTCGGCTCTGGCTCAATCGACTCCCTCCCCGGCGGTCAGATACTCCCGCGCATAGTTGAGCAGGTTTCGGTCGTTTTTAAAGGTGACCGCTTCCATCGCTTGGCTCCATTCTACCCAGTGCAGTTCGCTGATTTCTTCTTCCTGCCGGACCGCCTTCGCGTCTGATGCGGCCTCTCCCAGAAAGTAGACGACCTGCTTGCGGACCCCGGGCTTCGGGTAATACTCGACGGTGTGGCGAAAGCCCTCCTTGAGCGAGACGGTCAGCCCGGTTTCCTCCCGGATTTCCCGCAGAGCGGTCTGAATTTCGGTCTCGTCCCCCTCGACGTGCCCCTTCGGAAAGGACCAGTGTCCCCCGTGCCGGTGGCGGAGCAGCAGCAGCATCAGCTGGTCCCCCTGAAAGCGGTAGACCAGCGCGCCGCAGGATTTTTCTTGCTTCATTGACGTTTGCCTCCGTAAAAAAGCGGCCTTGCGCCGCCAGGATGATACTCCTTTATTGTACCATTATTCCTCGCGTTATAAAAGACCTCAAATTGCTTTGCCGCAAAATTCGTCTTCCGCCCGCACTGCCGGCGTCATTGACAAAAAAAGCCGCCTTGTATATAATGGGAACCGGTCTCGCCCCCTGCATAACCCTCTTTATAAGGGGTCTGGAGATTTTCCCGAAAGGCGTCCCAAATCCATATTTTATTTATGCGCCCGTAGCTCAGTAGGATAGAGCGACTGCCTCCTAAGCAGTAGGCCGGGGATTCGAGTTCCTCCGGGCGCGCCACAAATCCTGCCGCAAAGATATTTGCGGCTTTTTTGATTACGGACAGAAAATATCATGTGGCCGGAACCCCCGTCCCTTTACTTGCAACCGCCTTTACCCATTGCGGGCTTCGGTTCTGACGGAAAGGCGTGGCGGTGGGAAACGGCCGGGGATTTTTCGCTTGCTGCGGCGGGACGTCTGCCGGCAGCCGGATACCCCGGCGAATTTTCCCATTGCGTGCTGGCGTTACCCTTTTGCAGGCTGATGGCCGCCGTTGCTGCGGCGTCGGTGATGTTCCCGCTGGATGATACCCTCCATGCAGGGGGCGTCCATCTGCCGGGGCGGTACGCCGGCTCCACAGGAGCAATCAGGTGGTGGTTTGAATTCTGCAGTTTACAAAGGACGGCGGCGGACGATAAGGTCGTCGGACTCCCAATGATTTGCTGCGGACGGGATTCCCGCCGGGGATGGCAGAAAGCAAAGCCTGGAGCCGCTTGCTCCAGGCTTTTTGTTTTCCGGCGGTCCGCGCCGGACGATTATTCGGGGCGGCGGTAGTCCCGGCTGAGGCTGAAGCCCCGCCCTTTAACCTCGCTGACTCGGCTGATGACCATGAATGCTCCCGGATCGATCGACAGTACCAGCCGGTTGAGACGGGGAAGCTCCCGGTTGGAAATCACCGTCAGCACCATGAAACCTTCGTCGTGGCAGAAGCCCGATTCTGAACGGATCAGGGTACAGCCCCGGTCGATTTGCCGAATAATGGCGTCGCAGATTTCCCGATAGGAGGCGCTGACAATCTTAACCTGAGTCCGCGACAGGCCGGTGAGCAGCACCTTGTCCAGTGTGAGGGTGTAGACCAGCACCATCAGAATACCGTAGAAGACCTGCCGGACATCGGTGAAGAACGCCTGCAGCAGCAGAATCACCAGGTCAAACCCATACAGCGAAACGGCGACCGGAATGCCCAGCTTGTGCTGCAGAATCAGCGGAGGAATGTCCATACCGCCGCTCGACGCCCCCGCCTGCAAAATCAGGCCGATGCTTACCCCGATGAGCAGGCCGCAGAAGATGGCGCTCAGCAGCAGATCATCGGCGATCGGCGGGGAGAGCGGCAGCCGCTGAAACAGCCCGAGAAAGGTCGGGTAGGCGATGCTGCTGACCAGGGTGGTCAGTGCGAAGGAGCGCCCCAGTACCCAGGCTCCCAGCAGAAAGGTCAACAGGTTGAACCCCCAGACAAAGACCGATACCGGCAGTCCGAACTGGTGGAAAAAGAACAGGGCCAGGCCGGTGGTGCCGCCGGTAATCATCCCGCTGGGCAGCAGGAAAAGGACGACGTCAAGGGCGTAGAGAGCGTTGCCAAGCATGATGATCAGCAGCGTCCGGGGTGGCGGAAGGGGTCGGCTGGACATCGAAGAGCCTCCTTTGATGATGTGATTTCATCGGTTTATCGCGCAAAAGGGGAAAAAGAAAAAGCAGGCCGATCAAGCCTGCCTGCGGTTTGTTGTTGTGTTGTGATTCATAGGTATCTCCCCCTGCTCTTAGAATAGCAGGCTTTTCCTTTTTTGTAAAGGGAAACTGTTCGCAGAAGTCCCCGCTATGGCGTTTGGCGGGAGGCCTTTCCGCCGACAGAGCGGAGGTGGCGGCTCGAAAATAAAAAGAAGGGTCCCCCTCTTGCCAAACGGTGGAGGATGGAGTATAATACAGAAAAAATACCCCCCGGGGGTGGGGTGATAAGGAGCGAAAGAATGAAACAGATTTTTCAGGTTACCGGGATGAGCTGCGCGGCCTGTTCGGCCAATGTCGAACGGGCGGTGCGGAAGCTGGACGGGATCGAATCGGCCGAGGTCAACCTGCTTGCCAACCGGCTGACGGTGGAATATGACCCGCAGCAGCTTTCCGCCGGGGAGATCGTTGGCGCTGTCACCGCCGCAGGTTACGGTGCTTCCCCGGCCGGGGAGGAGCGTCGGGAAAAAGCTCCTTCGCCGGCGCAGACAGCGCGGGAACAGCTCGCCGCAATGAAACGCAGGTTGATTCTGTCGGTCTGCTTTCTTCTCCCACTGATGTACCTGTCGATGGGGCATATGGTCGGGCTGCCGCTGCCGGGATTTCTCCACGGGATCGAGAACAGCGTGGGATACGCGATGGCACAGTTTTTACTGGCGCTTCCGGTCGTCTATATTAACCGCAGCTTCTATGAAGTGGGATTCCGGGCGCTCTGGCATCGGGCGCCGAATATGGATTCGCTTATTGCGATTGGCTCCTGCGCCTCGCTGGTCTATGGCGTCTTTGCGATCTTCCGGATGGGCCACGGGCTGGGAGTGGGGGATCTTGCGCTGGTCGCGCGGTACCGCGGCGATCTCTATTTTGAGTCAGCTGCGATGATTCTCGCGCTGATCACTGTTGGCAAATACCTCGAGACCCGTTCGAAGGGCCGCACCGGTGAGGCGTTGGCCCGGCTGATGGATCTCGCTCCCAAGACCGCCACCGTCCTGCGTGACGGCAGAGAACAGGAGATTCCCGCCGCCGATGTGCAGCGGGGGGATGTCGTCGTTGTGCGGCCGGGGCAGCGGATTCCGGTCGACGGGGTGGTCCTCGAGGGGGGGTCATCGGTCGACGAGTCGGCGATTACCGGCGAAAGCATCCCGGTGGAAAAGGGACCGGGGGATTCGGTCGTCGCCGCGACCATCAACAAGACCGGCTTCTTCCGGTTTGAGGCCCAAAAGGTCGGGGACGACACCACCTTGGCCCAGATTATCCGGCTGGTCGATGAAGCGGGCGGATCCAAGGCCCCCATCGCCCGGCTGGCTGACCGGATCAGCGGCGTCTTTGTGCCGGTGGTCATCGCTATCGCGCTGATCACCGCGCTGACCTGGCTGCTGCTGGGTCAGGATGCGGAATTTGCCATTTCATCCGGCATTGCAGTGCTGGTTATCTCCTGCCCCTGTGCGCTGGGACTGGCCACACCGGTCGCCATCATGGTTGCGACCGGCAAGGGGGCCGAGTACGGCATCCTCTTCAAGTCGGCCGAGGCGCTTGAGACGCTTCACCATGTCGATACGGTGGTGTTGGATAAGACCGGCACCATCACCGAGGGAAGCCCCCGGGTCACCGACCTGCTTCCCGCGCCCGGGATCGGACCGGAGGAGCTGCTGGAGACCGCCGCTGCGCTGGAGGCTCCGTCTGAGCATCCGCTGGCCGAGGCGATCCTGCACTACGCTCAGGAAAAGGGCACCGCGATACAGAAGGTCGAGGACTTTGAGGCGGTCGCGGGACGGGGGGTGACGGCGCGGCTCGCCGGGAGGCGCTGCGCTGCCGGAAACCCGGCGTTGATGCAACAGGAGGGGGTCGACCTCTCCGGGACAGAGGAGACGGCTGCAGCGCTGGCCGCTGCGGGCAAGACGCCGCTCTACTTTGCGCGGGAGGGCAGGCTGCTTGGACTGATCGCCGCCGCTGATCCCATTCGGGAGACCAGTGCCGAAGCGATTGGTGCGCTGCGGGAGCTGGGCCTTTCGGTTGTGATGCTCACCGGTGACAACCGCCGCACTGCCGAGGCGATCCGGTCCCGGCTTTCGATCACCACCGCGATTGCCGAGGTGCTTCCGCAGGACAAGGAGCGGGAGGTTCGCACCCTGCAGCAGCAGGGAAAACGGGTAGTGATGGTCGGGGACGGAATCAACGACGCCCCTGCGCTGACCCGGGCGGATGTGGGGGCCGCGATCGGCGCCGGCACCGATGTGGCGATCGAGTCGGCCGACCTGGTGCTGATGAAGAGCGATCTGCGGGATCTGGTCACCGCAATCCGGCTGTCCAAGGCGACGATTCGCAACATCCGGATGAATCTGTTCTGGGCATTTTTCTATAATTCCGTGGGAATCCCATTGGCGGCGGGAGTCTTTTATCCCCTGCTGCAATTGCGGCTGAGTCCGATGTTCGGGGCGGCCGCCATGAGCCTGAGCTCGTTCTGCGTTGTCACCAATGCGCTGCGGTTGCGGCGGTTCCGTCCGGCTTTTGCGCCGGCTCCGGCTGCGCCCGCGCTACAGCCTGTATCACTGCAAACAGAGGAAACAGAGGAGGAAAACACAATGAAAAAGATTATTGCGGTCGAAGGAATGCACTGCCAGCACTGCCAGGCGTCGGTCGAGAAGGCGCTCTCTCAGGTGGAGGGGGTTACCTCGGCTCGGGTGGACCTGGGCAAAAAGAACGCCACTGTCACACTGGACCGGGAAGTAGCGGACGAGGTGCTGCGCCGCGCCGTCGCCGATGCCGGCTTTGAACCGGGAGAGGTTACCGAGAAGAAAGGCCTGTTTGGGCGCTAAGGAGGAGAAGATGAGAGCGGACAAGGAGAAGGTCTCCCGATTGCTTCGCACTGCACGCGGGCAGATCGACGGAATGCTCCGGATGATCGAAGAGGACCGCTATTGTATTGATATCTCGACCCAGCTGCTTGCCACCGAAGCGGTGCTGCGCCGCGCCAACCGCGAAGTGCTTCGCGCTCATATGCACGGCTGCCTGAAGGAAGCGCTTGAGACGGGAAACGCCGATGAAAAGCTCGACGAGATGATGAAGATTATCGATAAACTTTCCGGCTGAGACCGGCGGGACGGCAAAAATTTTTGCCGTCCCGTTTTTCGCGCCGTTTGCGGGCAGACTAGCCGGTGGAGGAGGTGCTGCTATGGCACTGGTCGTGGTGGCCGGAAACAACAGCGACCGTTCGGCAGAGGCGATCGGGGCGCTGCTGGGCCGCTACCGCACGGTTTCGCTGCTCACCCGCGGAATTTGTGAGGCCTGCCCCGCGGCGCGGATGCGGGTCACCGCTGTTCATCCCGGACAGCGGGTCGCGCTTGGGAAGGGCTGCGTACTCGTCTGCCTCGACGAAGGAGCTGGTCCCGCCGAAGGGCAGGGGGTGCATCTGCTGCTGCGTGAGGGCCTCGCTGTCCCGCCGGGGCTGGAGCCGGCGCAGGTTATCAGCCTGGGCCGCGGCTCAAAGAATACCGTCACCGTCTCGAGTCTGCAGGGGGAGCGGATGATGATTTCGCTGCAGCGCACCGTCGAATCGCTCGATGGCAACCCGGTCGAACCCTGTGAGCTGCCGCTTGACCTTCCGGCCGGGATCGAGTTGTACGAGGCTCTTGCGGCGGCTGCCGCGCTGCTGCTGGCTGGCTTCCCTTTGCCCTGAGGCAAGACGAAGGAGGGCCGCCCGGTCGGACGGCCCTCCTTCGCGTCAATCAGCGGGGGGTATCTATGATCAAAGCACCGGGTGCAACGCCGGGGCCTGATCGCGGGATTGCCGGACCTTTTGAACCTCCTGCTTGGGAATGGTGATGGTATAGGTGATCGTTTCTCCGTCCTCCGACTTTTCGGCCCGGGCGCCCACTCCGGCCTGGCGCAGCAGCCCGACCGCCCGGTCGATCGAATTGGTGAAGAGCCGGAAGTCCTTGAGCACCACCAGCCTCCCGCCCCGCCGGGACGGCTTTTCCTGCAGCAGGGAGGCTGCCAGCCGTTCGGTCTGGGCGACGGTCAGCCGCTGCTCTGCCACCTGATGCACCGCCCGCAGCAGCGCCTTGCCTTCGAGGGGAAGCAGTGCGCGGGCATGCCGCTCGGTTGCCCCGGCTTCGATAAGCAGCAGGGCGGCCGGTTCGGGAAGCCGCAGCAGCCGCAACTTGTTCGCAACGGCCGGCTGCGACAGGCCGAGCTGTTCGGCGGCCTGCTTCTGGGTCAGACCGTTTGTCTCAATCAGCGAGGCGATAGCGCGCGCCTCCTCATAGAAATTGAGCTGTTGGCGCTGCATGTTTTCGATGATCGCCAGCGAGGCGCTGCGCCGGTCGTCGGCCTGCTCGACGATGGCCGGAATTTGACTCTCTCCAAGCAGCCGGAAGGCCATCAGCCGCCGTTCCCCGGCGATCAGCTGGTAGCGGTCGCCGACCCGCCGTACCGACACGGGAACCAGCAGCCCGTTGATGCGGATCGATTCGGCCAGCTCCTCGATCGACTCCCGGGAAAAGCTGCGGCGCGGCTGGGCGGGATTGGGGTCGATCCAATCGAGATTGAGCCGGCGGATTTTGCTGTTTGATTCAAACCGTGGGAAGGATATCATCGAAACGCCCTCCTGCCAAAATCTGAGAAGGCCTGTCCTTCTGATAGTTTGAAGATATCATTTTTATTCCAAAATTTCAAGAATTTTCCATAGCAAATTCCGACAGGATCGGCCCCCGATCCGATATGGATTGCATTTTGATGCGGTTTCCCGTATGATAGTTCTCACAACCCGAAGAAAAGGAGGGGGATAGACCATGAGCCCCACCAAAAAGGAATGGAAGGATGCTTATCGCGGGCGTACCGTTGTAGGCGGGGTGTTCTGCATCCGCTGCGGTGCAACCGGCGAACGCTGGCTGCACGCCACCGATGACCTGCGCGGCTCGCGCAATCGCTTTAGCTTCTCGGTGGCGACCGAATTATGTCCCGAGCCGGCGATGGCTGATTCGTGGAAGGTTCACGGTCCGGCAAGTTTCACCTTTGAGGTGCTCGAGGAGCTGGAAAAGAAGGAGAGTCAGACCGACCGGGAGTTTGCTGGGGAGATTGAGGTGCTGCTTGAACTCTGGCGGGAAAAGCTGAAAAACGGCTCCGTCTGATCTTCAACAAACAACAAGGGGCGCGCTGCGATCACTGCAGCGCGCCCCTGCTTGACTCAAAACCGTCCCCGTTTGCCGGTCAGCGACCGAATCTTCGGTGCTTTGGTCCGGCCGTACCGGGACTGGAACCGGTCATGCAGTGCCTCCCGAAGCAACTCCCTCAGTTCGGCGCGCTGCCCGCCGGTCATCACCCGCGCCGGCAGCAGCAGCACGTTGGCCGGGTCGAGATAGATCATAAACAGATTGGACAACTCGAATACCAGGAACAGGCGGGTAAACGGGTGGACTGCCTTTCCGCCGTCGCCCGGGGTCTCGATCCGCAATGTGTCCCGCCCAAAGGTCATCCGCATCGTCCGGCCAAGCGGACTGTCGGGGCGTTTGGCGAGCTTGAGGATGCCATGTTCAGCCCGGCCAAGCAGGATGAGCAGCCAAACCAGATAGCCCAGAAACAGGTAGGCCGGCAGCATGAAGAGCGGAAACAGGCCGAGTGCCGCTCCCGCGGTGCAGAGCAGGGCTGCCGTCGCGACGGCCAGAAAGATCAGCAGGGCAGTGCGGTACCGGTTGACCAGGCCGAAATAGACGGCGGTGTGGTATTCGCGCAGATCGACTTTGTACTCAAAGACAAGCGGATTCATAGGGGCCTCCTTTTGTGATACTTGAAGGGAAACGATGGTCACCGGTTCCAGTATTTGCGGTCGAGGCAGCGGTACTGCACCGCCTCGGAGAGGTGGGAGCCGGAGATGACCTCGCTGCTGTCGAGATCGGCGATGGTGCGGGCAACCTTGAGGATTCGGTCATAGCCGCGGGCTGAAAGGCCCAGCCGGTCGAAGGCCATCCGCAGCAGGCGGGCGGCGTCGTCCGACAGCGGGCAGCACCGGTCGAGCAGCGAACGGGGAATCTGGGCGTTGGCGCGCACCGGTACCCCCATCGCCTCGAAACGCGCAAGCTGAAACTGCCGGGCCGCCTCAACCTCGCGGCGCATCTCGGCGGAGCTGCGCCCTGGCGCATGGTCCGACAGGCTTGCATAATCGACCGGCGGCACTTCGAGATGGATGTCGATCCGGTCGAGCAGCGGTCCGCTGATCCGGCTCAGATAGCGCTCAATCGCGCCGGATCGACAGGTGCAGGCTTTGGTGGGGTGACCGAAAAAGCCGCAGGGACAGGGGTTCATCGCCGCCACCAGCATGAACTGCGCCGGATAGGTGATCCGCCCGCTTGCCCGCGAGAGGGTGACCGTCCCGTCCTCAAGGGGCTGGCGCAGCGCCTCGGTCACCTGCCGCGGAAATTCAGGCAGTTCGTCGAGAAAGAGCACCCCGTTGTGGGCCAGCGAAAGCTCCCCCGGGCGGGGATTCGGGCCGCCGCCCACCATACCGGCGGAGGAGACGCTGTGATGCGGTGAGCGGAACGGGCGCTCCTTCATCAGCCCTTCCTCCGGGCCCAGCAGTCCGGCCACCGAGTAAAGCTTGGTTGTCTCGACCTGCTCGGCGTAGCTGGGGGCGGGGAGAATGGAAGGCAATCGCCGGGCCAGCATGCT
>CASEBP010000040.1 GCA_949285275.1 uncultured Oscillospiraceae bacterium | reverse complement strand
GCGCAACCAGCGTCTCCCCCTCGACGAAGAGCATATTGAGCACCGCGGTGAAGCAGATAATCGGCAGCACCGGCTTCATGCTCTTTCGCAGCATCGAGAGCGGAATCCCCGAAATCAGATAGCCGGCCGCCGCAAGCGCCCCGCAAAGCAGCAGCCCCTGGGCGTTGTCGGCGACAAACAGGGCGACGATATAGAGCATCGTCAGGATGATCTTCATCCGCGGGTCCATCCGGTGCAGCACCGACCCGCCGGGAAAGTACTGCCCGATCGTGATATCCTTAAGCATCCCGGCCGTCCCCCCTTCCCAGCGCCCGCAGCAGCTCCCGCTTGGCCGCCTCGACGGTGTAGACATGGGGGTTTACATCAAAGCCCCGCTGCCGCAGCGCAGCAAAAATCTTGGTCACCTGCGGCACCGCCAGCCCGATCGAAACCAGCTCATCGGTGCGGGAGAATACCTCGTCGACGGTGCCGAACGCCACCTTCTTCGCGTCGTTGATGACCAGCACATGCCGGGCATACCGCGCGACGTCCTCCATGCTGTGCGAGACCAGCAGCACCGTACTGCCGGTCTGCCGGTGGTACTGCGCGATCTCGTGGAAGATCTGGTCCCGCCCCTTGGGGTCGAGCCCGGCGGTCGGCTCGTCGAGAATCAGCACCTTCGGCCGCATCGCCAGTACCCCGGCGATGGCGACCCGGCGCTTCTGCCCGCCCGAAAGCTCGAACGGCGATTTGCCCATCACCTCGGGGGCAAGCCCCACAAAGGCCGCCGCCTCCCGGACCCGCTCGGCGATCTCCTGCGCGGAGAGGTCCATGTTGGACGGCCCGAACGCGATGTCCCGCTCGACCGTCTCCTCAAACAGCTGGTACTCGGGGTACTGGAAGACCAGCCCCACCTCGAAGCGTACCCGCCGGATCTTCTTCGGCTCGGCCCAGATGTCCCGGCCGTCGAGCAGCACCTGCCCCGACGTCGGGCGCAGCAGCCCGTTGAGATGCTGGATAAAGGTCGACTTGCCCGAGCCGGTGTGCCCGATCACCCCGACGAAGTCCCCCGCCTCGATCGAGACCGAAAGCCCGTCGATCGCGGCCTTCTCAAACGGGGTCCCCTGGGAATAAAGGTAGGTCAGCTCCCGGGTTTCGATGACGGCGCTCATGCCCTGCCACCTCCTTGCCCAGAATCTGCGAGCAGCCGGGCCAGCGCCTCGACACACTCCTCGTCGGTGATGATATCGTCGGGCAGGTTGAGCCCGCAGCGGCGCAGCTCGTGGACAATCTCGGTCGCCTGCGGCACGTCCAGCCCCACCTGCTTGAGCAGCGAGACGTGGGAAAAGACCTCCTTCGGCGACGCGTCGAGCAGCACCTTGCCGTCGTCCATAACCACCACCCGGCGGCAGGCGGCGGCCTCGTCCATAAAGTGGGTGATCAGCAGTACCGTCACCCCAAACTCCCGGTTGAGCCGGATCACCGTCTCGAGCACCTCGGCCCGGCCCTTGGGGTCGAGCATCGCCGTCGGCTCGTCGAGGATAATCAGCTTCGGCATCATCGCGATAATCCCCGCGATCGCCACCCGCTGCTTCTGCCCCCCCGAGAGCTGGTGCGGCGCGTGCAGCCGGTATTCGTACATCCCGACGTCGGTAAGCGCCTCGTCGACCCGGATCCGGATCTCGGCCGGATCTACCCCGAGGTTCTCCAGCCCGAAGGCGACATCCTCCTCGACGATGGTCGCGACAATCTGGTTGTCCGGGTTCTGAAAAACCATACCCGCCCGGCTTCGCAGCTCGAGCAGCCGGTCCTCGTCGGCGGTGTTGATCCCGTCGACATAGCAGACCCCGCCCTGCGGCAGCAAAATCGCGTTGAAATGCTTGGCCAGCGTCGATTTGCCCGAGCCGTTATGGCCGAGCACCGCCACCAGCTCGCCCCGCCCAACCGTCAGGCTCACCCCGTCGAGGGCGGGCGCAGTCTCGCCGGGATAGCAGTAAACCAGCTCCCTGGCGTTGATAATCGGTTCCATTTGCAACATTCCTTTTTACGGTGGTGATCCCCGCCCGGCCGCCCGGTCAGCGCTCCCAGATGGCGGTGGATCCCTGGGGAAGGATAAGTCCGGTCCCTTCGACCGGCAGCCCGATCTCGGAGGAGGAGGTCCTGCCTCCCCGGCGGCCGGCCGTGACCGCCAGCAGATACTCCATCACCGCCGCCGACAGGCCGGTCGTGTAGGAGTTGAGCAGCAAAAACAGCGCGTCGGGCGCCAGCAGCTGCGACGCCAGGCAGCACAGGTCATAGACGCTCTCCTCGAGCTTCCAGACCTCGCCGCCCGGCCCCCGCCCGTAGGACGGCGGGTCCATGACGATCCCCTGGTAGCGGTTCCCCCGGCGGATCTCCCGCTCGAGGAACTTGCGGCAGTCGTCGACGATCCAGCGCACCGGCGCCCCCGCCAGCCCCGAGAGCTTCGCGTTGTCCCGCGCCCACTGGACCATCCCCTTCGCCGCGTCGACATGCACCACCGACGCCCCCGCCGCCGCGCAGGCCAGCGTCGCCCCGCCGGTGTAGGCAAAGAGGTTGAGCACCGATACCGGCCGCCCCGCCTCCCGGATCCGCCCGGCCATATAGTCCCAGTTGACCGCCTGCTCCGGAAACAGCCCGGTGTGCTTGAAGCCGGTGGGCCGGATCGAAAAACGCAGCGTGCGGTAGCCGATCACCCACTCGGGCCGCGGCAGCGAACGGATCTCCCAGCTGCCGCCCCCCGACGGGGACCGGTGGTAGCGGGCGTTGACCCGCTCCCACGCGGGGCCCTTCGGGGTGTTCCAGATGACCTGCGGGTCGGGCCGGGCGAGGATAACCTCCCCCCAGCGCTCCAGCTTCTCGCCGCCCGACGCATCGAGCAGCGCAAAATCGCTCCAGTCCTTTGTATAGCGCATGCGGTTTCCTTTCTTGGTCGTGCGCCGCCCGAAGCCCGCCCAAACCGGCCTTCAGAGCAGCGAAATTTGTCCGCCCTCCTGCTCCTCGCAGCGGATGCCCAGGTGGCGGGCGGCTTTGGCGGTAGCACAGCGGCCGCGCAGCGTCCGGGTCAGAAAGCCGATCTGCATCAGATACGGCTCATAAACATCCTCAATGGTGACCGCCTCCTCGCCGGTAGCGGCGGCCAGCGTCTCCAGCCCGACCGGCCCGCCCCGGTAGTTGACCAGGATGGCGGTGAGCATCCGGCGGTCGACGGCGTCCAGCCCCAGCTCGTCGATCTCCAGCCGGGAGAGGGCCACCGCCGCAATCTCGCCGGTGATAACCCCGTCTCCGAGCACCTCGGCGAAGTCCCGTACCCGCCGCAGCAGCCGGTTGGCGATCCGGGGGGTCCCGCGGGAGCGCCGCGCCAGCTCAAGGGCCCCCTGCCTCTCGCAGCGGATGCCCAGGATCGAGGCGCTGCGGGCGATGATCTCGGCCAGCTCCTCCACGCTGTACAGCTCCAGATGCATCTGTACCCCGAAGCGGTCGCGCAGCGGCGCCGAAAGCTGCCCCGCACGGGTCGTGGCGCCGATCAGCGTGAAGTGCGGCAGATCCAGCCGGATCGAACGGGCCGACGGCCCCTTGCCGATCAGGATATCCAGCGCAAAGTCCTCCAGCGCGGGATAGAGCACCTCCTCGACCGCCCGGCTCAGCCGGTGGATCTCGTCGATGAACAGGATATCCCGCTCCTCCAGGTTGGTCAGCAGCGCCACCAGGTCCCCCTGCCGCTCGAGGGCCGGCCCCGAGGTCACCCGGATCTCTACCCCCATCTCATTGGCGACGATCTGGGCCAGCGTCGTCTTGCCCAGGCCGGGCGGCCCGTAGAAGAGGGCGTGGTCGAGCGGCTCCCCCCGGCGGCGCGCCGCCTCGAGAAAGACCGACAGGTTCTCCTTGGCCTTCTGCTGGCCGATATACTCCGCGAGCGTCTTCGGGCGCAGCGACAGCTCGCTCTCCCGGTCCCGCGGACTGTATTCCGGGGTCACCAGGCGGTTTTCAAAATCGGTTTGGTCGTTTCGCAGCAAGGCGGTCTCCTCCCTTCGCTCCTCACCGGAAGCCGGACAGCTTCTTCAGCGCCGAACGCACCAGCTCGCCGGCCGGGGCGTCCTCGGGGGCGCCGGCCAGCGCAAGGGCCGCCTCCGACTGGCTGTCGCCCAGGGCGGCCAGCGCCTCGAGCGCCTCCCCCAGGCTCCCCCGCGGGACCGG
>CASEBP010000039.1 GCA_949285275.1 uncultured Oscillospiraceae bacterium | reverse complement strand
GCCCGAGCCGCCCTGTCCGGATGAGCCACTGCCTGAGCCCCCCTGCCCTGAAAAGACGCTCCCGGATCCATCGGTTGAAGCCCCGATTCCGGTCAAAGCGCCGGCCGAACTGCCCCGGCCGTTTTGAAACAGACGGTGAAACCCGCGGCCGAATCCCGGACGGATCGGTCGCGGGCCATTTTGTCGGCGCGGGACGGCTGCGCCACAGCATAAGCCCCGGGCGGACCCTGTCGGCAGGGCCGCCGGGAGGAAAGGATGATTGTATTGAACGCTGAAATTCTCTGTGTCGGCACCGAACTGCTGCTCGGGGACGTTGTCAACACCAACGCCTCCGATATTGCCCGGGGGCTGGCGCACCTGGGAATCAACGTCTATCATCAGGCGGTGGTGGGGGATAACCCCGGCCGCCTGGCTGACTGCCTGCGGGAGAGCCTGTCCCGCAGCGATCTGGTGCTGCTGACCGGCGGGCTTGGCCCGACCTATGATGATCTGACCAAGGAGACGGTAGCGGCCCACTTCGGCCGGGAACTGGTGCTGGACGAGGAGAGCCTGCAGGCGATCGAGGGTTACTACGCCCGGACCGGCCGCCGGATGACCGACAACAACCGCAAGCAGGCGATGATGCCGCGGGGCTGCCGAATTTTGCCCAATCCCAACGGTACTGCGCCCGGCTGCATCCTCGAGGGGGAGGACGGGAAAACGGCGATCCTGATGCCCGGGCCGCCGCGGGAGATGCGGCCGATGTTCGACGGGCCGGTCACCGATTACCTGATGCGGCGGACCCACGACGGGATATTGGTCTCCCGGACGATCAACTTCTTTGGCATCGGGGAGTCGGCGCTGGAGGATCAGCTGCGCGAGCGGATGATTGCGTCGACCAATCCAACCATCGCTCCCTATGCCAAGACCTCGGAGGTCCAGCTGCGGGTAACCGCTCGGGCGTCCGACGAGGCAGAGGGAAACCGTCTGATTGAACCGGTCGTGCAGGAGATTACGGCGGCCTTCCCGGAATATGTCTATGGGATGGATTTTCACTCGATCAATGAGGCGGTGGTCCGGCGGTACACCGAGGCGGGCAAGACCCTCGCCTGTGCCGAGAGCTGTACCGGCGGGCTGGTGGCGGCGCGGCTGGTTGAGATCGCCGGGGCGTCCGCAGTGCTTCACTGCGGCGTGGTGGCCTATGCCAACCAGGCCAAGCGGGAACTGCTTGGAGTGAGGGAAGAAACCCTCGCAGGGCCGGGCGCCGTCTCCCGCGAATGCGCGCTCGAGATGGCGCGGGGAATTCGCCGCCTTTCCAAGGCCGATGTCGCCGTCTCAACCACCGGCTACGCTGGGCCGCAGGGGGCGGACGGAGAGCCGGTCGGCCTGGTCTATGTGGCGGCAGTGGGAGACGGCTTTGAGGAGGTGCGGGAGCTGCACCTTGCGCGGGGCCGGGCGGACGACCGCGAGCATATCCGGTTTATGGCGTCCTCTCACGCTTTCGATCTGGCCCTTCGCGCGCTGCGCGGACAAAAGTGCTGACCGCGGCATAATCACCCGGAAGCAGACAGAAAAAGGCAGCCGTGCCAATAAGCACGGCTGCCTTTGCCAGTCAGGAAAGAGGCTCAGGGCGCTGCCCAGAAGTCCTCGGCCGAGGTGGTGATGATCTCGCTGCGGGACCAGCGATAGGGCACCTCATATTCGGTGGGAACCAGCATATGCTGAGGGTTCTGTGCCTGCAGCTGCTTGAGCTGGTCGGTGCTGTCCGTTCCGCTGGCCGTATCGCCGATGAGGTTGGAGACGTTGCCCGAACCGAAGACGTCGGCAGCTGAGACGCTTTCCTCGACCTGCTGGTCGGTATCGGCGAACCGGTCTCCGCCGGCGTAGAAGTCGGTCGCACAGGCGAACCGGAAGGTGTTCTTGGTCATATAGGCGCGGTAGTAATCCATCGAGAAGGGCTGGCCGTTGCGTCCGGCCGAGCTGTTGGGATAGAGGGGCTCCTGGTTGGCGAGCGCCTCGCGCAGCATCGGCAGGCTCATCGGCTGGCCGTTCTGGTTGCGGAGGATCAGCCGGTAGGTGGGATCGAGCATCACCCACTGATTGAGCGAGTCCGACCAGGCGTGGACGACGACATGGCATTCCTCACAGGGCTCGCTCGACGGGATGCACATGATCGCTTTGGCCTCGATGCCACAGGTACGCAGCATTTCAGCGAGGATGACCGACAGGCCGCGGCACTCAACCCCTTCATTCTGGTTATGCCAGGCGATGACCGACAGCGCGTCGGTCTGGGCGGGGAAGAGGACCGAACCGTTGTGGGTGAAATTCTGTCCGACAATAGCGAGCAGGGATTCCATGATCTCCAGGTCGCTGCGTCCGTCCATAACGGTATCCAGCCCGTAGATATTGATCATCGGCAGCACCTTATCCCACCGGTAGAGGGAGTAGGTGAAGGGGATCGGATTGGCGGAGGGGGTGTAGGTGCGATTCTGCTGCAGCTGCTCCCGCCACTGGGTTTCGGTGAGTCCCTCAAAGGTAAACTCGGTTTGAATCTGATCGAGCGGAGCGGGCGCCGAGGCGGTCCGGGTGAAGGTCAGGGTGGTCTGACGGTTGTACTGGGTCAGCGTACCGGTCATCGAGTTGCCGTCCTGAGCCAGAACAAGCTCAAGCCGGATGATCCACGGATCGTCGTAATACGAGAAGGAGAGGGTGCCGTTCCCCACCTCCCAGTCGGATGGGGGAAGAAAGACATTGGGATCGAGCGAATCAAAGCTGATCAGCAGCGGATTACCGCGGGTACGGTCAAAATCCAGGATGCAGGGGTCGCTGAAGAAGGTGTTCGCCTTGTCCGAATAGAAGATCGGCAGTACCGCCTCCCACCGCCCCGAGAGGGCAGAAAGGGTGGCCTGCTGGGCCTGGGCTTCATCGGCGGCCTGCTGCTGGGCCAACTGCTGAGGGGAGAGCGGGGCGTCGGCAGCCAGCACTCCGATAGTACAGAGCAGAACAGCCAGAATCAGGGCGCACAGCGAACTAAACGGACGTTTTAACAAAATAAATACCTCCCATCTCCCATGGGGGAGCATTGTGATCTTTTCTTTCCAGTGCAAAAAAATACCGGAATTCCTGCGGAGATTCCAGCTTTTTCATACCGTTTTCATTGTAGCGGCCTGCAGGTCCGGTGTCAATCGAAAAAAGGCGGAGTAAAGAAACCGCCATTTTTGCCTGGCGGGCATTGCCTTTTGCGGTGCGGTGGGTTATCATAGGCAATAGAAACTGACATTACCGATGGGTTCCGACGGACCCGTCCCGGGAGAGTGTACGATGAAGATAATAGTGGTGGGTGGCGGAAAGATCGGCGAAACCCTCGTCGAGCAACTCGCCCGAGAAGGACATGACCTGGTCCTGATCGACAACCAGCAGCGAGTCATCGACGAGACCGAAAACCGGCTCGACGTCATGGGAGTCTACGGCAACGGCGCCTCCCATCAGGTGCAGATGGAGGCAGGGGTGCCCCGGGCCGATCTGCTGATCGCTGCGACCAGTTCGGATGAACTCAATATTCTGTGCTGCCTAGTGGCCAAGAAGCTGGGCGCCAGGCATACCATTGCCCGGGTACGCAACCCGGAATACAGCGACCAGCTGGTCTTTCTGCGGGACGAGCTGGGCCTTTCAATGTCCATCAATCCGGAGGCGGCCGCAGCTGGAGAACTGTTTCGGATGCTGCGCTTTCCTTCGGCGCTCAAGATTGAAACCTTTTCCCGTGGCCGGGTTGAGATGGCTGAGGTTCGCCTGCGGGAGGGCGGCAGCCTCGACGGGTTGTACCTGCATGAATTTTCTCGCAAGTTCCAGGTCAAGGTGCTGGTCTGCATCGTGCAGCGCGGCGAGGAGGTCTTTATCCCGACCGGCGACTTCCGCATGGCTGCCGGTGATAAGATCAGCATCGCTGCCGGGCCGTCCGAAATCGAACAATTTTTCCGGGCTGCCGGCCTGATGAAGGAACAGGCTCACAGTGTTATGATCGTCGGGGGCGGGCGGATTGCCCATTACCTCGGGCGAAAGCTGTTGGGAATTGGCGTGTCGGTCAAGATCATCGACTCGAATCCCCAGCGCTGCCGCCAGCTCTGTGAGCAGATGCCCCGTGCGATGATCATCTGCGGGGACGGCACCAAGCAGGAGCTGCTGTTTGAGGAGGGCCTCGAGAGGGTTGACGCCTTTGTATCCCTGACGGGGCTGGATGAACAGAACGCGATCCTTTCGATGTTTGCGGCTTCTCGCGGGGTCAGCAAGGTCATCACCAAGGTCAGCCGGACCTCGTTGCTCTCCCTGGTCGAGAGCGCCGGGCTGGAAAGCGTCATCTCTCCGAAGGAGATCACCGCCAACCAGATCATCCGATATGTCCGGGCGATGCAGAACTCGCTGGGCAGCAACGTTGAAACCCTTTACAAACTGGTCGGCGGCCGGGTCGAAGCGCTGGAGTTCCGGGTCAGTCCGGAGTTTTCTCACATTGGCGTCCCGCTGCGGGACCTGACCCTCAAGCCCAATCTGCTGCTCGCCTGTATTACCCGTGACGGCAAGGCGATCATCCCGGGCGGCAACGACAGCATTGTTGCCAACGATCGGGTGATTATCGTGACTACCAACCAACAGCTGCGGGATCTTTCGGATATCCTGCTTTAGGCGGTTTGATCACAGACAAAGGAGCGTTGTTTCGATGAACCGACGCATGGTCATCTATATCCTGGGGCAGATGCTCAACGCTGAGGCGCTGCTGCTGCTGCTGCCGACCGTCGTCTCGCTGCTCTATCGGGAGACGGATATTGCCGTTTCCTTTCTCCTGACGATCCTGGCTGCGCTGGCGGCGGGATTCCTCTGCACCTTCCGTAAGCCGACCGACCGGGTGATCTATGCGCGGGAAGGATTCGCAGTGGTGGCGCTGTCCTGGCTGGTGCTCTCCATCTTTGGGGCGCTGCCGTTCTGGATCAGCGGGGAGATCCCATCCTATATCGACTGTTTCTTCGAGACGGTCAGCGGCTTCACGACGACCGGCGCAAGCATTCTGACCGAGGTCGAGTCGCTTTCGCGGGGGATTCTGTTCTGGCGCAGTTTCACCCACTGGGTCGGCGGAATGGGAGTACTGGTTTTTGTTATGACCGTTATCCCGCTTGGGGACAGCCGGTCGATGCATATTATGCGGGCTGAGGTGCCGGGGCCGATTGTTGGCAAGCTGGTGCCGCGGCTCAAAAGCACCGCCAAAATCCTTTATGGGATCTATATCCTGCTGACTGCCATTGAGGTGGTGCTGCTGCTCTTCGGCGGGATGGATCTCTATGACAGCCTGGTTCATTCCTTCGGCACTGCTGGTACCGGCGGATTCTCGGTCAAGAATGCCAGCATTGGCGCCTACCAAAGCCCCTATATCGAATGGGTTGTCGGAACCTTCATGGTGCTGTTTGGCATCAATTTCAACCTCTATTTCTTCCTGTTACTCGGAAAGCTGCGCTCGGTGCTGCAGAGCGAGGAGCTGCGCTGCTATCTTGGCATTATTCTGGCCTCTACCCTCATCATTGCCGCCAACATCTTTTCTATCTACCGCGAGGTGGGAACCTCACTGCGCCATGCCTTCTTCCAGGTGTCGTCAATTATCACCACCACCGGCTACGCGACAGCGGACTTCAACGAGTGGCCGCAGCTGTCCCGCACCATCCTGGTGATGCTGATGTTCTTCGGAGCCTGCGCCGGCTCGACCGGCGGCGGCCTCAAAACTTCCCGGTTGTTGCTTTACTTCCGTTCGATGCGCCGGGATCTCAAGCGGATGCTGCATCCTCACTCGGTCGAGGCGATCATGCTCGACGGCAAGCCGGTCTCGGAGGAGACCCTCAACGGCGCCAACAGCTTCTTTCTGATGTATAGTACGATCGCCTGCTTCTGTGTGCTGTTGCTTTCAATCGACGGCTTTGATTTCGAGACCAACTTCACTGCGATGGCGGCCTGCCTGAATAATATCGGGCCGGGGTTGGGAATGGTCGGACCGACCGGGAATTTCTCGGCCTTCTCCGACTTCTCCAAGATCCTGCTGAGTTTTGTGATGCTCTTCGGCCGGCTGGAGGTTTTCCCGATGCTGCTGATCTTTGCCCCGTCGGTCTGGCGGCGGCGGTAATTTCTTGCAACAGACAACAAGCGCGCCCCCAGAAAGGGGGGCGCGCTTTGTCGTAAAAGGGGATTATTCCTGCGCGGGGAAGAGCACCTGCACCGTCGTTCCCTGGCCGTCCTCGCTGGTCAGCGACAGGGTGGCGCGATGCAGCTGGGCGATATGTTTGACGATTGACAGGCCCAGTCCGGTGCCTCCGGTTTCCTTTGAACGGCTCTTGTCCACCCGGTAGAACCGCTCAAAGACCCGGCTTTGGTGCTCCTTGGCGATCCCGACGCCGGTGTCCGACACTCGCAGGCAGGGGCGCCGGTCCTCACAGGAGAGGGAGACGGTCACCGAACCGCCGGGGCGGTTGTACTTGATGGCGTTTTCGCAAAGGTTGGCGACCAGTTCCTCAAGCAGGGCGGGGTCCCCCTGTACCGTTTGATCCGTCCCCTCGACCGAGATGGTCACCTTCTGTGTGCGGGCCAGCTCTGAGAGGCGGTCTGCAACCCGCTTGGACACCGCGAGGAGTCCGACCGGCCGGCTGTCGGGCAGAACAGCCTGCTCGTCGAGCCGGGACAGTGCGAGCAGGTCTTCGACCAGCTGGATCATCCGTGATGCCTCGCTATGGATCCGGGCGGCGAAGGGAACAAGATCCTCCTGCCGGACAATACCGGATTCAATCATCTCGGCGTAGCCTGAAATGGAGGTCAGCGGGGTTTTTAGCTCGTGTGAGACGTTGGCGGTAAACTCCCGACGCAGCTGCTCGGCCTGCTTTTGTTCGGTGATGTCGAGTGAGAGCAGCACCACGCCGCCGATTCCGCCGGCTCCGGGGCGGACGGGGGTGGCAATCAGCTGGTAACAGCGTCCACCCAGCGACAGCTCAGCCGAACCGCTCTCCCCTGCCGAAACCGCCCGGGAAAGCACCTGCGAGAGCGATCTATTCCGGCTCAGGGTCAGGAAGGAGCGGCCCCGCACCGTATCGGCGTCAACCCCGAACAGAGCGGCAGCACTGCGGTTGAGCGACAGTACCTGCAGCTTGGCATCGAGGACGGCCAGGCCCTCCTGCATCTGCCCGGTGATAGCGGCAAATTCCTGCTGCTGTTTATCCAGCGCATCGATCTGCCGGGCAATTTCGGTGCGCTGCCGCTCCATCCGCACCAGAAGCGGAGACAGCTCGTCATAGACGTCGTTGTTCATCGGCCGGTCGAGGTCGAGGGTCAGCAGCGGGGCGACGATGGCGCGGGTCTGCCGGTTGGCCAGCCAGGCGGCAAAAAGCAGCACCGGGATCATCGCGGCAAGCAGCCAGCCGGCCTGCCGCAGGAAGATTTCCCAGATACCGTCGCTGGCAGCGGCCATCCGCAGGATCTGGCCGTTTTCCAGCCGCAGGGCGTAGTAGTAGGTCTTTTCGCCCAGTGTGCCGGAATTTCTTGATTCTTCTCCGGTTCCGACCTGCATGGCAAGCCGTACCTCCAGCCGGTCGGCGTGGTTTTCCATTGTGGCGGGATCGGCCATACTGTCGAACAGCACCGTTCCATCGGTGTCGATGAGGGTCAGGCGGGTGGCGGGATTGGCCTGGCTAGCCTGTTCAAAGAGGGTCTGTGTGCCGCCCTCGGGCAGCAGCAGCGAAAGGATTTTAGCTTCGCTTCGCACCTCGGCATGGACCCGTTCCGTCAGGGCAGCGTGGGTCACCGCGCCCGAGAGCAGCGAGCCGATCAAAATGGTGACGACGGCGAGCAACAGCATCGAACGGAAAATCCGGTTTCTCATTCCTCCGGTCCCTCCATGCGGTAGCCGACCCCGCGCACCGTCTCGATCATTCCACCGGCTGCGCCCAGCTTTTGACGCAGCGTCTTGATGTGCATATCGACGGTGCGGGTCTCTCCCTCAAAGTCATAGCCCCAAACCCGCTCAAGGATTCGGTCCCGGGTCAGTACCCGGCCGCAGTTTTCCATCAACAGTTGGAGCAGGGAAAATTCCTTGAAGGTCAGTGTGACCTCCTCTTCGCCGACCGAGACCCGGTGGCGTTCGGTGTCGAGACAGACCGGCCCAAGGGTCAGACGCTTGCCGGCCGTCTCATCCGGGGCGCAGCGGCGCAGTACCGCCCGCACCCGTGAGACCATCTCGATGACCCCGAACGGTTTGGCGATATAGTCGTCCGCCCCCAGGTCGAGGCCGTACACCCGGTCATACTCGCTGCCCCGGGCAGTGAGCATGATGACCGGAATTTTGCGAGTCTGGGCGCTCTGCTTCATCGTCCGCAGGATGGACAGACCGTCCTCGCCGGGAAGCATGATATCAAGCAGCACCAGCTCAGGCGGGTTCTTCAGCAGCGCGGGGAAGAAGCTGGTGGAATCGGCGAATCCCTTTGCCTCAAAGCCGCTGTTTTGCAGGGCGTAGACGACCAGCTCGCGGATCGAGGCGTCGTCCTCCACACAGTAGATCATCCGAGCAGTTCCCCCTTGTGCAGGCCGGTGATCGAAAACTCCACCCATTCGGCGATGTTGGTGGCGTGGTCACCGATCCGTTCATAGTATTTGGCAATCATCAGCAGATCGAGGGCGGCCTCCCCGCCGGCCGGGCCGGAAGTCAGTCCGGCCAACAGTTCCCGCTTGACGGTCAGAAAGAGCCGGTCGACCGTGTCATCCTCCTCGATGACCCGGCGGGCCAGGTCGAGATCCCGCCGGACGTAGGCGTCGATCGAATCGGTGACCATTCCGATGGTGGCCCGTGCCATATCCCCAATGTGGGCGGCATGGGCAGCGGGACGGAGTTCAAATCCCAGTACCATCTCCGAGATGTCCGACGCCTGGTCACCAATCCGCTCCATGTCGGTGATCATCTTGAGCGCCGACGAGATCTGCCGCAGGTCGCGGGCCACCGGCTGCTGCTGGAGCAGCAGCTTCAGGCAGAGGGATTCGACCTCCCGCTCGGCCTGGTCGATCTCGGTGTCGATCTCGATAGCGCGGCGGGCGAGGGAGTGGTCGCCGTCGAGCAGCGCCTTGGTGGCGTTGGCGATGGCGCCCTCGCAGAGTGCTCCCATCCGGATCAGGCTGTTGTTGAGCGATTCGAGTTGTTCGTCAAAACGGTTCCTCATCATCCGAACCTCCCCGTGATATAATCTTCGGTGCGCCGATCGGCCGGGCGGGCGAAGACCTGCTCGGTTTGTCCGAACTCGACCATCTCTCCGAGCAGGAAGAAGGCGGTTTTATCCGAGATCCGCACCGCCTGCTGCATGTTGTGGGTGACGATAACCACCGTGTAGTTCTTTCGCAGCTCGGCCATCAGATTTTCGATGCGGATCGTACTGCCCGGATCCAGCGCGCTGGTTGGCTCGTCCATCAGCAACACCTCCGGCTCAACCGAGAGGGCCCGCGCGATACAAAGCCGCTGCTGCTGTCCGCCCGAGAGGCCGAGCGCCGATTTCTTCAGCCGGTCCTTGACCTCGTCCCAGAGGGCTGCGCCGCGCAGCGAACGTTCGACGATCTCGTCGAGCTCGCCGCGCCGAGGTTTGCCGTGCAGCCGCGGACCATAGGCGATATTGTCATAGATACTCATCGGGAAGGGATTGGGCTTCTGAAAGACCATCCCGATTCGCTTTCTCAGAAGGTTGACGTTCATCTCCTTGGCAAAGATGTCCTCCCCCCGAAAACGGATTTCTCCGGTGATCCGGACGCCGGGCACCAGGTCGTTCATCCGGTTGAGGGTTTTGAGGAAGGTACTTTTGCCGCAGCCCGACGGTCCGATCAGGGCAGTGATCTCCTTTTCGGGGATCTCGATGTCGATCGACCGAAGCGCCTGGAAATTGCCGTAGTATAAATCAAAATGTTTGGTGGTAATGATACTGTTCATGCGCCTCACCCTATTCTTTTGAGCGTTTTCTTTGCCAGCCTGGCGGCCAGGTTGATGACGAGCACCAGGATCATCAGGATCGCGGCGATGGCGAACCCGATGTCGAATTCTCCGTTTTCCGATACATAGACGTACAGCATGACGCTCAAGGTACCGCCGCTGGTCTGCAGCGCCTCGAGGTAGTTGGTCACTAGCACATAGCCGGTTCCCGCGGTGAAGAGCAGCGCGGCACTTTCACCGACGATCCGTCCGATCGCGAGGATGGCCCCGCCGACGATTCCGTCGAGGGTGCAGGGCATCACGATGGTCCGGATGGTGTACCATTTGGTTGCTCCGAGTCCGATCGCTGCTTCCCGGTAGGAGTCAGGGACGGTTTTGAGCGCCTCCTGGGTGGTCCGCATGATGGTTGGCAGGATCATGACTGCCAGGGTCAGCGAGCCGGCCAGGACGCTCGACTGCAGCCCGAGCTTCTGACAGAAGAACAGCATACCGACCAGGCCGTAGATGATGGACGGGATGGCGGTGAGGGTCTCGGTGGCGCCCTCGATCAGCCGGACCAGCCGGCGGCTGGAGGCGTATTCGTTGAGATAGATCGCCGCACCGATTCCCAGCGGCAGCACGACGGCCAGCGCCGTGAAGACGGTGTAGAGGGTGAACAGAATGTTGGGAAGAATGCCAATGGTTCCTTTGAGGACGCTGCGCTGGGTGGAGAGCAGCTGCCAGGTCACATGGCCCAGTCCCCGCGCAAAGATGTAGGCGATCAGCGCGACCAGCAACAGCACAGTGATAGCGGCGCAGCCATAAATCAACAGACGGGCGGCGATGTTATAGCATTCCCGGCGGGCGGGCAGCTTTTGGTTCATTTGCGGTCCCCCCTCTTCAGAAAGGCGTTGAGGATCAGGTTGATGATCATGATGAAGACGAAGAGGACCAGTCCGATTGAAAAGAGGGCCTGCTTCTGTAGCCCGCTGGCATAGGACATCTCGGAGGCGATTGCGGTGGTCAGAAACCGCACGCTGGTAAACAACTCGGGCATATTGGCCACGTTGCCGGAGACCATCATGACCGCCATCGCTTCGCCGATTGCACGGCCTACTCCAAGCACAACCCCGGCGGCGATACCGCTGCGGGCGGCGGGGATGCTCACCTTGAAGATCGTCTCGATCCAGGTGGCGCCCATTGCGATGCTGGCCTCCTCATATTCGCGGGGAACGGCGGAGAGGGCGGTTTCACTGACACTGACGATACTCGGCAGGATCATGACTGCCAGCACCAGAATGGCGGTGAAGAGGGTGGTGCCGCTTTTGAGCCCGAACAGGTCCATGACGGCCGGAACCAGCACGATCATCCCCACAAAGCCGTAGACGACCGACGGGATTCCGGCGAGCAGCTCAACCGCCGGACGGACCGCGGCAGCTACACGCGGCGAGGCGATCTTTGACAGAAAGACAGCCATCATCAGCCCGATCGGGACGCCGATGATGATAGCGCCCAGCGTTCCGTACAGCGAGGTCAGCAGGAATGGAAGGATACCGAACAGCGGTTCCTTCGCGGTGCTCTTCCACACCTGTCCGAAGAGGAAGTCGGTCAGGCCGATCTGACGGATGGCGGGCAGGCCGCTGATGATCATATAAAGGGTAATCAGTACGACAGCGGCAACCGAGACAGCGCCGCAGCAAAAGAACAGGGACTGCATGACCCGTTCGAGAGCATTTCGTGCTTTCATCATTATAACTCCTCATTCGAGCGAAAAAAAGGGCTCTCATTGTCATGAAAGCCCCTTTTCGCAGAACCTGCCGTTTTACTTGGCCTGGACGGCTCCCGCCTGGGCGATGATGTCGGCCGCCTCGGGAGAGAGCGCGAAGTCGATGAACGCCTGGGCTGCAGGGGAGATTTCAGCGCCCTGCTTGGTGATCATGTTGAAGTTTCTCTGGATCGCGTAGCTGCCGTCAAGGACCGTCTCCTCGGTGCAGGGGACTCCGGCGACCGTCAGGGTCTTGGTCTCGTCGCCGACCGACGACAGCGAGGCGTAACCAATCGCGTTTTCATTGGCGGCAACCGCGGCGATAACCGCGCCGGTCGAGGTCAGCTCCTGGTCATACTTGGCGATCTCCTCGACGCCGGTGATCGACTCAAAGCCGTCGCGGGTGCCGGAGCCGGCTTCCCGTCCGACGATAACCACCGGGGCATCGTTGCCGCCAACGTCTTTCCAGTTGGCGATTTCTCCGGTGTAGAGGCCCGCAATCTGCTCGATCGACAGGTCGGAGACGGGGTTGGCGTTGTTGACGATGATCGCAATGCCGTCGATTGCCACGACGGTGGCGTCAAGTCCGGTCTCAGACTCCTTGAGGTCGCGGCTGGCCAGCCCGATATCGGCGGTGCCATCGGTAGCGGCGGTGATGCCAGCACCCGAACCGGTGGGGTCATAGGTGATGGTCACATCGGGGTATTTGGCCATAAAGGCTTCCGAAAGGGAAGCGATGACCTTCTCCATCGAGGTCGAACCGTTGGTCGAAACTTTGCCGGACAGGGTCGCTTCAGAGGAAGCGCTCTCAGAGGCGGCGGAGGAAACAGGGGCAGCAGAGGAAGCGGGGGCAGCGGAGGAAGCGGGGGCACTGCTGGAATTGCCAGCGCAGGCAGCCAGCGAGACGGCCAGCGAAGCGGCCATCAGAATCGAAAGCATCTTTTTCATGGTGACAGAATCTCCTTTGTTTCTCATTTTCCATTCATTAGAACAGCTCCTATCTTACGGCGGGTTTGTAAAGTTGACGCCGCGGGCAATGTAAAATCCGAGTAAAGTCGTGTCGGATTCGACGCGATTCGCCCGACGGTTGTAATCCCCGGCAAAACATGCTACAATATCTCAAAATACTCAAACAGAAGCTGGAGGGAACCGAAATGAAACGATGGATGACCCTGGCGGGTTCCATGACGCTGGCTGTATCGCTGACCGTTACGTCCTTCGCGATGACGCGGGGCACGGTGGTGGTCCGGGACGAATATTACGACGATGAAATTACGGTGGCACAGCCGGGACAGACGGTCTATGTGGGGATCTGCAGCGATCCTTCGTCGAGCCGCGACGACCCGGAGAAGGCCTATCTCTTCGAGGCGGAGACGATCAACTCCGATACCGGGGAGGATGATGAGCTGTTCGGCAGCCGGGCTAACAAGTCTTACAGTGAGAAGGGGACCGGCGGGCAGCAGCTCGACATCGTCCGCCGGGAGATTTCCGACGGGGAGTACTATTATTTTGCGGTGCTGGAGATCGAAGAGGCTGACGATCCGCCGGCCGACGGCTATGACGTCTTTCCGGGAATCATCCGGGTTACCCGGGAAAACGGGGATATTTTTGACGTGACCCCCAAACTCGAGCGGATCGGCTTTGAGGAGGGAGATGACGCGCTGGAGGAGGATCCGCTGAGCTTCTCCTTTGATAAGGACGACGACGTTGAGATCGAGTTTCCCGACGGGGACGGTTACTTCTATGGGACTGCCAAGAAGGATGGCGCCATTGTTGCCGGCATGTCGACCGATGATGATTCGTCGATCACCCGGCGCTATCCCAATGCTTCGCTGCGCTTCTATTATGGCAACGGCGCGTCGCTGACTGCGCTTCGCAGCCCCAAGATTTACATCGAGGCGGATGAGGATGACTACCTCTATGAGGTCACCGGCTCGAATACGCTGACTAATCGGACCAGTTCCTACGACGAAGATGAGGGCGGTTTTGTCCTCTCGAGCAATACGCTGGGTAAGTACATCGTCTCGGATACCCGGCTGACCGCCGGCTCGGCCTCTTATGATGAGGACGACGACGATGACGACGATGATGTGGATTACAACCAGCCCGCCTATGTGGTGCCGGTCAATCCGTCGACCGGGGCACAGCCCTGACCGCCGGCGAAGAATCCCCTGTAAAAAAGGAGCCCATGAGGGCTCCTTTTTTCGACGGCCCTTGACAACCGGCCGTCCCGGCCGGTATCATAGGGATATGACACGATCGGAGGAAGAGAATGCGGAGGATCAGGCAATGGCTCAAACAGCACAATGAAGCAGGATTTCTGCTTTACTGGATCGTTTATCTCGCTGCCTTCGCCACGCTGGAGGTGGTGGAGCTGCCGCAGCATCCGCTGGTCTGCAGCCTTGACGAGCAGATCCCGTTCTGTGTGTGGTTTGCGATTCCCTATTTCTCCTGGTTTCCGGCGCTGGCCCTCTCGCTGGGGTGGTACCTGTTTTATGACCGGGTCGGCTTCCAAAACCTGTGCTTTCTGATGTTCTCCGGGATGACCGTCGCGATCGTCGTCTATATTGTATATCCGATCTCGATCGATGTGCGGGTGCCGCTGGCGGGGAACGGGCTGCTCGAGCGGGCCGTGATGCTGCTGCAGGGCTTTGATTCCCCCCGCAACGTCTGCCCATCGATCCATGTCAGCTCGAGTCTTGCAATCGCTGCGGCGGTCCAGCTTGATCCCAATGCCCGCGGCCGGTGGGGCCTGCGTCTGCTGATCTGGGGGTGGATGCTGCTGATCTGTGCGTCCACCGTGCTGATCAAACAGCATTCGATCATCGACGTCTTCTGGGGTGCGGTGGTGACCGGGGCGCTGACCTGGGTGACCTACTGCTGCAATTGGCGCGGGGTGCTGGCGAGGACGCCGGCGCGGCGCTGGCTCTGAACAAACAAAAAGGCGGAACCATTTCGGTTCCGCCTTTTTTTAATATACCGGGTGGGGGGATTATTCCTTGTCCCCTTCTTCTTCCTCGTCCTCGTCGTCGAGGTCGAACTCGAGATGCTCGCCGCAGTTCGGGCAGTCCATCTCGCCCTCCTCGATCATTCCCTCGTCGAGGTAGATGCTGTCGCCGCAGCTCGGGCAGACAATCTCATAGAGATCGCCGTCGCATTCGCACTCGTCGTCATCATCGCATTCGTCCTCGTCGTCCTCGTCATAGACGATCTCCTCGAGGCCGTCGAGATCCTCGTCAATCATGTCGACCTGCTCGCCGAGCTCGCTGACGACCTCCTGCAGATCGGAGACCTCGAACGCGATGTCGTCGAGCGCCTCGATGATTCCCTGGAACAGCTTGCCCTCCTTGCTGGACGGATCGATTTCCAGTCCGGCGGCCAGGCCCTTGAGATAGGCGACTCTTTCGGTAACGGTCATGGTAGCATCCTCCTTGGTTGAAATATCAAAACGGAATCCTCAAACCGTCAGGCGCGCTCGAGATATTCGCCGGTCCGGGTGTCGACCCGGATCATCTCGCCCTCGTTGATGAAGAGAGGCACCTTGATCTCGGCGCCGGTCTCGAGGGTGGCGGGCTTGAGGGTGTTGGTGGCGGTGTCCCCCTTGAAGCCGGGGTCGGTTTTGACGACCTGCAGCTCGAGGAAGGTCGGCGGCTCCACCCCGAAAACGACCCCCTTGTAGGAAAGGATCTTGCAGTCGACATTCTCCTTGACGAACTTGAAGTTGTCGCTGAGCTTGTCGGCGTTGATCGGGACGCTCTCGTAGGTTTCATTGTCCATGAAATAGTACAGGTCGCCGTCGTTGTAAAGATACTGCATATCCTTGCGCTCGATGTAGGCGGTCGGGAACTTTTCGGTGGGGCTGAAGGTACGCTCGACCACAGCGCCGGAAATGACATTGCGGATCTTGGTGCGGACAAAGGCGGCGCCCTTACCGGGCTTCACATGCTGGAACTCAATGATCTGAAAGACGTTGCCGTCCATGTCGAAGGTTACGCCGTTGCGGAAATCTCCTGCAGAAATCATATGATTGCTCCTCCTTGAGAATAGTCTCTACATATACAATTTATGATAGCCGAAAATCGCCATATTTGCAAGTACACAGGCCAAAGATTCGGGAAATTTTTTGCAATTTTGGCCCGCTTTCAGAGGACCAGCAGCTCCTTGGCCGAGCCGGTCAGGTTTTCGCAGCCCGATTCGGTGATCCAGACAATATCCTCGATCCGTACCCCGAAGCGGCCCTCAAGATAGATGCCCGGTTCGACGCTTAGCAGGTTTCCGGCCTGGGTGGTGTCCTGAGACAGCGGCGAAAAAACGGGGCTCTCGTGGATTTCCAGTCCGAGTGAGTGACCGAGCGAATGGCCGAAGCAGCCGCGGTAGCCCGCCTCCTCCTCAATGATCTGTCTTGCGGTCCCGTCGATCTCCCGGCAGGAGACGCCGGGGCAGATGACAGCGAGGGCAGCGCGCTGGGCACGCAGCACCGTGTCATAGACCTGGCGCATCTCATCCGTGGCGTAGCCGATCGCAACGGTACGGGTCATATCGGAGCAGTATCCATCCTTTTTGGCGCCAAAGTCCAGGGTGAAGAAGTCTCCTGCAGCGAGCGGCCGGTCGGTCGGAACGCCGTGAGGCATCGAGCTGTTGGGCCCCGCGACGGCGATTGTATCAAACGCCTCCCCCTCGCTTCCGAACTCCCGCATCAGCCGGACCAGCTCACAGGCGGCCTGCCGCTCGGTGATGCCGGGACGCAGAAAGTTGAGCAGCTCGGTGAAGCTGCGGTCGGTGATCCGCTGGGCGGCGCGAACCGATTCGATCTCCCCGGGGGTCTTGACAGCCCGCTGCCGGGTAATCTCCCGGTCGAGCTCTCCGCTTTCCCGCAGCATAATACCGGGCAATCCGGCGCGCAGCCGGGAGAACTCCGCCACGGTCATCCGCTCGGTCTCGACGGCGAGCGTGCGGGCGCCCCGCGCCTCGAGCAGGGCGCGCAGCTGAGGAAACAGCCGGTCGCGCAGCACTACCTCACAGCCGGCGGCGACCTGCCGGGCACGTTCAATATAGCGGAAGTCTACCAACAGTACCGCGTCGGTCGGGGTGACGAGCAGCGCCCCATCGGTCGATGGCATTCCGGTATAGTATCGGCGGTTGACCGGCGAGATAATCAGCGCAGCATCGGCTCCGGCGGGAAAATTGCGCTGCAGTGTTTCAAGCGCAAGAGAACGGTTCATAACAGATCCCCCTTTGATTCAGATGACAGAAAAGTCTGATAGATCTGCCGCATTGTCCGGGCGTCCTCGGTCTGGGTGCCAGCCGATTCGCAGATGATGACAGGGTGGCAGCCCTTTTTGACGGTCAGTTCGGCCACCGGCTCGAAGTCGGGGCCGTAGCAGGTGTCGGCAAAGGTGAGATGACATTTCTCCCCGCCGTTTTGGGTGTACTGGATCTTCGAGAAATGGGCATGGTACTCCCGCAGCCGCGAGAGGCCCAGGCGGTTTTCTATCGCGTCAAAAACCGCCTCGAAATCGGCGTGGGTTTTCAATCCGCCGAAGGTCCGGGCGTTGAGATGCCCGAAATCGATACAGGGAATCATCCGCTCGTCGAGGGCGCAGAGGGTCAGCACCTCGTCGACCGTCCCAAGCTGGTTGACCTTCCCCATGACCTCGGGGCAGATTCGCACGCCCTCCAGCCCTTCGGCATCCAGCGCGTCGAGTGCCCAGCGCATCGATTCGCAGGCCAGCGCGAGCGCCTGCTCCCGGGAAAGTTTGGCACAGGAACCGGTGTGTACGACGATCCGGTCGCCGCCCATTGCCCGCACCGCCCGTGCTGACTGCAGAATATATTCCACCGAATGGCGGCGCTTCTCCTCCTCGAGAGAGGAAAGGGAGATATAGTAGGGGGCGTGCAGCGACAGGACGATGTCCCGCTGTGCAGCCAGTTCCCCCAACCGGGCGGCGGCCGCCTCACTGATCCGGACCCCACGCCCACACTGGTACTCAAAGGCGTTGAGCCCAAAACCCGCCAGATATTCGGGAATCTGTTCGGTTTTTTTGTAGCCCATCGCTGTAAAGCTCTCCGCCTGGCCGGCGGGGCCAAAACGCGCAACGGTCATCGCGAGCACCTCCGTTCCCAGGCGCGCAGAAGCGGCCGTTCAAGCCGGCGTTTGAGCCGGAAAAACCATCCCGGCTCCGGTTCGATGGGGTCGACCATCAGGCAGAGGACACCGGCGCGCCGGGCCCCCATCACATCGGTAAAGATCTGATCTCCGATAGCGGCGGTAGCTTCAGGAACGGTTCCCATATGGGCGCAGGCCCGCAGGAATCCGCCGGCCATCGGCTTTTTGCCGTTGGCTTCAAACTCCAGCCCGAGCATCCGGGCAAACGGCTCAACCCGTTGAGGACGGTTGTTTGACAGGATAATCAGCCGCAGGCCGCAGGCGCGCGCCTGGTCGAGCCATGAGATTACCCCATCGGCGGGACGGGGGTTGTTGTGGGTGGTCAGGGTGTTGTCGACGTCGAGGATAATCCCCTGGATCCCCTCCTGCGAGAGGGCGGCGGGATCGATGTCGGTGATTCGGTGGTAGCGCCGGTCAGGATAAAAGGATTGTCTCATCGCCGTCACTTCCAGACGCCGGTGGCGATCAGCAGGTTGGCGAGAAAGTAGAACAGGAACAGCATACCCGCAACCCCGCACAGAGCGGTGTACATCCGGTAGCGGTCCTCGCCCGACCGGCGGTCGGCGATCGACAGGAGGATGAAGCCCGCGATGCTCAGCGCAAGCAGCAGCGCGCTCATCGGGAGGTTGATGGCCATCATCGAAGAACCACTCCTTTTTGGAAAGTCAGTCGGCGGAGCGCCAACGCTTGGAGACGCCCTGGATCATCGAAACCATAACCAGTGCGACCAGGCCGGCTGCAAAGCCGTTGTTGTAGAGGTTGTATCCGCCGCAGGGGGCGGCGACCGCCAGCACGACGGCGGCGTGCAGCAGTCCGGCCAGTATCCCGTAGTGGGCGCCGAATTGCCCGGAGATGGGGGCAAGAGCAGTGCCGAAGAGGGCAGCCAGCTGCATGCCGGGGTCGGTGTTGGAGGGGATCATAATGTGCGAGGCGATGAAGACGCCGGCAATCACCGGGATGGTATTTTTCGGATGTTCACCTGCTGCGCCAAAGCCGATCGAGGTCAGAATCGCGCCAACAACCGGCCCGTTGAGATCCCCGCCGATCAGCAGAATATAGATCAGCGAGACGATGCCCATCGCGCCCATGTTGACCATCGAGGCGCCAATGCCGTCGGTCATGACGAAATCAGTCGGGGCACGGCCCGAGTGACGCATGATCCGCAGGTAGGCCAGCGGGTTCCAGCCGCAGAAATAGAGCCCGGCGAGGGTCAGTGCCAGGATCAGCAGTACCAGGTAAATCAGCACCGGGACGGGAATGCCGTTGCGCCAGATCAGCTGGGTTTCGATCGAACCGCCCATTGCCTGGATGCAGGAGGCGATGATCAACGCCATCAGTCCCCCGGCAAAGCCGTAGTTGAAGAGGGTATAGCCCATGTGGGTGGAGAAGGAGTGCTCGGCCAGCGGGATGATCAGATAGCCAATCAGCGCGCCACCCAGCGTCGCGGCCGCCATCCGGATGGGGAAGGGAAGCGAGCCGTGCAGCATCAGGTCGCTGACGATCGGGGCCAGCGTGGTCGAAAACAGGGCGGCGTTGGTATAGCGGGCCATCGGGTGCCTTTTGATTTTGGCATAGGCCCAGACACCGAGGAAAAAGGGCAGGATATTGACCGGGTTTTTCCCGAAGAGGGCAAAGCCCCCCATCAAAAAGATCATCGCCAGGGTACTGCCGGTATAAGGGGTGCGGATCCACAGGGTCAGCCCGATCGAGATTAGTGTGACCAGGCCGGCGTTGACAAAGGCGGCGCCGACCGAACCGATAACAAAGTAGTCGGTCAGCAGGATGTCCTCGCAAAGAATGTACTCCCGCAGACCGATCAGGATATTGCGGGGGGTGTCGCAGGCGAAGCCCATCAGAATCAGCGAAAGGCCGAAGGCGACGCACATGGCTTTGGCAATGACAGCGTTGTTGGGAGGCGGGGCGATGGGATGGTGGGTCGTCATAGGGTCTCCTTTCAGGATGGGTGTCGGAGCGGAGCGGTCCGGGATGCCAGAGGGATCCCAAACGAAACCGTACTGTACTATTATAACGAATCGCGGCGACAAGAACATCCCCTTTTCCAAAAAAATTTTCCCTACAGCGGCACAACAGGGGGAAATTTCCGGTTCACCTTGCGAAAAACAGGAGGATCCACTATAATAACAGAAGCAACGCAACCACAAACGGGAGGAAACCCATCCAATGCGAATCAGAAGGAAACAGTGGGCGCGCCCCGAGCTGGCGGTCTGCCCGTTTTTTGTCAGCCGCCCCGAGGAGCTGCGGGGGCGCTGGAACGAGGCATTTGTCCGGCCGGGACCGTTTGTACTCGAACTCGGCTGCGGCAAGGGCGGCTTTTTGGCTCAGACCGCATTTGAGCAGCCGGAGAAAAACTTTCTCGGGGTTGATCTCAAGAGCGAGGTGCTGGGACTGGCCAAACGCAATGCCGAGCGGGTCTTTGCGGCGGGGGGGCGTCCGGTCGACAACCTGCTGCTCACCGCCCAGAATATCGAATGGCTGACCAACATTCTCGATGAGAAGGACCAGGTCGAGCGGATCATCATCAATTTCTGCAATCCCTGGCCCAAGAAACGGGATTACAAGCACCGCCTGACCCATCCGCGCCAACTGGTTCAGTACCGGCGGTTTCTGCGCCCGGGCAGCCCGCTGTCGCTCAAGACCGATGATGCCGAGCTGTATGAAGCGAGTCTTGGCTATCTGGAGGAGTGCGGTTTTGAGATCCTCGAGCGGACCGATAACCTTCCCGCTGGGCACCCTGCCTCCCACATCATGACCGAGCATGAGCGGATGTTCCGGGAGATGGGCCTTTCGATTCACTACCTGGTCGCTACCCCCAGGGAGGACCAGGCGCTGCCACCGGAGGATTCAGACAAATGTAAGGAGGAATCTGTATGAAACAACCGTTGATCCTGATCTCGGCTGGCTACCAGATTGCCGCCAATGGAACCCGTCAGCGTTATCTCTATCAGAACTATGCCGATGCCATCCGTGAAGCCGGCGGCATCCCGATCCTGCCGCTCGACGGCGGGGTGCGGGCGGCCGAGAATGCGGCGGTTTGCGACGGCATGCTGCTGACCGGCGGACCGGATATCGACCCGGCCCTCTACCACCAGGAGAAGAGCCCGCTGTGCGGTCCGATCGACAGCGAACGGGACGCCGAGGAGTGGAAACTGATTGAGGCATTCCTCAAGGAGGGGAAGCCGATGTTTGGCATCTGCCGCGGCATCCAGGTCCTCAACGCCTATTTCGGCGGCACCCTCTACCAGGATATCCCCAGCCTCTTCGGGGTCAATCACAGTGCTGGGGTGGTTCATCCGGTCGTCTATGAGGAGGGCTCGGTTCTTCATTCGCTCTATGGACGTGAGAGCATTTCGAACAGTTACCACCATCAGTCGATCGACCAGGTGGCGGATGGCTTTGTCGTCACCGCCCGCAGCGGCAACATCATCGAGGCGATTGAACACACCAAACTGCCGATTTCGGCGGTGCAGTTCCATCCCGAGCGGATGACCGGCAAGGAGCGGTTCGAGCACCACGGGCCGGATACCGCGCCGCTCTTTGCCTGGTTTGTCGAGAAGTGCCGCGGATAGCAGAGAATGAAGGAAAAATTGCACAAAGAAATAAAATGCAATTTTTCTTTCTTGGCACTAGCCATCGTACGGGAAATGTGCTATGATGTTTCCCAGAAAACGAACAACGGGAACCATCCAGAAAGGGAGACGATCTGATGAAAGCGTATCAGGAGATGAACCGCGAAGAATTAACTGCCGAGCGGGCCGCCCTCGCCCAGGCGTTTGACGGCTACAAGGCCAAGGGCCTCAAGCTCAATATGGCCCGCGGCAAGCCGGGCGCCGAGCAGCTGGCTTTGTCGATGCCGATGCTTGATGTTCTCAATTCCGGCTCCGACTGCAAGAGCGACGGGATTGATTGCCGCAACTATGGCGAATTGGCCGGCATTCCCGAGGCGAGACGGCTGTTTGGCGAGGTGATGGGGGTTTCGCCTGATGAGATCATCATCGGAGGTTCCTCGTCGCTGACCATGATGTACGATTGCATGTCCCGTGCGATGCTCAAAGGGGTGCTCGGCTCGGAAAAGCCGTGGTGCAAGTATGATAAGGTGAAGTTCCTCTGCCCTGTCCCTGGGTATGACCGGCATTTTACCATCTGTGAGTTCCTCGGCATTGAGATGATCAACGTCCCGCTGACCGAGTGGGGCCCCGACATGGACCTCGTCGAGAAGCTGGTCGCCGAGGATGAGACGGTTAAGGGCATGTGGTGCGTGCCGAAGTATACCAATCCGCTCGGCGGAACCTATTCCGATGAGGCGGTTCGGCGGATCGCAGCCCTCAAGCCCGCGGCCAAGGATTTCCGGATCTTCTGGGATAACGCCTACGCGGTCCATTACATCTACAAAGACACCCAGCTGCTCAATATTCTTGACGAGTGCAAGAAGGCCGGCAATCCCAACATGGTCTACATGTTCGGTTCGACCTCCAAGATCACCTTCCCCGGTGCCGGTGTCGGTTATATGGCGATGAGCCGGGAGAACATCGAGTTCACCCTCAAGCAGCTCGGCGCCCAGGCGATCAGCTGGGATAAGATGAATATGCTGCGCCATGTGCGTTACTTCAAGAACGCCGACGGGCTGCGCGCCCAGATGGACCGGCATGCGGCGGTGCTGCGCCCGAAGTTTGACGCGGTGCTCCACTCGCTCGAGACCGAGCTGGCCGGCCGCGGAACCGGAAGCTGGGTTAAGCCGGACGGCGGATACTTCGTCACCTTCATCGCCGAGAAGGGCTGCGCCAAGCGGATTGTCGCCCTCTGCAAGGAGGCGGGCGTTGTGCTGACCAATGCCGGCGCTACCCACCCCTATGGCAAGGATCCCGACGACAGCTACATCCGTATCGCGCCGAGCTTCCCCTCCCCTGAGGAGCTGGCGCTCGCGATGGAGATCTTCTGCCTGAGCGCCCGGATTGCGACGGTCGAAAAACTGCTCGGCGCCTAAGCGAAGATACCGGAGAACAGGCGGGCCATTCCCGGCGGAAAGCCGGGAATGGCCCTTTCCCATCCCGAGGGTGGAAGAAAATAAGAAAAGGATGCGATAAACGTGAAGGTTGGAATTATCCGCTGCATGCAGACGATGGATACCTGCCCGGGGGTGGCGGATTTTCGTGCGGTCCGGGAGAAAACCGGTGCGTTCGCCGGGGAGGAAGAGATAGAGATCATCGGTTTCAACTCCTGCGGCGGCTGCCCAGGAAAGAAGGCGGTTTTCCGCGCCAAAAAAATGGTGCGGCTGGGGGCGGATACGATTGCGTTTGCCTCCTGCATCGGCAAGGGAACGCCGATCGGTTATCCCTGCCCCTTTGCTGCCCAGATGAAGGAACGGGTTGCTGCCGCAGTAGGGGAAGGGGTCCGGATTCTCGATTATACCCACTGACTATCAGGGATTTGTGAAAAAAGCAGGAAGCTATTGGCTTCCTGCTTTTTGCTATCAGATTACTCCGGCGGCGATGATTCATCGATGGGTTCCCCGCAGTGAGGACAGTATTTCCCGTACAGGCGGCCAAGAAAGCCGCCGCAGGCCGGGCAGCGCCCGAACACAAGCCATATTGCTGCACCGGTGAAAGCGCAGGCGATTGCGAGGTAGCCGAAGACGAGATTTTTGGTTTGGGAGCAGAGTAACAGAAAAACCACCGTCAGCCCGGCAAAGAAAAGCAGCAGATGTTTTGCGGCTTTCAGCTTCATACCGTTTCCCCCTACGCGTAATACGGCGGTGAAGCCGGTTCAGCGTCGCTCGGGCAGCTCGAGAAAGTCGGTATAGCCTTCCTTCTCAAGGGTCTCTTTCTGATGGCGGACGTTTTTGGCGCGGTAGACGACCAGGGCAGTCTCCCCGGCGGCGCGGATGGCGGCCGCCCGCTGCAGCACGGCCAGCAGCTCCTCCCGGCCGATCGCCTTATCGACGAGCAGGGCGGTGCGCTTTTTCTGGTCGGGGATGCGGTAGCCGCGCTCCTTGAGCAGGGTGATGATCCGTTCGAACCCGATCGAGAAGCCGCAGGCCGGCACCCGGACGTTGGTGTACTTGCCGATCATCTCGTCGTAGCGCCCGCCGCCGGCCACAGAGGAGCCGAAGTCGGGCAGCTCGATCTCGAAGATCGGGCCGGTGTAGTAGGACATCCCCCGCACCAGGGTGGGATCGAAGAGGATCTCCATCTCGCCGGTCGCAGTGGCGCGGGCACAGTCGATGATATACTCCAGGTCGGTCAGAACGGCGGGATCGAGGAATCCGTCGAGCCGGCCGGCACAGAATTCGGTGCAGCGCATCCCTTTGCCGAGGTTTTCGAAAAAGGCGCAGTAGCGTTCGACCGCTCCGGTGTCGTAACCGGCTTCAAGCAGCTCATGCTTGACGCCGTCAAGGCCGATCTTGTCGATCTTGTCGAGAATAATGAAGATCTCGTCATAGTCCGCCTCGGCAAAGCCGCAGCAGGCGGCCATCGCCTTGAGAATCCGGCGGTCGTTGACCTTGACCTTGAAGTGGGAAAAGTCGAGCTGGGCGAGCATCGAGGCGGTGGCGGCGATCAGCTCGATTTCAGCGAGGCAGGAGCCCTCCCCCAGGATGTCGATGTCGCACTGGGTGAACTGACGGAACCGACCCCGCTGCGGCCGGTCGGCGCGCCAGACGCTGCCGATCTGCATCGCCTTGAAGGGGGTGGGAAGCTGAGCCATGTTGTTGGCGTAGAAGCGGGCGAGCGGGACGGTCAGGTCATAGCGCAGGCCGCAGTCGCAAAGTTCGTCGGTGCTGTCGGCCTTTGCCAGCTTTTCGCCGCGCTTGAGGATCTTGAAGATCAGCTTTTCGTTCTCGCCGCCCTGCTTGCTGGTGAGGTTCTCGATATGCTCAATCGCGGGGGTCTCGATGAGCGAAAAGCCGTAGCCGCTGTAGGTGGTTTTGATCTTGCCCAGCAGGTACTCCCGCAGCTGCATGTCGGCCGGGAGCTGCTCAGGCATCCCCTTCATCGGGGTCTTGATATACTGCATGTCCTTCCTCCTTCGGAACCTGGCCGCGCAACGCCGTCGGCGCAGCCGGATGAGGGTATTATAGCATAAGAACCGCAAAAACGGCAGCCCGTTTGCAAAATTCTCTCAAAAAAACAGCCGCCGTTGACAAATACGGCGGCTGTGACGCGGCGTTACCCGACCAATGTCTGGCCGAAGGCGAGCGCCCGCAGATTGAGATCGATAAACTGCGGCTTGACGTTGTCGCGGATGATCTTCTCCCAGTCGAGCGACTCCAGTCCCATCAGCTTGATTGTCGCTCCGAGCAGCAGCACATTCATCGCTTTGGCGCCGCCGAGCCGTTCGGCCTCCGCCGCGGCGTCGACGACGATCGCCTTGGCGTGTGAGCAGAGCTCCTCAAGGATCCCTTCGGGGTATTCGGCCGCGCCGGAGAGAACCGGGGCTGACGGAATCTCATAGTCGTTGACCACCACCCGGCCGTCGGGCTTGAGGTATTCGAGCCAGCGCAGTGCCTCCATCTTCTCAAACGAGACCAGCAGGTCGGCGCCACCGAGCTCGATGACAGGGGAGAGAACCTTCTTGCCGAAGCGGACCTGCGACGATACGCTGCCGCCCCGCTGACTCATCCCGTGAATCTCGCTCATCTTGACGTCGTAGCCGGCCTCCATCAGGCCGAGAGTCAGCAGCTTGGCCGCCAGGATCGTTCCCTGCCCGCCGACGCCGACGAGCAGCACGCTTTTGACATTTTCCATCTTACCGTTCCTCCATGCTGATCGCGTTGACCGGGCAGATCTGCGCGCAGACGGTGCAGCCGACGCACATGTCGCGGTCGATATGGACCTTCTTTTCGCCGTGCACCGGCGAGAGGGCGGGACATCCGCATTTCAGGCAGCTCTTGCAGCCGATGCAGTTGTCACCGACCTTCATCTTTTTGGTGAAGGCGGTGGAGAACTCCTCCTTGTCCTGCTGGGAGAACCGCTTGAGCACGCAGGGCCAGCGGGTGATGATGACCGACGGCTCGTCGAGGGACAGAGCCCAGTCGAGCGCTTCGCGCACCGCCTTGAGGTCGTTGGGGTCGATAACCCGGACGTTCTGGATGCCGATCGTACGGACCATCTGCTCAACCGAGATGGCCGACGCGGGTTCGCCCTTGATGTTGCGGCCGCTGCCGGGATTCTCCTGGTGGCCGGTCATGCCGGTGATCCGGTTGTCAAGAATGATATTGACGGTGTTCGAGCGGTTATAGGCCACATCGATGAGCGAGTTAACGCCGGTGTGGAAGAAGGTCGAGTCTCCCATTACCGAGACGACCCGGGTC
Organism: uncultured Oscillospiraceae bacterium; assembly: GCA_949285275.1. GTDB lineage: Bacteria > Bacillota > Clostridia > Oscillospirales > Ruminococcaceae > Yanshouia. The sequence continues at coordinate 19,817 of CASEBP010000039.1, read as the reverse complement.
TTAACCCCGCGGCGTGCAAACATCTTCTGAGCGCCGTGACCGGAGGAGAAGGCGCCGCCCATGCAGATGTTCCAGTCCATCGCATTGTAGGGCGCCGAGAAACCGAGGGTGTAGCAGCCGATGTCGCCGGCGACGACAACATCTTTGCGGCGGCCCAGCTCATAGAAGAGACCGCGGTGCGGACAGCCGGCGCAGAGCATCGGCGGACGGCCGAGCACCTTGCTGCGGTCATATTCGATAACCGGGTGGCTTTCCCCATGCAGCGAGCGGCGCAGCACATCAGGCATCAGCTCGCCACAGAAGGGGAAGGTGTCCCGTCCGTGCGGCGCAAAGCCGAGCCGGCGGACCTCCTCCTCGATGTACGGGTCGTTTTCCTCGACGATGTAGATCGTCTCGACCGACCGGCAGAATGCTTCGATCAGCTGGTCGGGCAGCGGATTGGTCATGCCGAGCTTGAGGTAGGAAGCCTCCTCACCGAAGACCTCCTTCGCATAGCAGTAGCAGATGCCAGAGGCGATGACCCCGATTTTGCCTGTTCCCTTTTCCACCCGGTTGAAAGGGGAGTGCTCAGCAGCCTCAGCGGCCTTGGCAACCCGCTTCTCAAGGGTCAGGCGCATGCCACGGGCCAGCGCCGGAACGGTCACCGTCTTGGCGACATTCTTCTGGTAGGGGCGCACCTCGACTTCGGCCCGGTTGGCAGTTTCGACGATGCTCTTGGAATGGCAGACCCGGGTGGTCAGCCGCAGCATAACCGGCAGATCGAGCGTCTCAGAGAGCGGGAAGGCCGCCTTCATCATCTCAAGGCACTCCTGGCTGTCGGATGGCTCGAGCATCGGCAGCCGGGCCGCCTTGGCATAGTTGCGGTTATCCTGCTCATTCTGTGAGGAGTGCTGGCCCGGCTCATCGGCCGAAATGACGACCATGCCGCCGTTGACCCCCATGTAAACGCTGGTAAAGAGCGGGTCGGCCGCGACGTTGAGACCGACATGTTTCATCGAAGCGAGAGCCCGTCCGCCGGCGAGCGCTGCGCCGTAGGCCGCCTCATAGGCAACCTTTTCGTTTGGGGACCACTCGCTGGTGATCTCGGGATAGGTTGAGATACTTTCCATGATTTCGGTGCTCGGGGTTCCGGGGTAAGCCGCGGCAAAATGAACACCGGCTTCCCAGGCGCCGCGGGCGAGCGCCTCGTTTCCTGTCATCAACTGCTTCATGACCATTCTCCTCTTCAGATTCCGCGCCGAAACGGCGTATAAACTCATTATATAACACAAAAAGAGGGGAAGTCAATGATTCTCTGCATAACCGCTGCGAAGTGCAAAAGTGCTGTCAATGAGGGGACGGCTCCTGTTGCCGGTACAGAACCAGAGGCGGCTTTGGCTGAGGTACTTCGCCGCCTGCCGCCCGCCACCCTGCCAGAAAGGAGATGCGTGCGAAGGAAAACAGCAGCTGTGCCAGTTGATCGCATTCCTGCCGGTCGAGAAAGTCGGAGAAGGCTTTTTCAAAATCATCGGTCTGCATCGTATCACCTCGGTGGAATTCTAACACTATAAGGTGGAAAATACAATATATTATGTTGTATTTAAGATATTATAGGCAGTAAATAAATTTCAAAATTCACGGTACACTTATTCCATAGGAGGGGACTCCCTATGGATATCAAGCACTACAAGGCCTACACGAAAATTGGATTGAACATCCTTTATTATAGAAAGGAACGGGGAATCACGCAGGAACAGTTGGCAGAGATGACGGGATACAGCCAAAATCATCTGCAGCGGGTGGAAACCGCCCATTCGGTTCCGAGTGTCGCGCTGCTGCTCGACATTGCCGAGGCGCTGGGTATCCCGCCGCACAAGCTGTTTGAATTCAAATAACCCGCTCTTTTTGCCAGAGGAACCAGTTGCAGCGAGGGGTGAGCTTGTGAACAGAAAGCATCGCCAGGTTATGGTTCAGATCGGCCTCAACATCCTGTACTATCGCAAGGCGTGCGGAATGACCCAGCAAGAATTGGCCGAACGCCTTCACTACAGCAAAAATCACGTTCAGCAGGTGGAAACGGCCTGCGCCGTTCCAAGTGTCGCGCTGCTGCTCGACGTCGCCGAGACGCTGGGCATCCCACCGCACAAGCTGTTTGAATTCAAATAGCTCGCCTGTATGACCTAAAGGCGGTCCCCCAGCGGCGCTGGAGGGCCGTTTTTTTTGCGCGTCAGACGGCTGGCAAAAAGATGTAACAGGCGATACTTGCGAAAGGCGGCGGTTCATGGTACAATGGTCGGACAAACGGGCGGCAGGACGCCCGGGAAGGAGGGACACCATTGAAGACGCTCAATATTGTGTTGATTGAGCCGCAGATCCCGCAGAATACCGGGAATGTCGCCCGCACCTGTGCGGCGACCGGTGCGAGACTGCATTTGGTGGGCCCGATGGGGTTTGCGATTGACGATAAGAAGCTCAAACGGGCGGGGTTGGACTACTGGCATCTGCTTGACATCACGGTCTACCCCGATTCGGCCGATTTTTTTGCCAAAAACACCGGCCCCTTCTTCTATTTCACAACCAAGGCGCGCAGCGTCTACAGTGACCGGAGCTATCCGGATGGAGCCTACCTGGTTTTTGGCCGGGAGGATGCGGGGCTTCCGGAGGAGCTGTTGTTTGCCCATCCCGATTGTTGCGTGCGAATTCCGATGCTCGCCGAGGCGCGCAGCCTCAACCTTTCGAATACCGTCGCGGTGGCGGTTTTTGAGACGCTGCGCCAGTGGGGCTACCCCGGGCTCTCGGGCGAGGGAAGGCTGAGAAACTACCGCTGGGAGGATTCCGATGTATAAAACGCTGGTACTTTGCGATTCGGTCTGCGATATGAGCTTTGAGCAGGAAAAGAAATTCGGCATCCGGGTGGTTAACTGCGGGGTCGAGATGGGGGGACTGCCCTATGTCGATCGGGTGGAGGTGGATTCGGCGCGGATCTATGCCGAGGTGGAGCGGACCGGCCAACTGCCTCACACCTCCCAGGTGACGGCGCTGCAGTTTGTTGAGGAGTACCTGCAGGCGGCCAAGGAGGGCTATACCGATGTGATCTGTATCACGATGAATGCCCGGGGTTCCGGCACCTATGCGGCGGCGCTGCAGGCCGTTGAATTGTTGCCGGAGGAGTATCCCGCGCTGCGCGGCCGGCTCAAGGTCCATGTCGTTGATTCGACAACCTACTCCTATGTCATCGCGATGCCGGCGGTAATGGCGGTGGAGCGGCTCCGCAAGGGGGAGGCTCCCGCCGATGTGGCGGCCTGGCTGCAGGACTGGTACCGGCATTCTGTCACGCTGGTGGGACTGTACAGCCTGCAGTACGCCAAAAAATCCGGCCGGCTCAACGCCTGCGCGGCGCTGGTCGGCGAGGTGCTCGGCCTCAAGCCGGTCCTCTCGATTGCCGGGGAGAACAAGATGGTGGCCAAGGTGCGGGGGGACCGCAACCTGATTCCCAAGATGGCACAGCTCTATATCGAGATGGCACAGGACGTCAAAGGGGACTATATCATCGCCTACGGCAATAATCCCGAGCAGGGGAAGGAGCTGGCTGCCGCTATCAAAAAGCTCAGCGGCAGAGCGCCGGTTTTCATCGGGCCAATCGGTCCCTGTGTCGCGATCAATGCCGGCCCGCGGATGCTGGGCATCGGTTTCCTGCGCCGGGACAGCCAGGCCTGAGCGCCGCCGGAATGGAGGAATTTGCGCCTTTTTTGGAGAAATCTCCGAAAAAGGCGCTTCTTTTCGCCCGAAACGGTTGACACCCCGGGAAGGGTATGCTATGATCGGGACAATCAGCAGATTGCAACGAAACTTTGTACAATTTATAACCAGCATGGTAGAGGCGCGGAGGTCAACAGTACCTGTCCGAACAAGGCGGCAGCCGGGGCAGGGAAAGGGGTCGCCGCCGAAGCGGGCGTTTTCCTGCCGGGGAACGTCAGGCTGGGCCGCCGCAGAAGATGCGGCGGACTGTCACATCAGGTGAAGCGCTATCATTCCTGTTGCCGGAGGGGAAGTTCCCTCTGCTGTGCCGTGGTGCCGCGGGAATGCCGCACCGCGGTTCTTTTTTTGCAGGCCGGCGCCGGACGGCGCCGTTGAGATAATGTCGTGAATGAGAAAGAAAAGGAAGGTATCACTATGGAAGCTGTCAATGTGGGCTGGCTTTCGATCCTGCCCCCCATCATCGCCATCGGACTGGCGCTGATCACCAAGGAGGTTATTTCCTCGCTGATGATCGGTATCCTGTCCGGAACCCTGATCTATACCGCTGCGATGGGTCAGAATCTGGTCGTCGATACCCTGAAAAATACCTTTGACCTGATGGGAAGCCGGTTTGATCTGAACATCATCCTCTTCCTGGCGCTGGTCGGCGCCCTGGTCGAGCTGATCACCCGCGCCGGCGGGTCAAAGGCGTACGGTGCTCTGATGAACCGCAAGCTTAAAAGCCGGGGCAGCGCGATGCTGGCTACCGGCGGGCTCGGCGCGCTGATCTTCATCGACGACTACTGCAACTGCCTGACCGTTGGTACCGTCATGAAGCCGGTCACCGACCGGTACGCTATTTCGCGGGCCAAGCTGGCCTATCTGATCGATGCCACCGCTGCCCCGATCTGTATCATTGCGCCGATCTCGAGCTGGGGTGCGGCGGTTATCTCGTCGCTGCCCGAGGACAGCCATCTGTTTGACAGCGGTATCCATGCGATGGTCGCGACCGTCCCTTATAACCTCTATGCGCTGCTGTCCATTGTGCTGATTATACTGCTTTCGCTGACCAATGTGGACTTTGGGCCGATGGCCCGCGCTGAAGCCCGTGCCAAAAAGGGAGACCTCGGTGCGGTGGATGTGAGCAGCGAGACCAAACTGGAGGTTTCGGACCGCGGCAGTGTCTGGGATCTGATCCTGCCGGTTATCGTGCTGATTGTGGTGTCGGCGCTGGCCATGCTGGAAAATGGCGGCTACTTTGCGGGCGGTATGACGCTGGCTGAAGCGTTTGGCAACTGCTCGTCCGGTCCGGCGCTGGTCATTGGTTCCTTTGTGGCGCTGGTCTTCGCCTTTGTGCAGTTTGTGCCCCGCCAGCTGATGACCGCACGGGAATTCATGAACGGGATTACCGAGGGCATCAAGTCGATGGTTCCCGCTGATATCATCCTGGTGCTGGCCTGGACTATCTCGGGGGTCTGCCGTGATCTGCTGATGACGGGCGACTTTGTCAGCCAGGTGGTGCAGAGCAGCAATATTCCCGTGCAGGTCCTGCCCGCCGTGACCTTCCTGATCGCGGCCGGCCTCTCCTTCTCGATGGGTACCTCCTGGGGCACCTTTGGCATTCTGATCCCGATCGTCTTCGCCATCTGTGAGACGGTCGCCCCCGCGCTGATCGTTCCCGCGCTTGCCGCTTCGCTGGCTGGCTCGGTCTTCGGTGACCACTGCTCGCCGATCTCCGATACCACCATCATGGCTTCGGCTGGTGCCGGCTGCGACCATATCGAGCATGTTTCGACCCAGCTGCCCTACTGTATTGTGGTGGCGTTCTGCTGCTTCTTCGGGTACCTGGTTGCGGGCTTTACCAACGGAAACCTGCTGCTGACCCTGGGCACCTCCTTCCTGCTGCTTATTGGCATCATGGTGGCGCTGCACCGCGCATTCGGCGGGGAAAAGGACAACTGATTCGCCTCATCTGGACAATAAAAAACAGAGGCCGTAAAGGCCTCTGTTTTTTTGTTATCAGTCGCGCAGCGCGACGATCATTTCGATTTCCACCGGAGTGCTGGTCGGCAGTGCCGCCATCCCGATCGCCGAACGGGCGTGTTGGCCCGCTTCGCCGAAGATCTCCTGCAGCAGCCGTGAGCAGGCGTTGATGACCTGCGGCTGCTCGCCGAAGCCGGGCTGGGAATAGACAAAGCCGGTCACCTTCAAAAACCGCTCGACCCGATCCAGATCGCCGATTTCCTGCTTGAGGTAGGCCAGCGCCTGCAGTGTCGACTGGACGGCACACTTCTGTGCCTCCTCAACCGAGATCTCATCGGGAACCCGGCCCGACATCATGACCGCGCCGTTCTGCTTGGCGACCTGGCCGCTGATGTAGGCGGTCCGGTTGAAGACCACGACGGGGCGGTAGGGATGGGCGGGAACCGACACCGGCGGAAGCTGATAGCCGAGTTCTTCAATCCGTTGTTCAATCTTCATCTGAAACGCTCCTTTTTTCAATGAATTCCAGCCGATAGTGCCGGATTTTCCGCCACAGGGTACTGCGGCTGATTCCCAGCATCTGTGCGGCTTTTTCACGGTTGTTTCCCGACAGGCGCAGCGCGATTTCAATCCGCTGCCGCTCCGGTTGAAGGCTGGGGGGGCTGTCGGGCTGTACGTCACAGGAACTGTCAGGCTGCGACAGGCTGTCCGGGTGGGCAAGCGGGTGGTCCCGGAGAATGTCGTCGAGTTTTTCCTCTCCGATCTCAGGGCCCTTCTCCAGCACACAGATCCGTTCGGAGGCATTGACCAGCTCCCGGACGTTGCCGGGCCACGGGTAGGCGAGCAGCCGCCGGCAGGCCCCAGGGGTCAGTTGAACCGGTTCCCGGCCCAGCTGCAAACACTGCTGCTGAATCGCATGTTCCATCAGCAGGATGCAGTCCTCCCCGCGCTGCCGCAGCGGCGGAATAAAGAGCTGCAGGACGTTGAGACGGTAGTACAGGTCGTTGCGGAACCGCTTTTCCTGTACCTCCTGCAGCAGATCCCGGTTGGTGGCGCAGATGACCCGGATGTTGACCGGAATCACATAGTTTGAGCCGACCCGCCGGACCTCCCGTTCCTGCAGAACCCGCAGCAGCTTGGCCTGGAGGTTGGGGGAGATCTCCGAGATCTCGTCAAGGAAGATGGTTCCGCCCTGCGCCAGTTCGAAAAGCCCGGGATGTCCGCCCTTGACTGCACCGGTGAAGGCGCCGTCGACATAGCCGAACAGTTCGCTCTCCAGCAGGTTTTCAGCCAGCGCGGCGCAGTTGACAGCCACAAAGGCGCCATTGCGCCGGGCGCTGTCGTTGTGGATGCTCTGGGCGAAGATCTCCTTGCCTACCCCCGTTTCCCCGACGATCAGCAGGTTCGATTCCGAATGGGCGAACTCCCTGGCTTTGTGTACGGCGTCCCGAAGCGCGGGGCTGTTTCCGATAATGTCGTCAAAGGTGTGTTTGGCCAGATGGCCCTCCTGTTTGATCTTGTTGCGGATCTTTCGCTCCAGTTCCTGGACCTCGGTGATGTCCCGGAAGGTGAGAATGGAGCCGATGCACCGCCCGTCGAGAACCGAATCAGCCTTATTGACCGCGAAGGTCTTGCCGCGGAAGTCCAGCAGACTGCCGGAGGCGGCGGTACCGCTGCTGAGCAGCTCGGCAAAGGGCTGAATACGGGACAGATCCCGGATGTCCTGCCCGGCGAGAGATTCCTTCTTCAATCCCAAGTGCTGGGCCGCAATCTGATTGCAGATCAGGACCCGATGCTCCTGGTTGACGGCAAGAATTCCGTCATGGACCGCATCGAGGATAGTCTGGATGTTCTGACTCTGCTCGCGTTCATGGCGGTAGATGATCGCCAGCCGCTTGGCTTCGGTCAGCGCGTTATAGACCGACTCCTCACAGACGGTGATAATGACACACTTGAGGTCGGGAGAGAAAGGAACCTGTTCGATGATCTGCGCGCCGGCGACGATGACCTCGCATCCGTCGGCGATGGCGCGCCGGATACATTTTTCCGATTCCACCAGGTGTGCCTGGATAGGGACATAGTAGAAGTGGATGTCCAGTCCGAGCAGCCGGGCGACGTCCTGGGTGCCAAACAGCGAACGCCGGCTGGCAATCATCGCGATCTTCTTATCCGGGTATAGCCGCTTGCATTCCTGCATCGCATTGATGGCGTCGAAGATGAAAAAAGGGGGCTCGACCACCGGGATATCGAGGTGCATGTTGGACAAGCACAGATAGGAATACCCCCGTGAGATGAAGCAGTCGCTCTGAACCGTTTTCCAGAAATCGGGGTCCTCAACGTCGGCCACCAGCGATTCCAGCTCAAAGGATTCACGATTGGCCCAGATCTCCTCCTTGGGCATACTGTGACTCTCGAATACCTCGCAGAAGGCCTGTTTGAGCGGTCCTTTGAGGTTAACCAGCGTGATTTTGATCATGGGAAGCCTCCCTTCGCCCAGCCTCCCCGATGGGCAAGGCCGGCGTCAGTTTGTCAGCTCATTCCACCTTCCGTTGACGATCACCGCTTTGGGAGTGAAGACCTTTTCGGGGATGGCGCTGTTGCCGAAGGCGTCGAAGAACTCCCGGCCCGCCGTATTGTCGGCGTAGGAGAAGATGGTGGCATTTTCCTTCATGTTCTCCAGCGTCGCCCAATCGTACATCCCCAGCATCTCAGCCGGCTTGCGAGTGACGCCATAGAGAATCTTCTCAAGCGACAGGCCGCAGGCGTGAACCTTGGTCATTACATCGGTAAAGGTGAAGGGCTTGCCGAGCAGGCAGCGCTTGTGCATGTCGGTGCTGACGCTGACATCGGTAAAGCCGTGGGCGATCGCCCGGGTACAGGTCTGGAAGTTGAAGCTGGAGTAGCCGTGCGCCACGTCGAAGAGAACGCCGCGCTCCTGAGCATCGAGCAGCTCGGGAATGGGAGCACCGTCCTCGGTCCAGGGGCTGCCGGGCTTCCCGTTAAAGATATGGGTGACGACATCCCCCTTACGCAGGCGGGGCAGAATATCCCGGCCGGCGGGAGGACCCTGGCTGATATGGACCATCAGCGGCATATTGGCCAGCTCGGCGGCTTCCAGCGCCCGCTCGAGCGGAACCAGGCAGTCCTTTTCGGGGATATCGCAGTTGAGGCGCACCTTGATGCCTACCACCAGGCCAGGGTACTGGAGGGCCGTCGATGCAGTCTCCTGCGGGGCGAGCATCGAAAAATCGATGCACTCGTGATTGCTGGGCAGGCCGAACCGGCAGACGTTCATCCACAGCTTGGGGATGATGATCCCCTGGTAGGTGGGCAGGACGTACCGGCAGAAGGCGTCGATGTTGTCGATTCCGCAGGATCCGGCGTCCGACATGACATGGACCCCCCATGCGTGGCCAAATTTGGACGCATGCATCCCAAAGATGCCATAGCCGTCAAAGAGATGGACATGCATATCGACGAAGCCGGGGGCGATGTACAGATCGGTGTCGGCCGGATGATCCTGCTGCTGGCAAAAGACAACCCGGCCCTCCTCCTGCGTCAGCACCCCGCCGATAAAGCGTCGGTTCTGCGGATCATAGGCGTTTACTTTTTGCGGAAAATGCATGGTTCATTTACCTCCCAAGAAAATGTGGTTCCAGCCGACGAAAGCACCATGATCATTGGAAAGCAAAAAACATGCCATGAAGCCTCCGGGGGAGGCGCGTACCCGACCGCGGCAAAGCGGGGAGGACCGGCGTACGGGGAAGTGGCCGGAGCATCCGCAACTGCTTTGTTTCAAAATAGCACGAATTATTCAATTTGAAACGAAGCGTCGCAAATCGAAACGCCCACCTCATTATACGACCAGAGCAGGGGAGGCGCAAGACGTCGATTACGGCGGCAGTAAGAGGCTGTACAGGCGGATTATGGGGATTTGGCACAGGAATTGCTCAAAAATGGACGTGAAATGTACGAAAGCACCAATTCGGACAGCCGTTTCCAATCGGATCCGGCGCAACAACAGACAGAGGAGATGGTCAGGAAATATGGAGTATTCAGAAATTCAGACCCCGGCGCTTATCGCAGATCTGTCGGTCATCGAACACAATATGAGGAAGTTCCAGGGATATGCGGATCAGAACGGCTGCGCGCTGCGGCCGCACATCAAGACCCACAAGATCCCCCGTCTGGCACGGCTCCAGATCGAGTACGGTGCGGTCGGCCTCACCTGTGCGAAACTGGGCGAAGCGGAGGTCATGGCGGATCACGGCTTTGATGATATCTTCATGGCCTATCCCGTCATCGGAGAACAGAAGGTCGAGCGCTTTCTCGATCTGAGCGAGCGGATCCGGATGATCTGCGGTGTCGACAGTATGGAGGGCGCCAGCGCAATCTCCCAGGCGGCACAGCGCAGGGGAATCACTGCCGAGGTCCGGCTGGAGATCGATACCGGCGCACACCGCACCGGCGTCATCCGCTCCGAGGCGGTCGAACTGGGCAAGCGGATCGCCGCACTGCCTCACATCAACCTGAGCGGGATCTTCACCTATAAGGCAATGATCTATCAGGAGAAGCCGACCCTTGATCCCAAGGCGGCCGGTCGGGAGGAAGGAGAGCTGCTGGTGGAGACGGCTCAGGCGCTGCGGGAAGCCGGCGTTCCGATCCGGGATGTCAGCGCCGGATCAACTCCCACTGCCCCTTATGTGGCGGCGGTCGAAGGAGTGACCGAGATCCGTCCCGGCACCTATGTTTTCCAGGATGCCCAGCGGATCGTTCAACAGGCTGCGTCTGCTCAGGAATGCTGCGGAGTCATTAAGGTGACGGTGGTCAGCACCCCCGAGAAGAACCGCGCCGTCATTGATGCCGGTACTAAGGTGCTGGCGGGAGATTCCAAGCTGCACGCCGAACCGATGTACCTCAACGGGTACGGGCGGATCGTCGGGCGGGACGATCTGATCCTCGAGCGGATGAACGAGGAGCACGGCATGATCATCTGCGACGGCGAGACGGGACTGCATGTCGGGCAGGTTCTCTCAATTATCCCCAATCATATCTGCACCTGTGTCAACCTGCTCAACGAAATCTACATCCGTGAGCGGGATGGGTCCTACACCCGGACGCCAGTTGTCGCCCGCGGCCGGTCGGTTTGACATCGTCGAAGGACCTTTGCTCCGGCAAAGGAAAGAATATCAGTGAATCGTGAAGGAGAGTGTCCCTATGAAAAAGTGTACCGCATTCGTGTTGGTCCTGTGCCTGCTGCTTGCTCTGGTGGGCTGCGGCTCTTCGCAGACGAGTTCTTCGTCCGCGCCGGCTGCACCTGCGGCTTCGGGCGGATCCGAGGCTGAGGCTCAACCCGCTGAGTCCGACTGGCCGACTTCGACGGTCCAGCTGCTTGTCCCGGCTGCTGCCGGCGGCGCCACCGATCTGAGCGCACGTGCCTTCGCCAGTGTACTGCAGAGCGATTTCTCCAGCGACTTCGTCGTGGTCAACCAGACCGACGGCTCGGGCGTTGTGGCGTTTGAGAACACCAGAAACGCCCCCACCGACGCAACGACGCTGCTCTACTACCATTCCGGTATTTTTGTCAGCATCGCGACCGGACTTTATGACAAGAACCCGCTCGAGGACTTCACCGTTATTTCCAACCTGCCGGCCGGCGGTTCCTATTCGGTCGTCGTGGCGGCCGATTCCCCCTACAACACGATGGAGGATCTGATCAACGATGCCAAGGCCAACCCCGGCAAGATCACGGCCGGCATCCAGAATGGCTCTTCGTCCCATATCATGACCGGTATGCTGATCTATGACACCGGCGCTGACTTCAAAATGATCGAGGCGGGCTCCGACCAGGAGAAGCTGGCCGCAATGCAGGGCGGTCATATGACCTTCTGCTTCCTCAACAGCAAGAATGCCAAGCCCTATACCGAGTCGGGCGACCTGAAGATTCTGGCCACCATCGCCGGCAGCCCCGACCGCGATCCCAACCTCCCCGACATCCCGTCGCTCTATGAGCTGGGCTATGAGGACTGCCTGTATGGCACCGATTTCTACATCCTTGGACCGAAGGGAATCGACGAGGCGACGGTGGAAAAGATCAATGCCGCTATCGGCGAGGCTGTCAACGTGCAGTCGGTCATCGATGTCCACAACACCATCAACATGCCGGTGGAATGGCTCAATGTCGAGGACAGCATCACCCGGATGACCGAGACACAGGATTCGATTTTCAAGGTCGCGCAGGCGATCGGCCTCATGAAGTAATATCCGGTTGGAGGGATTTGTTTGAACAGGGCCTTTTTGACCAGAAGCAGGCTGTGCGGGATTTTATGTGCATTACTGGGGGGAGCCGCCACATTGGCGGCTTCCCGCTACACCCCGGCCGGTCTGCTCAATACCGATCCAGGACCCTCTCTTTTCCCGATCATCGGAGGGACGGGGCTTCTGATCTGCGGCATTCTGATCTTTTTCCAGAAGGATCGGGAGAATGAGCCGCAGCTTTCCCGCGATGAGCTGAGCGCCATTGCCAAGTTGGCTGTGCTGCTGGTTGTGTATATGCTGGGACTCAAGTACCTCGGCTTCCTGGTTATCACGCCGATTGTACTGTTGGTCCTCTCCTATATGTTCACCTTCGGCAAGCCGATGGCGCTCTGGAAACACCTGCTGTATACCGTTTGTGTTACCGGCGCGCTCTATTATGTGTTCGTTGAGATTCTGTCGGTCATGCTGCCGCGTGGCGTACTGTTCTGAGGGGGGACGTCTATGGGCATTATGAGTACAATTGGAACGGCTTTTATGAGCCTGATGACCCCCGTCGCAATCGGACTGATGCTGTTTGGCTGCGTGGTTGGCATCATCTTCGGGGCGATCCCGGGACTTTCGGGAATGCTCGGGGTGGCGCTGCTGCTGCCGGTCACCTTCGGCATGACCGAGGCCAACGGCTTTGCCCTGCTGCTGAGCGTCTGGGTCGGCGGCGTGTCGGGCGCCTTCATTTCGGCGACGCTGCTGGGGATTCCCGGCTCCACCTCGTCTATCGCAACCTGTTATGACGCCTACCCGATGTGCCGCAAAGGCCAGGTTGTCAAAGCCCTGAAAGCGGGCATTCTGGGATCGTTTATCGGAACCTTTTTCAGCGTTATCATTGCAACTTTCCTCAGCCCGCCCATTGCCCACCTCGCCGTCAAGCTCGGCCCGTGGGAATACTTCTCGCTGTGTACCTGTGCGATCGTCCTGGTCGTCGGACTTTCCCAGGGCGATACCGTCCGGGGGCTGGCCTCTGCCTTCATCGGGCTGCTGCTCTGCTCGGTCGGCTTCTCGCCGATCGACGCCTACCGGCGGTTTACCTTCGACAACTACAACCTTCTGGGTGGTATCGATACCATCGCCCTGGTGTTGGGCATGTTTGCGATCCGTCTGATCGCCTCCGACTTCTCCAAAGGCGGACTCAAGCCTCCGGAGATGGAGAAGGTCGATATCCGGGGCGCGGGTATCACCCTGCAGGAATGGAAGGATAACCTGGTCAACATCATCCGATCCTTCTTTATTGGCCTGTGGATCGGCTTTTTGCCCGGCATGGGCTCGGGCCTGTCCAACATGGTTGCCTACGCTCAGGCCAAGAGCAGCTCGAAACATCCGGAACGGTTTGGACAGGGCTGCATCGATGGCGTCTTCGCGTCGGAGGTTTCCAATAACGCCTCGGTGGGCGGCGCGGTTATTCCGATGGTTGCACTCGGTATCCCGGGGGACAGCACGACGGCCATCCTGCTCGGCGGACTGGTTATTCATGGCATCGAACCTGGCCCGCTGCTTTTTGACCAGCATGGCACCTTTGTTTACATGGTCTTTATCGCCATTCTGCTGTCGGCCATTATGGTGCTGATCATCGAGCTGCTGACCATGCGGTTCTATCCCAAGGTGCTGACCATTCCGTACCACTATCTCTATCCGGCACTGCTGGTGATCGCGTTTATTGGTTCCTTCACCAGCACCAACACCCTCTTCAACTGCGGTGTTATGCTGGTGATGGCGGCATTGGGTATGCTGATGGATTACTTCCGGCTGCCGATCAGCCCCCTGCTGCTGGCCTACATCCTGGGCTCGATGCTCGAGCAGAATCTCCGCAAGGGTCTGACCTATACCTCGGAGGGCTTCATCACCTTCCTGACCCGCCCGGTTTCCGCTATCTTCCTGCTGATCGCGGTGGCGACGCTGGTCGCTCCGCTGCTGCGTAACAGACGGGCCAAAAAACTGAGCTAATCCCCCTGCGGGAGCATGAAAGGCATACGCCGCTAAGCGGCGTATGCCTTTTTTGTACGGCGGACAAAAGGGGATACTGCGTTGTCCGCCGAATCAGGATCTGGTCAAGTGGCCGGAACGGGAAAAAGCAGGATTTCCTTCAGGATAAGGCGGATATTCTGCGATTTTAACGAGGATTCAGAAAGAATTTTATGAACTATGCTGGTTTTTGACAGGGAATATGAAATATTTTGTTAATATATTGACATGCGTACCGTCGCTGTTTACACTGTTACTGAACGCTGGAATTTTCCGGTCCCACGCCGGAAAGGCAGCCAAATGGAGGAGACAGAATGAAGAAAGAGAACCGGGATGCAGTGGTGGACCAGATTCTGGCCCGCTATGAGCATCAGCCGTCGGCGCTGATTGCAGTGATGCAGGATGTGCAGGCGCAGTACCGCTACCTGCCCGCGGCGGCGATCGAACAGATTGCCGAGGGGCTGGGCATCAGCACCGCGAAGGCCTACAGCGTCGCGACCTTCTACGAGAACTTCTCGCTTGAAGCCAAGGGCAAACATATCATCCGGATCTGCGACGGGACCGCCTGCCATGTCCGGCATTCGATCCCGATCCTGGAGGCGCTCTACCGGGAACTGGGGGTTTCGGGCAAGAAAAAGACGACCGATGACATGCTGTTCACCGTCGAAACGGTCTCCTGCCTGGGAGCCTGCGGCCTTGCACCGGTTATGACCATCGACGACAAGGTCCATCCGGCGATGACTCCCGAGAAGGCGCTCGCCCTGATCGCCGAGATTCGAAAGGAGGAGCTGGCCGATGCCTAAGATTCAGAATCTGGCTGAACTGGAATCGATCCGCTGTCAGGCGCAGCACTCCCTCTCGATGCAGCAGAAGAAGGTGCTGGTCTGCTGTGGCACCGGCTGTATTGCGGGCGGTTCGCTGCTGATCTATGACCGGATCAAGGAAACCTGCCGTGCCCGGGGAATCGACGTCTGCGTCGAGCTGCGCCACGAGCCGCACGGGGAGAATATCGGACTTAAGGCGTCGGGCTGCCACGGCTTCTGCGAGATGGGGCCGCTGCTCAAAATCGAGCCGCTCGGCGTGCTCTATATCAAGGTCAAGCTCGAGGACTGTGATGAGATCATCGAGCGGTCAATCCTCGGCGATGAGGTGATTGAACGTCTGCTCTATACCCAGAACGGCAAGCGCTACCAGCACCAGGAGGAGATCCCCTTCTATCAGAAGCAGACCCGGATCGTCCTGTCCAACTGTGGCCAGACCAACGCAGAGGACGTCCTGGAGTACATCGCCAAGGGCGGCTACAGTGCGCTGTCCAAGGTGCTCTTTGAGATGAATCCGGCAGAGGTCTGCCAGACCATCCTGGAATCCAACCTGCGCGGCAGAGGCGGCGGCGGCTTCCCGGCCGGCAGAAAGTGGGAACAGGTGCGCCGTCAGCCCGAGCCGGTTCACTATGTCGTCTGCAACGGCGACGAGGGGGATCCCGGCGCTTTTATGGACCGCAGCATCATGGAGGGCGACCCCCACAAGATGCTCGAGGGAATGATGATCGCGGGCTATGCCTGCGGCGCCCAGGAGGGCTATATCTATGTCCGCGCCGAGTACCCGCTGGCAATCCGCCGGCTGCAGACCGCCATCGCCAAAGCCCAGGAGTGGGGGCTGCTCGGGGACAATATCCTCGGTTCGAACTTTTCGTTCCGGCTGCATATCAACCGCGGCGCGGGCGCCTTCGTCTGCGGCGAGGGCAGCGCGCTGACCGCTTCGATCGAGGGCAACCGGGGCATGCCCCGGGTCAAACCGCCCCGTACCGTGGAACAGGGGCTGTTCGGCAAGCCGACCGTTCTCAACAACGTCGAGACCTTTGCCAATGTTCCGCTTATCATCCAGAACGGAGCCGCCTGGTACCGCTCGATCGGTCCCGAGAAGAGCCCCGGCACAAAGGCCTTTGCCCTGACCGGCAACGTCAACAATACCGGCCTGATCGAGGTGCCGATGGGCAGTACGCTGCGCGAAGTCATCATGGACATCGGCGGCGGCATCAAAAACGGCAAAAAGTTTAAGGCGGTGCAGATCGGCGGACCGTCGGGCGGCTGCCTGATCACCTCCGACCTGAATATTTCGCTTGACTTTGATTCGCTCAAAAAGGTTGGCGCGATGATTGGCTCGGGCGGCCTGGTCGTCATGGATGAAGATACCTGTATGGTTGAGGTGGCGCGGTTCTTCATGCACTTCACCCAGAATGAGTCCTGCGGCAAGTGCGTCCCCTGCCGGGAGGGCACCCGCCGGATGCTCGAGATCCTTGAGCGGATCGTTGCGGGTGAGGGAACGTTGGAGGATCTCACGATGCTCGAGGATCTTGCCGGCATGATCTCCGATACCGCATTGTGTGGTCTCGGCAAGACCGCTGCCTCCCCGGTAGCCAGCACCCTGAAGTACTTCCGCGACGAATATCTCGCCCATGTCGTCGACAAGCGCTGTCCCGCCGGCCAGTGCCAGGGGCTCAAGCGGTACACGATCGATCCCGCCATCTGCAAGGGCTGCAGCAAGTGTGCACGCGGTTGCCCGGTGGGGGCGATCAGCGGAGAGATCAAAAAGCCGTTTGTCATCGATAATCTCAAATGTATCAAATGCGGCGCGTGTAAGGCGGCTTGCCCGTTCGGCGCGATCAAGGAGGGCTGACCCGATGGCCAAGGGAATTATGTATGTCGACGATCGCCGCGTCGAGTTTGACGGCGAAAAGAACGTGCTCTCGGTCATCCGCAAGGCGGGTATCTCGGTTCCGACCTTCTGCTACTACTCCGAGCTTTCGACCTATGGCGCCTGCCGGATGTGCGTCGTTGAAACCGATCAGGGCAAGATCGAGGCGTCCTGCTCGATGGAGCCCAAGAACGGCCTGCGGATTTACACCAATACCCAGAAGACGCTGCGCTACCGCAAGATGATTCTGGAATTGCTGCTTGCCGCCCATTGCCGTGACTGCACTACCTGTGAAAAGAACGGCGATTGCAAGCTCCAGCAATTGGCCAAGCAGTTTGGCATCCGGCGGATCCGCTTCCCCGACACCCGCGAGCCGATGGAGAAGGATGAGAGCAGCCGTTCGATCATCCGCGATCCCAACAAGTGCATCCTGTGCGGCGACTGTGTGCGGGTTTGCGATGAGATCCAGGGGATGGGTATCATTGATTTTGCCCACCGCGGCTCCAAGCTGCGGGTTATGCCCGCCTTCGACCGCAAGATCTCTGAGACCAAATGTATCAGCTGCGGCCAGTGCGCGGCAGTCTGCCCGACCGGCGCCATTACGGTTCGCAATAACATCGGCGAGGTCTGGCAGGCATTGCAGGATCCCGGCAAGCGGGTCGTCGCCCAGATCGCTCCGGCGGTGCGGGTTGCGATCGGCGAGGCGTTTGGCTTCGCGCCGGGAGAAAATGAGATGGGAAAACTGGTGGCAGCGATGCGCCGTCTGGGCTTTGACGAGGTCTATGATACGACGCTGGGCGCCGACCTGACGGTGATGGAGGAGTCCCACGAGTTTATCGAGCGGTTCAAGAAGGGCGGGCCCTTCCCGATGTTCACCTCCTGCTGCCCGGCGTGGGTGCGGTATGTCGAGAACTCCAACCCGAAGTACATCCCGCATCTGTCGAGCTGCAAGTCCCCGCAGCAGATGTTCGGCGCGGTCATCAAGGAGTCGCAGCGTCAGCTTTCCACCCCCGACCCGCGGGAGACGGTGGTCGTTTCGATTATGCCCTGCGTTGCGAAAAAGGCCGAGGCCGCCCGTCCGGAATTCCGCCGCAATGGTGTGCCGGATGTCGACTATGTCCTGACTACCCGCGGCCTGAGCACAATGATCAAGGAGATGGGTATCCGGTTTGACGAGCTGGATGACGATGCGCCCGACCTGCCGCTCGGCATGGGAAGCGGCGCGGCGGTCATCTTTGGTACCACCGGCGGCGTGGCGGAAGCGGTGATTCGCCGGGTCTCGGGCAAAAAAACCTATAACCTGCTGCGTGAGATCAAGTACAGCGGGGTGCGTGGAATGGACCGGTCGGTCAAGGAGGCTACGATCCAGATCGAAGGGGACGAAATCCGCATTGCGGTAGTTCACGGCCTGAAAAATGCCCAGGAGCTGCTTAAAAAGATCGAGCGGGGCGAGGTATCCTATCATCTGGTGGAGGTCATGGCCTGTCCGGGCGGCTGCATCGGCGGCGCCGGCCAGCCGTTTGGCCTCTCGCCCGAGAAGAATTTGCGGGCCCGCGGCCTTTACCGGGCTGACAAGGTCGCCCAGATCAAGAGCTCCGAACAGAACCCGGTCATTACCTATCTGTATAACGGGCTGCTTTCGGAGGAGGCACAGTCCCACGACCTGCTGCACACCCACTATGAGGATTGCAGCGACAGCTGATTTCGCTTTCGGCAGATAAACGAAAAAAGAGCGCGCAAGCCGGTTTCAGGCTTGTGCGCTCTTTTGCTGGGCGGGGTGGGTCAGATCTGGTCGCCGGCGAGATATTCCTTGGCATAGCGCTTGGGGGAGGTTCCGGTCAGCGCGCCGAAGGTGCGGATGAAATGCTCGTTGCTGCGGAACCCTACCGCCTCGCTGACCTCCTGCACCCGCATGCCGGTACGCAGCAGCTCACGGGCCTTGAGTACCCGGCAGTGAATGACATACTCCATCACCGAAAAACCGGTTACCGCCTTGAAGGAGTGGCAGAGGTGGTACTTGTTCATAAAAAACCGGGTGGCGATCCGGTCGAGGGTCAGCGGTTCAGCGATGTTCTCTTCAATATAATCGAGGATCGGAGTGATCCGGACAAAGTCGGGGTTATAGCTGACCGTGTCCCGGTCGGCCGTCTGGAAGTAGGAGAAAACCTGCAGCAGCAGGCTCATCAGCACAATCATCGCCTTCATGTCGCTGCCGAAGCCCTCATTGCTCCGAGCCTGCTCAAGCTGGCCGAAGAGGGCGGCAAGCTCACCGGCCTGGCTGCGGTCGAGCTGCACCCGGTGGACCGACCGGTGCAGGCAGGCCAGAAAGTCGATCCGCGGCATCGAAAGCTCCTCAAGGGCGGAGGGGGCGATATGCAGCACATACCGCCGGTAGGATTGACGGGAGAAGCTCTTGTGCAGGGTGGCGTCTCCGATCAGAAACAGCTCCCCCCAGGAGAGAGGGTAGAGCTCGTTTTCAATGAAGAAATCTCCGCCGTCCGAAAGGGACAGCAGGATCTCGACGTCCTCATGAAAATGAGGGCGGTCCATATGCCAGTTGTCATCCCGGCTGAGTTTGACCTGATATTTGGGAAGCTTCACGGTTTAACCTCCGAGTTGCAGTGGGGTTATTTTTCTAGAGAATACCACATTTTCCCGGTGGATGCAAACACCGATGAGAAGGAGGTTTGCGGTGGTGTGATGTCCTGTCGAAGACGGTCGCAGCGGGAAGAAATACCGTATTGGCAGCCCGCTGGCCGCCGGTCAGGTTGTGAAAAGCGATTTCTCAATCCGAAAGACAAGATACGCAAGATTTTTGCCAATTAGGGTTAATTATTAATCGGAATTGTGTGATATACTGAAAGCGATCATGGACAAGAGCGCCCGGAAGCGGCATTTCAACATCCGAAACCGCCGGGGGATTGGATCCGGAGTGCGGCTTGTGCCGGCTTTCTGTTCCCGGAGCTGGGGACCGGGCCGACCGGACCGCAGTATTCCGAATGCCGCCGTTCCTGCGTTCTCGCCCGATGCTGATAACAGGATGCACAGAAGGAGAATGGTTATGAAGTATACCGCTACCCTCAACGGAAGGACCTATGAGATCGAGATCGAGCGCACCGATGTGTTCCGTCCGCTGACCAATGAGGAGATCG
>CASEBP010000038.1 GCA_949285275.1 uncultured Oscillospiraceae bacterium | reverse complement strand
CTGTCATCATACCATACTTCCCCCGTCCAGAACAGTCGAAACGGGGTGGAAATTCCTGTCACAGCCTTTCCAGCCCCGCCTGAGGGGCCGATCCAGGCCGGCAGGAATATGATGGCGTGAGGAGGGTTTTATCTTGAAGGAACAAACGATTATGGTTCAGGTTTCCAACCTCGCCTTGACATACCAATCGGCCGAAGGGGAGATCGAGGCGATCCGCGACCTCTCCTTTTCGGTGCGGGAGGGAGAGTTCGTCAGCGTCATCGGCCCGTCGGGCTGCGGCAAATCCACCCTGCTCTCGATGATCGCCGGCCTGCTGCCCCCCACCGCCGGTGAGATACGCTTCGCCGGCAACGGCTCGATCGGGTATATGCTTCAAAAGGACAGTCTCTTTCCTTGGCGCACCATCCGCCGCAACCTGCTGCTCGGCGCTGAGATCCGCGGCGAGAACGGCAGGGAAGCGGCGCAGTACGCCGACACGCTGCTGCAGACCTACGGACTGTGGGAGTTCCGCGACCGGTTCCCCGGCCAGCTCTCGGGCGGAATGCGCCAACGCGCCGCTCTGATCCGCACCCTGGTCACCCGCCCGCAGCTGCTGCTGCTCGACGAGGCCTTTTCGGCTCTCGACTACCAGACCCGGCTCGCGGTTGCTGACGACATCTACGCAATCATCCGCCGGGAGGGGAAAACCGCCATCATGGTCACCCACGATATCGCCGAAGCGGTCTCTCTCTCCGACCGGGTCATTGTGCTGACCCGCCGCCCCGCCGTCGTCAAGTCGGTCTATGACATCACCTTTGCCGCCGGACGGGGCAGCCCGCTGCAATGCCGGGAGGAGCCGGAATTCCGGGGGTATTTCAATCAGATCTGGAGGGATATCGATGTCCATCTCTGACCTTCCGGTCTCCGCCGAACGCGCCGCCTGGCTGCGCGCCCGCCGCCGTGACCGGATACTGATCCGCTGCACCCGGGCGGGGCTGCTCGCCGGTTTTCTGCTGCTGTGGGAAATCGCCGCCCGCGCCGGCTGGATCGATCCGTTCATCACCAGCTGCCCCTCCCGCTTCGCTGAAAGCATCGCCGGTCTGGCCACACGCGGTGAGCTGTGGGAGCATCTGTCGGTCACCTGTTTTGAGGTCATCTGCGGCTTTGTGGGCGGCACCGTCCTCGGGACGCTGATCGCCGTTGCACTTTGGTGTTCCCCGTTTCTCTGCCGGGTGCTCGAGCCGTACCTCATTGTTCTCAACGCCCTGCCGAAAATCGCTCTCGGCCCAATCTTCATCGTCTGGCTTGGGGCGGGGGCGCTTTCCATCATCGTCATTGCGCTTTCCATCTCGCTGGTTGTCAGCATCCTCGAGGTGCTCGGCGGTTTCCTCTCGACCGATCCCGACATGATCCGACTGGTCGAGAGCTTCGGCGCCGGCCGGCTGCAGATCCTGCAGAAGGTTGTTTTTCCCGCCAACCTGCCGGTCATTCTCAGCTCGCTGAAGGTCAATGTCGGGATGTCTTGGGTCGGGGTTATCGTTGGGGAGTTCCTAATCTCCAAGGCAGGGCTGGGCTACCTCGTCGTCTACGGCAGCCAGGTCTTTCAGCTCGACCTGGTCATGGCCAGCGTCGTCATCCTGTCGGCTGTGGCCGCGCTGATGTATTTCTGCATACAATGGGTTGAACAGCAGCTCCTGCGCCGCCGCGGCGCAAACAGCTAGCAACGACTGGAGGGTACCCGATGAAAAACAGAATTCTTACGCTGGCACTGGCCGTCGTACTGGGCCTGATGCTCCTGCCCGGCTGCCAGCAGCAGACCGCCGAAACCCCCGCGCTGGAGAAGATCACCGTCAGCGAAGTAGCGCGGTCGGTCTTCTACGCGCCGCAGTACGCCGCCATCACCCAGGGCTTTTTCGCCGAGGAGGGACTGGACATCGAGCTGATCACCGGCCAGGGCGCCGACAAGGTCATGACCGCTGTCCTGTCGGGTCAGGTGGAGATCGGCTTCTCCGGCCCGGAGGCGGCCGTCTATGTGATGCAGGAGGGTCGGGAAAACTACCCTGTCGTCTTCGCCCAACTGACCAAGCGGGACGGCGCTTTTCTGGTCGGCCGGGAGCCGGCGCCCCCCGAGGGCTTCTCATTTGAGCAGTTGCGGGGCAGCTATCTGATCGGCGGCCGCAAGGGTGGGGTTCCACTGATGACGCTGGAGTATGTGCTGCGCCAAAACGGCCTCGAACCCAACGTCGATTTGACCGTTGACAGCTCGGTACAGTTTGCCCTGATGGCCGGGGCCTTCACCGGCGGACAGGGAGACTATGTCGCCCTCTTTGAACCCACCGCGTCGGCAGTCGAGCGGGAGGGAAAAGGCTATGTGCTGGCCTCCATCGGCGAACAGTCGGGGGAGATTCCCTACACCTGCTACTATGCGTCGAGCGATTTCCTCGCCGAAAATTCCGATCTGATCCAACGCTTCACCAATGCGATCTACAAGGGGCAACAGTGGGTCGCCTCCCACACCCCCCGCGAGGTTGCTGAGGCCATTGCTCCTTTCTTCCCCGACAACGATCTCGACCTGCTCGAGATGGTCTGCCGCCGCCACGCCGAGATCGACGCCTTCATGTCCACCCCCGTTATGAAGGAGGAGGCCTTCGACCGGCTGCAGACGGTAATGGAACAGGCGGGCGAACTGGAAAAGCGGGTTGATTTCCGTGCGCTGGTCGACAACCGCTTCGCTGAGGCGGCCGTCGCATCGCTCTCCTGACCCGGGTAAAAAAAGCGGGACGCTGCACCAGCGTCCCGCTTTTTGTTCGGTGTCAGAGCACCTGCTTGATTCCAATCAGCACCAGTACCACCCCGCCGAGCAGCTCGGCCTTGCTGCCGAACCACCCGCCGATCCGGCGCCCCGCCTCGGTTGAGACAAGGCAGCAGAGCAGCGTTACCACCGGGATCACCAGGAAGGCAGGAAAAATCTCGGCTCCAGCAGCCCGCATTCCAACCCCGACGGCCAGCGCATCGATGCTTGTCGCAAAAGCCTGCACCGCCAGCGTCCGGCGGGTGAGACCGTCGGCAGGACATCGCTCCGCCTCACCCGACAGCCCCGAACGGATCATCTGTCCGCCGACCCAACCGAGGATCACCAGCGCCAGCCACCCGCCGAGCCGGGTGACCAGGTCGTAGGCCGCACCCGCTGCCAAAAAGCCCAGCAGCGGCATCGCTCCCTGGAATACCGCGAACCAGACCGCCATCTCGGCCAGCCGCAGCCGTTTGTTGGGAAAACACATTGCATTGGATGCCGACACCGCCACCGCATCCATGCTCAGGCCCAATCCGATCAAAATAATTTCACCGATTCCCAAAGGGAATCCCTCCTCGTTTTCCGGGGTTGCTCCCCTGATCTTTCACAAAAAAAGAGAACCCTGTGCGAGGCATAATCCACCTTCGCACACGGTTCTCGTTTATTAAGACAAGCCAGCGGCAGCCGCCGCATTCTGTTGACTTGACACGCGAAACGCTCCGCGCAAACTACTCCACCATGTCCCGTCTACTATAACAGAAAAGCGTCTGGCGGTCAAGAGGGACGGACCTCTTTTTTGCGCCGGCAGAGCAGTGGCAGCAGCAGTGTAGTCGCCGCCTCGGCTGCCGGCACCGACGCCCACACCCCATTGACTCCAAAGAGGGCCGCCAGGCCCACTGCCGCAGGGAACATCAGCACCAGGCCGCGCAGGATGCTGATCAGGAATCCTCCGCCGGGGCGGTTCATCGCGCTCAGAGCGGCCGCCGTCACAATGTTGACCCCAGAAAACAGAAAGGAGACAAAGTAGATGCGGATGCCGGTCACCGCAAGGCCGGCCAGCACCGGATCCTGCTGCGCGTTGAAGACCGCCACCGCCTGCCGGGAAAACCCGCTTCCCAACAGCCAAACGGCAACGGCCAGCAGCAGCGCCGCAGCCAGCGAGGCACGATAGACCAGCCGGATCTGCCGGGTCTCCCCGCGGCCGTAACAGTCGCTGAGAACCGGCTGCATCCCCTGCGAAAGCCCGGTGAAGACGGCGATGACCACCAGCGCAATGTTCGCCACCACACCATAGGCCGCTACCCCCACATTTCCCGCCAGGGAGAGCAACAGCACGTTAAAGGTCAGCAGCACCGCCCCGGATGACAGTTCCAGCACCAGCGAGGACAGTCCCAGCGACAGGATATCCCCCGTCTGCCGCAGCCCCGGCAGGCTGCGAACCAGCCGGAAGCCATTCCTTTTTCGCAGCAGGTGCAGCGATTGGATCGCCAGCCCGATACACGGGGCGATGCCGGTCGCCAGCGCCGCTCCCCGAATGCCCAGCCCGAGCGGAAAAAGGAGGAGGTAGTCCAGAAAGATGTTGGCGATGCTCCCGGCCAGCATGGCAGTCATCGCAAGCCGCGGCGCACCGTCATTGCGAAGAAAAGCCAGCATCAGGTTGTTGAGCATGTAGGCCGGCGCGAAGGAGAGGATCATCCCCAGGTAGTCCCCGGTCAACGCGGCAACCTCCCCTTTGGCCCCGAGCAGCAGCGCGACCGGCCGCGCCGCACCCAACCCCGCCAGCAGAAACGGCAGCGAACAGAGCAGGCAGAGCACCATTGCGTGTGAAAAAACCCGCTCGTGGCCGCTACGGTCACCGGCCGCCTGCGAAATGGCATAGCGGGTCGCACCACCCATCCCAATCATCAGTCCGAAGCCGTTCATCAGGCTGTAGGCCGGAAGCGCCAGGTTCAGCGCGGTCAATCCGTCGGCGCCGCAGGCCTGTGCGATAAAGAAGGTGTCGGCGAGAATATAGCAGGAAACGCCGATCATCCCAAGAACGTTGGCCGCAACATAGGACGCCAGGCGGCCCAGAATTTCCCGGTCCTGTCTCATCACAAAAGCCCCTCCTGTCAAAAAAACGCCCTCATTTTATCCCTCCAAGCGGCCTAACGGGATAAAACAAGGACGAAACTCCGCGCCACCCGGCGATGGTGCGACTCGTTTGGTTCGGTTTGTATCAGCCAGTATAGCCGATCGGCGGCGGCTTGTCAAGCGGGGGGATTTTCCGGCGAAATCTTCATCGTTTATTCACCTAACCGTTCCGGCTTTGTGCTATACTGGGTCAGACAGCCGTCCAGCCCTGCGGGCGGCCCGGGACCCGCCTCCGCGCGGCGGGATATCCCCCGGTATTTCGCGCGGGGAATGGTGAATACACATGTTCAACTGGAAAAAGTCTCTCGCTCTGTTCACGGCGCTCGCGCTGCTGGCCGGATGTTCCGGATCGCCCGCCTCGTCGGGCGCGCCGTCCTCCTCCCAGGAGGCCGGCGGCGTCGCAGCCGAGCCCTACGTCCCGGTCTACACCTATGAGAACCCCGACCCCGATATGGTGCTGGTCTCCGCCCCCAGCGGCGACGTGACCTACCGCGATTACCGCCTCTACCTCGATGTCACCGAGGAACTTGCCCGTTATTCGGCGCGCCAGCAGCTGGCCCTCTCGGCCGCAGTCCGGCAGGACCTGTCCGAAACCTTCGGAATTGAGGTCGATGAGGAGGCCTTCCGCCAGGCGGCCGCCCAGGAAATTGCGATGGCCTACTTTTACAGCCCTTCGGTTTTCGAGAACCTCGGGATGATCGGGGAGGTCACCGGGCTCACGGACGACGAGATGAATGACGCCATCATCGAATCCTACCGCGCACAGTACCTGATCAACCAGCTGGGAACCCACTTCCAGCAGGAGGCCGAGAAGGAGTTCCCTGCCGCCGAACTGCCCGATACCATCGACTCGGGCGCTGAGGACGGCAAGGCCGAAACCGAGGCCGAGCAGGAGCGCCAACAGAAGATCTATGAGGCAGCCGCCCAGCAAATGCAGGAGTACTCCCTTGAGTATGAAGAGCGGCTCGAGTTTGACCCGGCCGGCGGGGAGACGCTGGGCACCTTCGACGGGGAGCCGATCGCGCTGACCGAGGAGGGCAGCCGCTTTGTCGATTACATGGCGGCCGCCTCCCGAATTGAAGCTGCCTGCTTCATCCAGGAGGGAGAGCTGCTGCTGCGGGCTCTCGAGGCGCGGGACAGCGGCATCGATTCCGCCCCTTTCTCCGAAAGTCTTGAACTCTACCGGCAGCAGATTCTCGGCGACGAACTGCTCTACGACGAGCTTTCCCGGATCTGCGGCCTGTTCGGCGCAACGGTCGACGACTACCTGCTCGCACTGGAACGCCCGCTCTGGCTGCAGTATACCGGCGACCTGTACTACCAGGCGCTTTACGAGGAATACACCGCCCTGACCGAAGGGGAGGAGGAGCCGGAACAGAGCTTCGAGGAATATGTCAGCGCCGCCTTTGATAAAGCCTTCGAGGGCAGCGAACTGGTCAATCTCGCCGGCTGACCGGCCGGTACAGCGGGACGGAAGGATTTCCGTCCCGCTTTTTTTGCGCGCAAAATTCCCCCCCTTTCGGTTGACTTCGCCGCCGTGCCGCCCTATAATAGGGAATCATTGGAAAATCGCCGAAAGGAGGAAGCCCGGTGGCTCACGACCGTCCCGCCCGCGCCCGGTCCCGGACCGCGCCGTCCCTGCCCGCGTCGGTCTGGCGGGATCCCGGCTTCTGTGCCGCCCTGCTCGGCCGCTCCCCCGCTCCCCGTCCGGATCCGCTGCCGCGTTACCTGACCGGACAGCGGGTACTGGTCACCGGGGCGGGCGGATCAATCGGATCGGAGCTCTGCCGACAGATCGCCCGGGCGATTCCCGAACGGCTGATCCTGCTCGACGTCTGCGAAAACGGGGTCTTCTCGCTCTGCCAGGAGCTGTCCGCCCTCCCCGCCCCGACGGCGGTCGAGATCGCGTCGGTCCGGGACAGGAGGGCGCTCGACCGGATCTTCTCTACCCACCGCCCGCAGATCGTCTTCCATGCCGCCGCCCACAAGCACGTCCCGCTGATGGAGCGCTGCCCCGCCGAAGCGGTTGAAAACAACATCTTCGGCACCGAGCGGCTCGCCGACGCCTGCCTGCGCCACGGCGCCGGCCGGATGATTTTCGTCTCGACCGACAAGGCAGTGCGTCCGGCCAGCGTCATGGGGGCGACCAAGCGATTCTGCGAACTGCGGCTGCAAAGCCTGCAGGGAACCGGCCCGACCGATTTCGCGGCGGTCCGATTTGGCAATGTGCTCGGCTCCCAGGGCTCGGTGGGGCCGGTCTTTCTGCGGCAGATCGAGGCGGGCGGCCCGGTCACTCTGACCGACCGGCGGATGACCCGTTACTTTATGACCATTCCCGAGGCGGTCGGCCTGCTGCTCAAGGCCGGCGCGATGACGGGCGGCCCCGGCGTCTATCTGCTGGATATGGGTCGGCCG
>CASEBP010000037.1 GCA_949285275.1 uncultured Oscillospiraceae bacterium | reverse complement strand
GGCGTTCTGCGCCATCTCGAGCTCGGAAACCGACACGCCACCGGCGTTGACCGCCTTGGAGGGGGCGACCACCATGTGCTTCTGCTCCTTGAGGAACTCAAGCGCATCGTTGGTGGTGGGCATGTTGGCAACCTCGATGTAGTATCTCACGCCGGACGCGGCGATCTTCTTCGCCCACTCCAGGTTGACGTCGTTCTGGGTCGCGGCGGGCATGTAGATATCCACATCCTTGACGCCCCAGGCCTTGGTGCCGGGAACGAACTCGCAGCCAAACTTTTCAGCATAGGGCTTGCAGTGCATCGGATCCTTGGCGCGCATCTCGAGGATGTAGTTGAGCTTCTCCTCGGTATCGATGCCGGCGGGATCATGGACATAGCCGTCGGGGCCAGCCATATAGGTGACCTTGGCGCCCAGCTCAGCAGCCTTCTTCATGATGCCCCAGGCCACGTTGCCGAAGCCGGAAAGCGCAATGCGCTTGCCCTTGATATCCTCGCCGTCATGCTTGAGGGCCTCGCAGAGATAGTAGACAGCGCCGAAGCCGGTCGCCTCGGGGCGCAGGATCGAACCGCCGGTGCAGACAGCCTTGCCGCTGACCGCGCCAAACTCGGCAGCGCCCACCAGACGGCGGTACTGGCCATAGAGGTAGCCGATCTCACGGCCGCCGCAGCCCAGGTCGCCGGCCGGGCAGTCGATGTCCTGACCGATATGACGATACAGCTCGGTCATGAAAGCCTGGCAGAAACGCATCACTTCAGCGTCGGATCTGCCGCGGGGATCGAAGTCGGAGCCGCCCTTGGCGCCGCCGATCGGCAGGCCGGTCAGAGCATCCTTGTAAACCTGCTCAAAGCCAAGGAACTTGATGATCGAAAGGTTAACCGAGGGGTCAAAGCGCAGACCGCCCTTGTACGGACCAAGCGCGGCATTGTACTGTACACGATAGCCGCGGTTGACATGATACTGACCATTGTCGTCCATCCAGGTCACACGGAACTCGACGGTACGCTCCGGCTCGACCATCCGCTCGAGCAGGCAGGCCTTCTCATACTCGGGGTGAGCGTTGATGACGGGGTCCAGGGAGGAGAGGACCTCCTCAACGGTCTGCAGGAATTCAGGCTCGTTGGGATTCTTCTTCTTGGTCTCTTCGATGACTCTCTGTACGTAAGCGTTCATAATCTGAATTGCCTCCTCAACTTTTGACATAACAGCAACGAACGTGTTTTGACGGAAAACCTGCATATCAGATTTCCTTCAACACCCTAATCTTAGCACGTTCCCCGCGCCAATTCAAGAGATTTCTTCCAGGAAAACTAATTTCTTTGGAAAAAAAGAGGCCTGTGATGGAAAATATTTTGGCGAAAACAACGACAGTTTTGGCCGCTTTCGCGCGGTAGAAGTGCAAATCGCGAAGAAATTTGAGGGCAACCCGTTCCCACCCTTCAAAAACAACATTGCGGCAAATTTTGAATGAAATCCTGCGAAACCTGGAAGATAGTAAAAAGTGCTTTCCCTTTCTGCAGATTCCTCAAATATCCATCCCGCTTGGAGAAAAAGTTCATGTTTTGTTCAGACATCCATACGCTTTGTCAGCAAAACAGAAACACCCGTCACGAAATGCGAACCATTTATTGAGCTGGAGGCAGCGCATCTTTTCTTTGGTTTGGCCCGTTCTGATGGAAAGGCGGAAGGCGCCTTCATTTCCCGCCTTCCGCCGTTTTCAAAGCCGAATCCTGCCGGAATTCCTCCGGAATGTTGCTGTCGAGAATTTCACGCATATAGTCCATTGAAAAGCTTCCAGGCGCGATCGCCACATCATAGCTCGCGGCCAGCTCCACCAGGCCATGAGACGCGGCCAATTCATCGGTGTACTCCGAGAAAGGGTAAACCCTCAGGTGGGTTCCCAACCCCTCGTAATGAATCACCGTGGGAATCAGCCCGGCATGGGTGATCGAAACCTCCCCCGTCTCCCCGTCCTTGGTGATCTCAAGGTCCAGCATACCGCCGAGCATATTCTGTGGATAAAGCATACTTCCGACAAAATTCCCCAGTGAATAGACCACCAGCGTCCGATTTCCTCCCTGTCCGGTCCGCCATTCAATCGGCTGCAGCGTGTGAGAATGGCTGCCGAGCACCAGATCCACCCCCAGATCGGCAAACCATTGGGCCAGTTCCAACTGGTTGTCATTGGGGGAAAGGCTGTATTCGGTACCCCAGTGCGGCACGACGATAACAAAATCTGCGTTGGCCTGAGCCAGCTCAATCTGCTGGCGTATCAGCTCCCGCTCATCGGTCCGGATATATCGCATAGCGGTGGAAGCTGGCAGACTCAGTCCGTTGGTATGCTCTGTCATCGGAACCCAGGCGATGGTAATGCCGTTTTTCTCGGTCAGAACCGGCTGCTGCATCGCCTCTTCGCTGCGCCAGGCGCCAAAAACCTGTACCCCCTGCTCCTCCCAGAAATCGAGCGCCGCTTCCAGCCCCGCCTCTCCCATATCAAACATGTGGTTATTGGCGACGTTGACCAGGTCGAAGCCAATCTCGACCATATGCTCACCAAGGGCCTCCGGGGTATTGAATAGCGGATATCCCGACAGCGGGAAGAGGCGTTCGGCAATGATCGTCTCCTGATTGATAAAGGAGAGGTCTGCGTCGGCAACCAGCGCGGCAACATGTTCGTAAACCGGTCCAAAATCGAATCCTTCGCCGCCGGCATACTCAGCAGCCTGCCGGTAGATGCTGTCGTGGATCAGATTATCCCCCACAGCCCGCAGCCGCACCACTGCATCGGGATTCTCCTCGACCGGCTCAGGCAGGGAGGACGGCTGGGAAACGGTCTCAGGCGGACGGGAAACCGGCGCCGTCATTTGAGAAGAGAGGAGAAATACCCCCAACGCGGCGCAGCAGAGCACCGCAATCAGGAGAGTCAGTTTGACAGCTTCTGTTCTTCTCATGATGATTCACCAAGACGGGCAACGCCATATGCGCTGCCCGCCTGTTTTTCCTTTCTGTGAAATCGATGGGGTCACATCCATTTTTTCCTTCGGAAATAGAGGATCATCCCCGCCGCGATCAGCCCCATCACCGCCAGGCAGAGCGGATAACCGTACCGCCAGCTCAGTTCAGGCATATAGCGGAAATTCATCCCATACAGCCCCACAATAAAGGTGATGGGGATAAAGACGGTGGAAACCAGCGTCAGTGTTTTCATCACCTCATTGGTGGAGTTGCTCATCAAAGTCATATACAGATCGGCAAGATCCGCCACCGTCTCCCGGCTGTTCTCCGCCGTCTCGCAGAGTTGGGCAATCTGTTCTGCGATATCCCGCAGGTAAACATCCTGCGCCGCCAGATCGCCGCAGTCCCGCAGCATCATGGCAAAAGCGTCCCGCATCGGCGCCGTCGTACGGCGGATCTCCAGCGTACAGCTTTTGAGATCATGGATCCGCTCCAGCTGCGATCGGTCAACTCCCCGAAACAGCTCTTCCTCCAGTGCATCGACCCTTGCGTCGATCCGTTCGAGCAGGCGAACCCCGTCGCCAAGAATCGCCTCCATCGCAAGACAGAGGGAGCGCACCGCCAGGTTTTCTCCAGGGTCCCGCACCCCATCGCACAGGAACTCAAAGGCCGGTGCGAACCGCTCATCCTCATGTTCACAGAAGCTGATCAGACGGTCCTTCCAGAACAGAAACTGGATATTTTGATGGCGCATCCGTCCTTTTGCGTCCTCCGTCGCCACGCTCAGCGCCAGATGGGAATAGGCACCGTAGGCTTCGTGGGAAGAACGGCGCGCCGCATGGGAGAGCTCCGAAACTACCATCGGGTGCAGCCCGAACCGCTTTCCCAGCGCCTGATACTGCTCCGGCTGCAGGCGCGGCGCACTGATCCAGAAGACCCCGTCGAGATCGGCCTGCTCCAGCTGAGCCGCCGGCAGCACCGAACGAGTCACCCTTCCATCCGCTCCGAGTCTGCAGAGGGTTGCCTGGCTCATCCGTTTTTCCCACCCCGGCGCACCGACTCGTCATACCCCATCCGCTGGGAGATCTGGGCCGCCGCATCCAGCAGGAAGGACAGCTTTTCATAGATATGCTCATCGGTCATCCGGGTCACCGGCCCCGAAACGCTCAGTCCCGCGACCACCTTTCCGGTATAATCGTAGATCGGGGCCGCCACACAGCGGGCGCCCGGTTCATACTCCTCATTATCAAAGGCATAGCCCTGTTTTCTGACCTTGTCCAGCTCGTCGAAAAGAGCCTGCGGTTCGGTGATGGTATGCATCGTCATCGCCGGCAGTCCCTTGGCGGCGATAAACTGGTGGAGCTGCTGTTGAGTATAGTTGAGCAGCAGCAGCTTTCCGACCGCTGTACAGTGCATCGGGGAGACGTTTCCGACCCGCCGGGTGGTCATCAGCAGCTGATGCGGCCCGCTGATCGCCTCGATATAGACGACCATCATGTTGTTCTCCTCCGCAACATTCGCCGACTCGGAGAAGATGTGGGCAATCGAGCGCAGGTAGGGGGAGCAGATATTTCGAATATTCTTCCGGCTGGAGACGTTGGCGGCAATCGCGCAGATCTTGTAGGTCAGCGAATACCGGCCGGTATCTACGTCCTGCACCACATAGCCGCTCTTCTGCAGCGTCGCGATATACCGCAGCGTAGTACTTTCATTCATCGAGACCAGCCGGGCGATCTCCTGCAGGCGCACCGGCTCGTCCTGCGCCGAAAGGCATTCCATAATCGTCAACAGTTTCTCGGAGGACTGGTTGGAGCGGGTGGCCTTATCGGCGCCGGGCATACGTTTCATCAGTCATCTTCCTCTCTTCTTGGTCAGCGGGGCGTCATACGGCATTCTATCGGTCACATCAGCGGCGCAAACAGCCGCAATACGGCGCGGATCAGCTGTTTGAATCCGCCCATACGCAGCAGCGGACTGTCGGGCGTCACCTGTTCGCAGCGCTGGAGGGTCCTGAGAAAATCCTCCCGTATCTCCCCGATGCAGGAGGTGTCCGCCATCCAGACCCCGCATTCAAAATGCAGGTACAGGCTGCGGTAATCGAGATTGATCGTTCCGACTGTAGCCACCCGGTCATCCGCGACAAAGGTCTTGGAATGGATGAAGCCGGGGGTATACTCATAAATTTTGACTCCGCCCCGAACCAGCTGGGGATAGTAGGCACGGGTCAGCAGATGCACATACCACTTGTCCCCGATGTGGGGGGTGATGATCCGCACATCCACCCCGCTTTTTGCGGCGAGCAGCAGCGCAGTCACCGTCTCGTTGTCGACAATCAGGTAAGGGGTACAGATATACAGATAGCGGTGGGCGCGGTTGATGATGTTGAGATAAACCATCTCCCCCACCTGTTCCCGGTCGAGCGGCGAATCGGTGTAGGGCTGTACAAGACCATTTTTGTGTTCGGGCAGTTCCTCGGGAAGGGGCCGGAACCGCTCGGGATCGGATGCCCGCTCGTCCGACAGGCTGTCCCACATGGTCAGGAACATGATGACCAGACTCCAAACCGCATCCCCGTGCAGCATGACCGCTGCGTCCTTCCAATGGCCAAATTTAACCCGGGCATTGATATACTCGTCGGCGAGGTTTACCCCGCCCATAAAACCGGTATGCCCGTCAATGACCAGAATTTTGCGGTGGTCCCGGTTGTTCATGAACATCGTCAGCACCGGAATCAGGGGGTTGAATTCGATACACCGGATCCCCTTGCTACGCAACGTTTTGAAATAGTCGTCCGGCAGGGTCAGCAGGCAGCCAAATCCGTCATAGATCACCCGCACCTCGACGCCCTGAGCCGCCTTCCGCTCGAGGATCTCCAGAATCGAGTTCCACATAACCCCTTCCTCAATGATGAAGTACTCGAGAAAGATATACCGCTCGGCCTTTTCCAGTGCGGCGAGCATCGCCCGAAACTTCTCCTCACCCGGGGAAAGATAGGTCGTTTCGGTCCGTGCAAACGGCGGGAATCCGGTCCGGGCGATATACTCCGACTGATTGCGAAGCTCCTCGCCGAGTGCGGCCGCCTGGGCACAGGCCTCCCGGCAGGGCGGCATCAGTGCAGTCAGCCGGTCCTGCTCCCGGGTCAGCCGCTCAGAAAGCCGGTGGCTCAGCCGCGGATTGCCAAACATCAGATAGAAAAAGCCGCCGAACAGCGGAAATGCCATAATCGGAATCACCCAGGCAAGCTTATAGGAGGGATTTTCCTCCTTATCAATGACCGCCAGGGTCATTATCACCGAAAGCAGCATGAAGATCCCGTAAAAGACAGCAAAATACCGGGAAAGCCGCAGCACTGCGAGGGTCAGCAGAGCGATCTGTATCACGATCAGCAGCCCGACGACGACCACCCGGGAAAACAGCCATTCCCGGAGCTTAAGGATTACCTTTGTCACTATGTTCCTCCTTTTGTGCGGCGCCTGTCCGCCATATGGTTTCATTATAGTATACTCCATCCCATTTTTCAACGAATGCGAGAAAATATTTTTCTATAATTGAAATATTCTGGGTGTTCCTAAAATCTGATTTTGTTTTACGAAATCTCCGGCCTGCTTTTCCCTTTTCAGCAGCAACTCTTCCGCAATTTGCACAAAAGAAACCACCTGTATGGCGGATGCTCTGGGCAGAAGGAGAATTTTTACAATAACTGAATATTTATTCAGAAAAACCCTTTATTTTTGCGGAATAATGTGTATAATTATAAATCACAGATGAAAAACAATGCAGGGGGGCTTTCTCATGGCACAGTTCAAAAAAGTGGTTCTCGCATATTCCGGCGGTCTCGATACATCGGTTATTATTCCCTGGCTGAAGGAAAATTACGGCTGTGAGGTCATCGCCGTTTCGGCCGATGTCGGGCAGGGCTCCGAACTGGAGGGATTGGAGGAAAAGGCAATCAAGACGGGCGCCTCCAAGCTGTACATCGAGGATCTCGTCGACGAATTTGCCGACGGCTTCATCGTCCCGACCCTCAAGGCCGGCGCCGTCTACGAGGGGAAGTACCTGCTGGGGACCTCCTTTGCCCGTCCGCTCATCGCCAAGCGGATTGTCGAGATTGCCAAAGCCGAGGGCGCCGACGCCATCTGTCACGGCTGCACCGGCAAGGGCAATGACCAGGTCCGGTTTGAGCTGACCATCAAGGCTTTTGCGCCCGATATGGCGATCATCGCCCCGTGGCGGATCTGGGATCTCAAGAGCCGGGAGGACGAGATCAAATATGCTGAGGCCCACAATATCCCGCTGAAGATCACCCGGGAGACCAACTACTCCAAGGACAAAAACCTCTGGCACCTCTCCCATGAGGGGCTCGACCTGGAGGATCCGGCCAATGAACCGCACTACGACAAGATCCTCGAGCTGGGCGTCTCCCCCGAAAAGGCGCCGGACACCCCCACCTATGTCACGATCGGATTTGAAAAGGGCGTCCCGGTCTCGGTGGACGGGGTCGCCATGAAGGCATCCGATCTGATTGCAAAGCTCAACGAGCTCGGCGGCACCAACGGAATCGGCCTGACCGATCTGGTGGAAAACCGGCTGGTCGGTATGAAGAGCCGCGGCGTTTATGAGACCCCCGGCGGCAGCATCCTCCACTTCGCACATGAACAGCTCGAGAGCCTCTGCCTCGACAAGGAGACGATGCATTATAAGCAGCAGGTGGCGCTCAAGTTTGCCGATCTGGTCTATAACGGCCAATGGTACACTCCCCTTCGGGAGGCTCTTTCCGCCTTTGTCGATTCGACCCAGGAGTTTGTGACCGGCGAGGTCAAGCTTAAACTCTACAAGGGGAATATCATCGGTGCGGGCACCACCAGTCCGTACAGCCTCTACTCGATGGAGGTCGCCACCTTCGACGAGGACCAGGTCTACAACCAGAAGGATTCGGAAGGCTTCATCAATCTCTTCGGCCTGCCGCTCAAGGTACGGGCACAGATGCTCGCCCGGCAGGGCCAATAAAGGAGCGATCGTATGAAAATGTGGTCTGGGCGTTTTTCCAAGGAGCTTGACGCCGGCATCAACGACTTCAATTCCTCGATCTCCTTCGACCATGTGATGTTCCGGGAGGATATCGCCGGTTCGATCGCCCATGCCACCATGCTGGGGGCACAGGGGATCATCCCGGCCGCAGATGCTGAATCGATTGTTGCCGGGCTCAACGGCATTCTCCAGGATTTGGAATCAGGCTCTCTCTCCTTCGACTGGCAGGCGGAGGACATTCATATGTTCATTGAACAGGTCCTCACCGAGCGGATCGGAGACGCGGGAAAACGCCTGCACACCGCCCGCAGCCGCAACGATCAGGTTGCCCTTGACCTGAGGCTCTACTTAAAAAAGCAGACCCGGGAGCTCTATGATCTGCTGCACCGGCTGACCGAACTGCTGGCCGGCAAAGCATCGGAGCATCTCGACACCGTCATGCCGGGCTACACCCACATGCAGGTGGCGCAGCCGGTGACCTTCGGGCATCATCTGATGGCCTATGCCCAGATGTTTATGCGGGATCTTGGCCGCCTCTCAGACTGCTATCAGCGGATGGACGTGATGCCGCTGGGTTCCTGTGCGTTGGCCGGAACCACCTATCCGCTCGACCGCACAATGACGGCAAAGCTGCTCGGTTTTTCCGCTATCAGTCAGAACAGTCTCGACGGCGTTTCGGACCGGGACTTCTGCGTCGAGCTGGCTTCGGCCCTCTCGCTGATCATGACTCACCTCTCCCGGTTTTCTGAGGAGATCATCCTCTGGTGTTCCAGTGAGTTCTCCTTTATCGAACTTGACGACGCCTTCGCAACCGGCTCGTCGATCATGCCGCAGAAGAAGAACCCCGACATCTGCGAGCTGATCCGCGGCAAAACCGGCCGGGTCAACGGCGACCTCGTACACCTGCTGACCATGCTCAAGGGATTGCCGCTGGCCTACAACAAGGATCTTCAGGAGGATAAGGAAGCGATCTTTGACAGTGTCGAGACCGTCAAGCTCTGCCTCTCGGCCTTCCTGCCGATGCTCGAGACGATGACCGTCAAAAAAGACCGGATGCGCGCCGCTGCCTCGAAGGGCTTTATCAACGCCACCGACTGTGCCGATTACCTGGTCCGCAAGGGCATCCCGTTCCGGGAGGCCTATCAAATCACCGGCTGGCTGGTTAAACTGTGCATCGAGCGCAACTGCACGCTGGAAACGCTGCCGCTCCAGAGCTATCAGATGCTTTGTCCGGCCTTCGCCGCCGATCTCTACCGCGCCATCGATCTGACAACCTGCGTCGAGCAGCGAACCGTCACCGGCGGCCCCGCCCCTGCGGCGGTCGCGTCCCAGATTCAGGAGCTGAAATCTCGGCTCGCCGCCCACGACGCGGCCACGCCGTGGAACTGACAGGAGGAAACCGCTATGGCATACCGCATTTTTATCGACGGCCAGGAGGGAACGACCGGCCTGAAAATCTATGACCGGCTCGCCACACGAAATGATCTGGAAATCCTGAAGATCGACGAAGCAAAGCGTAAGGATCCGGCCGAACGCCAGAAGCTGATCAACGCCTCAGACATCACCTTCCTCTGCCTGCCCGATGCGGCCGCTATCGAAGCGGCGGCACTGGCTACCAGCGACCATGTCCGGATCATCGATGCGTCGACTGCCCACCGGGTGGCGCCGGGCTGGGTCTACGGCTTTCCGGAGCTCTCCTCGCAGCAGCGGGAGGCGATCGCCTCCTCCCATCGGATTGCTAACCCTGGCTGCTATGCCACCGGTTTCATTTCGCTGGTTGCCCCGATGGTGCGCTGTGGATGGATGCCCCCCGATTATCCCGTGGTCTGCCACGCCATCTCGGGTTATTCGGGCGGCGGAAAAAAGATGATCGCCGCCTATCAGAGCCCCGACCGCGCTGCCGAATACCTCAGCGTGCGGCAGTACGGCCTGACCCAGAGCCACAAGCATCAGAAGGAGATGCAGGTCCTCTGCGGGCTGGAGTATACCCCGATTTTCAATCCCGCCGTCTCCGACTTCTACAACGGGATGACCGTCTCCGTGCCGGTCTACACCCGTCTGCTCAACAAAAAGCCCAGCGTCCAGTCGATCTATGAGATGTTCTGCGCCTGTTACGAGGGACAGAACTTTGTCAAGGTCATGCCCTTTATGGGAGAAGGGGTGCTGGAGGGCGGTTTCCTTCCCTCCAATTCTCTCGCCGACACCAATCAGCTGCAGATCTTCGTCTGCGGCAATGATGACCGTGTTCTGCTCGCCGCCTGCCTCGACAACCTCGGCAAGGGCGCATCGGGCGCAGCAGTTCAGAATATGAACATCGCCCTCGGACTCGACGAAACCACCGGCCTGATCTGACGGCCGCAACAAGAGGAGGAGTTTTCAATGACCAACGCCACCACTGCCCAGAAGGCGGATATTCTCAGCCAGGCGCTGCCCTATATCCAGAAGTACAACGGGAAAACGGTTGTCGTCAAATACGGCGGCAACGCGATGCTCGACAACGAACTGAAATCGGCCGTCATGCGGGATATCGTTCTGCTCTCCTGTATCGGCATCAAGGTTGTGCTGGTACACGGCGGCGGTCCGGAGATCAGCGGGATGCTCAAAAAGATCGGCAAGGAGTCGAAATTCATCAACGGACTGCGCTATACCGACGAGGAGACCCGGGATGTCGCCCAGATGGTGCTGGCAGGTAAGCTCAACAAAGACCTCACCGCCCAGATCAACGCCCACGGTGGAAAGGCCGTCGGCCTGTGCGGCGTTGACGGCGGCATGGTCATCGTCGAGCGCAAGGGCGGCGCGGTCGATTACGGCTTCGTCGGCGAACTGGTCAAGGTCAACCCCGACCCGATCACCGACCTGCTCGATGCCGGATACATCCCGGTCATCACCTCGATTGGCATGGATGGAAACGGCGTAACCTATAATATCAACGCCGACACGATGGCCTGCTATGTCGCCAGCGCCCTGGGCGCCGAGACGATCATCCTGATGACCGATATCCGCGGGCTGCTCCGGGACAAGAACGACGAAACAACCCTGATTCCTGAGGTCACCATCTCGCAGGTACAGCCGCTGATCGATCAGGGAATTGTGGCGGGCGGCATGATCCCGAAGGTGGAATGCTGTGTCGATACTCTGAAGGCCGGGGTCAAAAAGGCCGCCATCATCGATGGGCGGATCGTCCATGCGATCCTCATCGAGATGCTCTCCAACGAGGGCATCGGTACGATGATCTACCACGACCAGAAGGAGGAACCGTGATGAAGCTGCAGCAGGCCATCGAGCTGGATCAGACCTATGTCGCCCATACCTATGGCCGGGCACCTTTTTTGCCGTCGCACGGCAAGGGCGCGACCTGCTGGGACTGCGACGGAAAGGAATATGTCGACTTTTCCAGCGGCATCGGCGTGACCTCGCTGGGCTTCGCCGATCCCGAATGGGTCGCCGCCGTCAGCCGCCAGGCGGGAGAATACGCCCACATCTGCAACTACTACTACTCTGCCCCGGGCGAAGAGGTAGCAAAGCTGCTGTGTGAAAAATCCGGCATGAAGAAGGTCCTCTTTGCCAACTCCGGCGCTGAGGCCAATGAAGGGATGATCAAGGTCGCCCGGAAATACTCCCAGGAAAAATACGGCCCCGACCGCAGCGAAATCGTCACACTGATCAACTCCTTCCACGGACGCACCGTCACCACCCTGACCGCAACCGGCCAGGAGGCAATGCATCAGTACTTCTATCCCTTCACCCCCGGCTTCTCCTACGCCGAAGCCAACGACTTTGACGACCTGCTTTCCCATGTCAGCGGCAAAACCGCCGGAATTATGATGGAACTGATCCAGGGGGAGGGCGGGGTAGTCCCGCTTGACGAGGGATATGTGCAGAAGGTGGCGGCGCTCTGCAAGGAGCGCGACATCCTGCTGCTCATCGACGAGGTACAGACCGGAAATGGACGCACCGGATACTTCTACAGCTATCAAGCCTTCGGAATTGAACCGGACATCGTCAGCACCGCCAAAGGGCTTGGCAATGGTCTCCCGATCGGGGCCGTCCTGCTCGGCGAAAAGACCGAAGCGGTCCTCAAGCCGGGCGATCATGGCACTACCTTCGGCATGAACCCGGTCGTCTGCGCCGGTGCAAAGGTTGTCCTTGAACGGATCGACGGCACCTTCCTCGCAGAGGTCACCCGCAAGGGCAAGAAGATCCGCCAGGCGCTCGAGGGGGCTGACAACGTTGCCTCGGTGACCGGGATGGGCCTGATGATCGGGGTACTGCCCGAAA
Source organism: uncultured Oscillospiraceae bacterium (assembly GCA_949285275.1). Taxonomy (GTDB): domain Bacteria; phylum Bacillota; class Clostridia; order Oscillospirales; family Ruminococcaceae; genus Yanshouia. The sequence goes on along the minus strand of CASEBP010000037.1, from coordinate 28,609 downwards.
AAGGAGATGCTCACGCGATCTTTGACCGCTGCCGGGAGCTGGGGCTGCTCGTCCTGACCGCCAAAAACAAGGTCCGTCTGCTCCCGCCGCTGGTCATCACCGACGGCGAACTCGACCGCGGCATCGCGATCCTCAAGCAAGCGCTCAAGGAGGCGGCACAGTGAACCAGAAGCACCTGCTCAAACTGCTCGATCTCTCGGGAGATGAGATCTTCGAGATTCTCGATCTGGCGGACCGGCTCAAATATGAGCGCCGCCACAGCATTCCTCATCCGCTGCTGGCCGGCAAGACCCTCGGTATGATCTTCCAGAAATCCTCGACCCGAACCCGTGTTTCCTTCGAGGCAGGCATCTACCAGCTGGGCGGACAGGGGCTGTTCCTCTCCTCCCGCGACCTGCAGATCGGCCGCGGCGAACCGGTGGAGGACACTGCACGGGTTCTTTCCCGCTATCTCGACGGCATCATGATCCGCACCTTCGCCCAACAGGAGGTCGAGGCACTGGCGAAATACGGCTCCATTCCGGTCATCAACGGGTTGACCGATTTCTGCCATCCCTGCCAAGTGCTCGCCGACCTGCAAACCATCCGGGAATATAAAAAATCCCTGCAGGGCAGGAAGCTCTGCTTCATCGGCGACGGCAACAATATGGCCAATTCGCTGATCGTCGGCGGGCTCAAGACCGGGATGAAGGTCTCGGTCGCCACCCCCTCCGGATACCGTCCCGCGCCGGAAGTGCTCGCCTTCGCGAAGGACTACCCCGAATTTTCCTGGGTGGAGGATCCCATCGAAGCGGCGGCCGACGCCGACGCCGTTTATACCGACGTCTGGGCCTCGATGGGACAGGAAGCCGAACAGCAGGCCCGCGCCGCCATTTTCTCTTCCTATCAGGTCAACAGGGCGGTCATGGCGTCGGCCAAACCGGATGCCATCGTGATGCACTGCCTGCCTGCTCACCGCGGCGAGGAGATCACTGCGGAGATCTTTGAGGCGCACGCCAACGAGATTTTTGATGAGGCAGAAAATCGTCTGCATGCCCAGAAAGCCGTCATGGCGCTTCTGATGAAATAACGGTCTTCATCCTTTCCCCAATTAGCCGGGCGCGTTCTGCTCATGCAAGCGACGCCCGGCTTCCCCTTTTTCGGGCGGAAAAAGAGATTGCTTTTTTCTGCGTCGGGAGTAAACTGAAGCCAGGCGGAACCGTTGGCTCCGCCCGCCCCTTGCGGCACGGCCCGGTCCGGTCCGGCGCGGCATGACAGGGCTGGGCTTGGTATGCCCCGGCTGGGCGAGGCATGGTCGGCTTTTGCGGGATTGAGCCGTCAATCAATCCCATCCCATCCGGGGCGAGGCTTGGTGAAGCTGGGTATGGCGTGGCGTGCCAGGATACGGTGCGGTTGGGCCCGGTGTGGCAAGCCCCGGTATCTCGTCAGGACGGGCTGTCCGTCCTCCATCCGGCGCCGGCGGCTGTCTGCCTCCGGCGCCTGCCAAAACGACAGGAGGCGATCTTGCTATGCCGGAATCCCCACAGGCCTTTGACGAACAGCAGCTCTCCAACGACGGCGCCTATGCCTTTCTCCCCCCTTATCTGGTTGAAACCACCATCGTCGGTTCGGCGCCCCTGCTCTTCCACCGTTGGTCCAACGAGGAAGTGCAGGCCAAAGCCGCCGCCGCCAAAAACAGCCGAATCAAAAAGACCGATCACATCGAGAGCTATGTCTACCGCAACGATGCCGGGAATCTCTGCATCCCCGGCGAGTACCTGCGGCAATCGGTGATCCAGTCCGCCAAATACCGGCAGGATCCCCGCAGCCCCCGAAAGAGCGCAATGGATCTGTTCAAGGCGGGCCTCGTCTCGCTGACCGAGCTGGCCGACACCGGAAAGAAGGAATGGGATTATCTCGATCAGCGCCGGGTGGTCATCCAGCGCAGCGGCGTAACCCGGACCCGTCCGGCGCTGCTTGCCGGATGGAGCGCCACCTTTCAGCTGGAGGTCCTGCTCCCCGAGTATATCGACCCGAACTTTCTCTACGAGGTGCTGTCCCAGGCGGGACGGTTGATCGGCATCGGCGATTTTCGACCCTCCTATGGGCGATTTCAGGTCGTCAGATTTGAGCCGCACTGATTTTGAGTCAATTACAACGCCCTGCCGCAGCAAGATGCGGCAGGGCGTCTCCGTTGTTTTTATTCAGGGGCGCGGCCGGGCCAGATGACGCAAAAAAATCAGGCGCATCACGGCGGATGCGGCAACGACCCCCAGCGCGATGGCGCCGGTCACCGTCATCGCAAGCAATCCGGTGGAAAGAAAAAGCTCGGTCTCCCCGTTAAGCGCATGGAGCATCGCCTGATAAATCGGTCCGCCCGGGACCAATGGAATCAGCGCCGGTGTCAGATAGGTCAGTACCGGCGCACGCTGAACCCGTGCCATAATCTCGGCATACACGGTGATCGCGAGGCTCGCGGCAAAATTCTGCACCAGCGCCCCCTGCAGCGCGAACAGCATGTAAAAAAGCCAACCTACCCCGCCTCCGATTGCCGCCGCCCAAAGCTTGGCGCCGCGGAGATTGAAAAACACGCCGAATCCCAGCGATGCAAGGGCCGCATACAGGACCGCCATTATGCCACCCCCATCATCAGCCAGCGCCAAAGGGTCAGCGAGCACATGACCCCAAATGCCACACTTGCTGCCACCAGCAACGCCTCGGTACTCTTCATCACACCGGTGACCAGATCCCCAGCAATCAGATCCCGCATCGAATTGGTCATCAGCAGCCCCGGAACCAGCAGCATCAGCACGCTGATAATCACGGTATCGACCACCAGTGTTTGCAGAAACAGCGACCAGAGGCTGGCGCCCAGCACACAGATCGCCCCGCCGATAATATTGCTCAAGGTGACTCCCCCGTCGATCCGTTCGATGGAGGTCGCAGCAAACCGTACAGCAATACCGGTGGTCAGCGCGGCAAGCGCCTCGGCCCAACTGCCTCCGAACAGCAGCGCAAACGCCCCTGCTCCCAGCGCTGCCGCCGCAAGCTGCTGGCGCAGGGAATACCGTGCAAGCCGTCCGATCTGCTGCAGGCGCTCAAGAATCTCCTCCTCGCCCGGCTTCTCGGCACAGATCTGCCGGGCCAGCGTGTTGAGCGCATCAACCCGGGCCAGATTGCTGTCGCTGTGGTAAACCCGCCGGGTCTGGGTAAAGGTATGCCCTTCCCGGTCGGTGATGGTCACCACCAGGCTGGCTGGTATCGCGAAGACGTCGGCCCGCGCCCCATAGGCGGCAGCGATCCGGCAGATGGTGTCCTCCACCCGATGAATCTCGGCTCCGCTGGTCAGCAGCCGGAATCCTATTTCGGTTGTGATATCGTTGAGCTTCCTGATATTCATTCTGCCTGCCCTCTCCACATAAAATCCACCTCCATTATACGCGCGCCGGGTGGAAAAGGACAAGGGGAACGATCAAATTTTTCCTTCTCCGAGAAACTTTATTGCCAAAACCGTTCACTGACGGTATACACTTTCCCCCTGCAGAATCGTTTCGGTCACCGAAATCCGGCGAATCTCCTGTGGCGGCACCGTGAGGGGATTGCGGTCGAGCAGCACAAAATCCGCCCTTTTCCCCGGCGTAATCGAACCCTTTTCCCCCTCCTCAAAGTACTGGTAGGCGGCGTCGATGGTGATCGCCTGCAGTGCCCGCAACGGGGTGATTCTCTGGGCTTCCCCCATCGAAACGCCCTGCCGTGAAATCCGGTTTACCGCACACCAGACCGCCTCCAGAAGATTGTTCGGCAGCACAGGGGAATCCTGATGCAGCGTGAAGGGGATCTGACGTTCCTGTGCATCCCGCAGCGGACTGATCCGAAAGGCCCGCTCCCCAAGATTTTTCCGGTGGACATCCCCCCAGTGCCAGAGATGCGCCGGGAAGAAGGACGGGATCATTCCCAGCGGTTTCATGCGATCCAGCTGGTCGCTCCGCAGCATCTGAGCATGGATCATCACCGGACGCAGCGGCGCAACCGGCTGTCTTTGGTTCTCCCGCTCAAAGGCGGCAATCAGCTGATCGGCGGCGGCGTCCCCGTTGCAGTGGGCCAACAGCTGAACTCCTTCGCCGCAGGCCCTTCGGACCGCCTCGTCCACCTCGGCATCGGTATGCACCGGATACCCCCGATAGTCATCCTCCCCCTCATAAGGGCGGGTCAGCCAGGCGGTCTTTCCCTGCGGAGAACCGTCGAGAAAGATCTTATAGCCGCCGATCTTCAGACGGCCGATCTCCTCTTTCCGAACCGGCCGGCCGGTATCGGGAGCGCAATAGGCCCGCACATCGAGGAGAAGCCCTCCTTTGCGGGCGAAGCCCTCCAGCAGCGCCAGTTCCTGCCGCCCTGCAAAGCCTTCCTGCGCGGTGGAAATCCCATACCCGAGATACTGCTGCTGTGCCCTGAAAAAATCGGACTCCATTCGCTTGGGGTCCACCGCCCCGGCGGCCTGTGCATACCGGGTAAATGCGGTTTCTTCCAGGTAACCGTTCAGTTCTCCGTCGGCGTCCCGCCCGATCCGGCCGCCATCCGGATCCGCCGTTTCACGGGTGATGCCCATCCGGGCCAGCGCCTGCGAATTGGCCACCCCCATGTGTCCCGAAGCATGGGAGATCAGAACCGGCCGATCGGGAAAAGCGGCGTCGAGTATTTGACGGTCCGGATGCCGCCTTTCGGACAGCACACTGTGATCATATCCAAATCCGATCACCCACTCCCTTCCCGTATTCTTGGCGGCCAGCGTCTTGAGCGCCTCCAGAATTTCCTCAAAGCTGCCAGCCTCCCCCAGCGGCGCCAGCGACAGCGTTGCCGCAACCGATACCAGATGGCTGTGTGAATCCAGGAAGGCGGGCATCATCGTTCTGCCCTCCAGGCGGATCTCCCGGAGACCGGATCCCGCCTGGCTGCGAAGCACCTTTTCCTCCCCTACCGAAAGAATTCGTCCGCCCTCGGTCAGAACCGCCGTACCCGGCTGGTCCATCGTAATGATATCCCCACCGCAATAGAGCGTCTTTTCCTGCATTTCCGTTTCCCTCCCATTCGTTTCTGTGTTGCTCTTGCCGCTTATTTTTCCCAGTGGGACAACATCTATCCTGCGGCCTCCCCTCATAATGTTAGAACGGATTTGTTGAAGGGGGTTATCGGATGCTGATCGAATCGCTGCTTTGCAGTCTGCCGCAACTGCTGCGTCTGTTTCTGGTTCTGCATATGGGAAGCGGCCATTCCTTTCCCCGGCCGCTTTCGGCCAAGCAGGAGCGCGCCTGTCTGGAACGAATCAGGGCTGGCGATCCCAACGCCAAAAATGAGCTGATCGAGCACAATCTTCGTCTGGTGGTGCATATCATCAAAAAATACTACGCCAACACCAGGGACCAGGACGATTTGATCTCGATCGGCACCATCGGACTGATCAAAGCGGCCTCCACCTTCAACTATGACAAGGGGACCCGCTTTGCAACCTATGCATCACGGTGCATTGAAAATGAGGTCCTGATGTATTTCCGCAGTCGCAAGAAAAATGCACAGGACGTCTACATCTCCGATCCGATTGACACCGACAAGGACGGCAATACGCTAACCCTCCAGGACATCATGGCAGATGAGGGATCGATCTTTGACGACATCGAACTGAAGCTGCGGGCTGAACAGCTTCATCAGTGCATCGAAAAAACGCTGGCAGGCCGGGAACGAGAGATTGTCATCCTGCGCTATGGCCTTAACGGACACCGCCCTCTCACCCAGCGCGAGGTCGCATCCAGCCTCCGGATCAGCCGCAGTTATGTATCCCGCCTGGAAAAGAAAGCATTGGAAAAACTGCGGGTCAGTCTGGAGAGCCTTTCCCAGATCCGCGAATAGCGCCCTACCAATATAATAGAACGAAACAAAGCGGGGATGCCATCAAGGCATCCCCGCTTGACATGGTACTATTTTTCCGCACCGCAAAGATACGGCTGCACTCGATCACTCCCGCAAAAGACATACATGCAAATGTGCAAAGATTATTCCGCCAACCGCGTTTCCCATCGTGATAACCAACAGGCGCACGAGTACCTCGCCGCTCCATAGATTGGCCACGGCAAAGTAAAACATATCGGCGACGCAATGCTCAAATCCGCAAAGAATAAACCCCATAACGGCAAAAAACAACGCCAGATATTTTCCCGCTTCATGTGGATTGCTGCGGAAATTCTCCACCCCTATATAGATGAAGATATTGCACATCACAGCAAGGAGAAACAGGCTCCAATGGGTATCTGACAGTTTGACCGCACAGAGTTCCTGCGCTTTTGCGGCAAGCGGGGAGATGCGGGACATCCGAACCACAGCCGCGATACAGACGGTTCCGGCCAAATTCCCCAGCCAGATGACTGCCAGATCTCTCATCCTCAATGCGTCGTTGAGGAACAAATAGCATACCTTTCCCGTGAACAGATGCAGCTGCAGCGTACAAACACAAAACAGCCCCAGCGTAAAAAGCAAGGCACCCAACACTTTGTTGTCCAGACTGAGGAAGGCAACGCCTCCCAGTCCGATGCATCCGCCGGCCAAAACCGAACCCAAACATTCTTTTTTCATCGCATCATTCTCTCGGCAGCCTTTGCCACATGCGACATGAGCACACTGGTGGTAACGCTTCCGACTCCTCCGGGAACAGGGGTAATCCTATCAACGATATCCACCGCCTCTTCCCAGCGAACATCCCCGCACAGTTTCCCCTTCTCCTCATTCCAGCCAATCCCGACATCGATAACGGTTTGTCCCTTTCTCAAATAATCCTTCCCGATGCTCTCCATTTTTCCGGTACAGGTTATCAGAATGTCGGCTTCTCTGGCGATATCGCAAATGTTTTGTGTCCTGGTATGGCATATTGTCACGGTAGCATTTTTTTGCAGCAGCATCATGGAAACGGGGCGGCCAATTACCAGAGAGCGTCCTATCACGACGGCGCGTTTCCCTTCACAGGGAATTTGGTAATAATCCAGCATTTCAATCGCCGCCTGTGCGGTGCAGGGGGGGAACCCCTGATAAACACCGGTGAATACTCCTGCGAGCGAGGGATCGGTGGAGCCATCGACGTCCTTTTCAAAGAACAGCCTCTGCCGCGCCTGATCCTCATCAATCTGCCCCGGAAGCGGGCGAAACATCAGAATACCATGTACAGCGTCATCATGATTAAGTGAATCGAGGGTTGAAAAAAACACGTGACTCTGCACGTCTCTCGGCAAGGTGACCTGCTTGACCCGTATGCCGGTCTGTGAGCAGCGTTTGATGGCGCCGCGCTCATAGCTCACATCGTCCGCCCGCTCTCCCACACGAAGAATCGCCAGCGTAGCATCAACGCCTTTGCTCCGCAGCGTTGCCACCGCGGCCGTCGTCTTTTTATCCAACGCCGCAGCAACAGCAGCGCCCTTTAACAGTTCAGCCATCCGAAAGCCTCCTGTAAACTTCCTTGTAAGTCCATTCGGCACGTTCTGTGTACCGCTTAAGCTCCTGATCGATATGGGAATCCAGCTTTTCAGCCCACTCCCGGTCCTTCATCAGGCGGGTGTTTACCTTGACATTCACCGCGGCCCCCTGCATGGCTGCACAACAAAGCGCAATCCCCGTGGCCGCATCTGAAATGACCATAGCGCTCCCTTTTTCGGCGAATTCCTTCTCTACATCGATAGCTTCACGGCAAAGATCAAAAATCTCCAGCGGAACAGCAGCGGCCGCGCGAAGGCATCTCTCCAATACGGCGGCACGTTGCGGATCCTCCCTGGGAATTTTGTAGGCCTTGCTGAGCGGCTCAAACACCTGGGCATCCTTTTCCGCACACTCCAACAGCCTGATTCGAAGCTCCTGCGCCCGCTGCATCAGCTGTTTGATTCGCTCCTCCGAATCAGCATATCTCTTCTTCCCTACAGTCAGCTCACCTACCATATCACCCAATGCAATTCCAATCGCCCCCACCAGAGCACTTGCACCGCCCCCTCCCGGCACGGGAGACGGCGAAGCCAGGCACTCGGTGAAGCCGGCTGCACTTTGCTGCATCCATTCCATCGTTTTCTCTTCCCTCCAGCAGACCATCTGCCACACAAAAGGCCCCTGCTTCCAAAGAGTTGCTGCGGAAGATCCCTCTCACAGGGCAATCCCATACGGCCTGCCCAGTTCGTTGAGCTCTTCACACAGCTCTTCCGAAAGGGAAATCCCTTCCTTTTTGCGCGCCGCCGCTTCGCGGGCGCCCCGCTCCCCGGGAATCATGACCTCACGAAATCCCTCCGCAGGCTTGATTCTTTTGATTTCCTGGAGCATTTGAGAAGCTTTCGCCTTGAAATCGGACGGATCCATAAATCCGGCGACGGCGATGGCGCCCACAAAATGTCCAATCCCCTGAGGCTCATCAAAGGAATACAAATCATGCAGATAGGGCCCGCAGCCCGCCCCGCTCAGCACGCCGCAGAGCAGCTCAACCGCCATAGCCAGACCGCTACCTTTTGGTCCTGCAATGGGGACCAGCGATCCCCGGCGCCCGGCGGCGGGATCTGTGGTCGGTTTTCCGTTTTCGTCCAGCGCCCAGCCCAACGGAATCTCTTTTCCCTGCTTCTGTGCAAGGATCAATTTCCCCAAGGAAACTACCGTGGGGGTCATGTCCAGAACGAAGGGAAGGGATTCGTCTGCAGTTGGAATAGCAACAGAAAACGGATTGGTCCCCATATAGGGCTTACTCCCCCCATAGGGAACGATTTTCCCGGTTACATTGGTGCAGCAAAACCCGATCATATCATGCTTTGCCGCCATCCTTGCAAAAAAAGATGCCGTCCCAAAATGATTGGAGGCCCTTACCGTAGCAAAGCAGGCGCCGGTTTTTTCCGCCTTTTGGATACAGGCATTCATGGCAAATGCCGTACTCGGCGCCCCAAAGGAATTTCCTGCATCAACCACCAGGGTGGAAGGGCCCTCCCGAACGATCCGAATGTGATTTTCGGGCGAAACGACCCCCGCTTGTATCCGCTGAATATAGATGGGCAGCCGAATCAAGCCGTGGGTGTGAACACCAGTCAGTTCAGCGTCCATCAGGGAATCGGTCACGGCACAGGCGCAGTTCTCTTCCACGCCAGCGGCAGCAAATATATCGTGGCAAAACTTGTACAATACTTGATATGGAAAGGTCCTCATCATCACACGCCCCTCTCCCGTCCCGCTTTGTTGCTTAATCCGAGTATGTTCCGGCCCAACCGACCCATAAGAACGTCCCACCGTCATGTTTCGCCGGCCGAATGATTCGATACTGCCGGCAGACGAAGGAGCTTCGTCTGCCGGCAGTCACCGTCAAAACAGTCCGGATATCAAACCGGTCTCATCCACATCGATTTTTTCGGCAGAAGGCACCTTCGGCAGGCCGGGCATTGTCATGATGTCCCCTGTGAGGGCAACAATAAATCCGGCACCGGCGCTGACGCTCAGACTGCGAACGGAAATCCGGAATCCCTCCGGAGCACCGATTTTGCCTGGGTCATCCGAAAAGCTGTACTGGGTTTTAGCCATACAGATTGGCAGATTCCCAAAGCCCAGCTTCTCCAGCTCCTTGCACTGCTTGGCAGCGGCCGCGGTAAAATCGACACCGTCTGCATGATAAATTCTCGTGGCAATCTGCTGAATTTTTTCAGCGATGCCCAGGTCCAGCTCATAGGCCTGTTCAAACTGATTGGGCATATCGCACAGACGGACCACTTCCCGCGCCAAAGCCGCACCGCCGGCGCCTCCTTTGGCCCAAACCTCACTGAGTGCCACATTAACGCCATCTTCCCGGCACTTGGACTCAATCAGATCGAGTTCCGCCTTCGTATCGGTGGGGAATGCATTGATTGCCACCACACAAGGCATATGAAAAACCTGTTTGATGTTGGATACATGGCGCAGCAGGTTGGGAAGGCCCCGCTGCAGTGCTTCGACATTCTCATTGCCAAGCTCTGCTTTCGGAACACCCCCGTGATACTTAAGCGCCCGTACCGTCGCCACCAAAACCACCGCAGACGGTTTCAGGCCCGCCATACGGCATTTGATGTCAAAAAACTTCTCTGCTCCCAGATCGGCGGCAAACCCCGCTTCCGTTACTGTATAGTCACTCAATTTCAGTGCCATCCGCGTCGCCGTGATCGAATTGCAGCCGTGGGCAATATTGGCAAACGGTCCGCCATGAATCAATGCCGGCGTTCCCTCCAAGGTCTGCACCAGGTTGGGCTTGAGCGCATCCTTCAGCAGGGCAGCCATCGCCCCTTCGGCTTTGAGATCATGGGCGGTGACCGGTGCGCCATCATAGGTATAGCCGACAATAATACGCGCCAAACGAGATTTTAAATCGGGAATGCCATCCGCCAGACAGAGGATCGCCATAATCTCAGAGGCCACGGTAATTTGAAAGCCATCTTCACGCGGCACACCGTTTCCCTTTCCGCCAAGCCCGACGACAATGTTTCGCAGCACCCGGTCGTTCATATCGACGGCCCGTTTCCAGGTAATCCGGCGAGGATCGATTCGCAGGACGTTGCCCTGCTGAATATGGTTGTCGATCATCGCAGCCAGCAGATTGTTGGCCGCCCCGATGGCATGGAAATCTCCGGTAAAATGAAGATTGATGTCCTCCATCGGAACAACCTGAGCATAGCCTCCTCCGGCTGCCCCACCCTTGATGCCAAATACCGGCCCCAGCGACGGCTCCCGCAGGGCAACCATTGCATTTTTTCCGATATTTCGTAAGCCATCGGCCAAACCGACAGATGTCGTTGTTTTTCCCTCGCCAGCGGGCGTGGGGGTAATTGCCGTGACAAGGATCAATTTTCCATCTGGATCCTCTTTCTTGTCCCGCAGCAGCGTGTAGTCAATCTTTGCCTTGTAATTTCCGTATTGTTCCAAATACTTCTCTTCTATGCCAGCTTTTGCTGCAATTTCTGTGATTTTCCGCATTTGGACACGCTGTGCGATTTCGATATCCGTCATTGAAATTCCCCCTTATTGTTCCACTCTGCCCGATGGGCGCCGGTCAGGTGTCCGGCGCCCCAACGTCATCTGTCATGGCTTGTTTTACTTCGCGAGGATCTCCAGCAACTTCTCCTTTTCTCCCGGCAGCATCGAATAACAGTGCTCCGGAGCGGGATAGGCGCCGTTATGGCACTCCTCCACAAACGCGGATGCCCCCTTGAGGATCTCTTCCCGGATGTTGGCATACTTCTTTGCAAATTTGGCATTCCGGGTGAAAAATCCCAGCAGATCATACCAGTTGATCATCGGGCTGTCGCTGTAAGGACCGCATCCCGACCCAAGAATCGGAACGGTAGAGCGCTCGTATACAATTTTTGCCACTTCGCTGGGAACCGCCTCCACGACGATCGCAATGCAGCCCGCTTTCTCGAAGGCATCAACCACTTCGAGCAGCTTGAGGGCCATTTCAGCGCTGCGCGCCTGCGTTTTGTATCCACCCAGCATGACGGCACTTTGCGGCGTCAATCCGGTATGTCCAATGACCGGAATACTCGCCTTGGTGCAAGCTTCAATGACCGGAACAATTTCCAGTCCACCTTCCATTTTTACACAATCCATATCCGCTTCGAGCATATAGCGGGAAGCATTTTTCACCGCTTCTTCGATCGAGCACTGATAGGTCATATAGGGCATATCGCCCATGATAAAGGCACTGGGGCTTCCGCGCCGAACCGCCTTGGCATGTTCGATCATGATATCCAGCTTCGCTTTGGTCGTGCTGTTTTCTCCCAGCATGACAGTGGCCATAGAATCTCCCATATTGATGATCTCAATACCGGCTTCCTCCGCCAAGCATGCCATCGGATAATCGTACAGGGCGGTACGGGCGAGTTTTTCTCCCTTCGCCTTCTTTTCCAGAATGGTAGCCAGGGTCACTTTGGTACGTTTGGCCTGTGCTTTCTCCTCGGTAGTTAAGTACGCCATAATTTCCTCCTTATCCTTTTGCGGTATTTCCCCTTGCTTACTAACGGTTCAGAGAATAATACTCTGCCGCTTTTTCCACAACATAGTCGCCAATGGCGTCATACGCTTCGTGTGCGCTCCCGCCGATGTGAGGCGTAATCAACACATTTTCCATGCCGAAAAGCGGACTGGACAGGCAGGCATTGTCATGCAGCCCTTTCCCGGCCAACTCCCCGGACAGTACATCCAGCCCAATTCCACCGATCTTTCCCGCTCGAAGTGCCTGTGCAGCAGCATTCTCGTCAAGGATTCCGCCACGGGCACAATTGATCACGATGGCATTCGGCTTCATCAAACCGAATTCCCGTTCGGAAAGAAGTCCCCGCGTTTCATCGGTCATGGGGCAGTGCACCGAAATATAGTCGGCCTGTTTGAGCAGATCATCCAGCACAGGAATCCAAACTGCGCCGTGAGCTTCACACGTTTCGGCCGTAAGGTAGGGGTCATAAGCCAACACCTTCATGCCAAACGCTTGTGCCAACTGTCCGACCCGCTTGCCAATCATGCCAAATCCGATGATCCCCAAAACATGTCCCCGCAGTTCATGGCCGGTATACTTATACTTGTTCCAAATTCCGTGCTTCTGCACTTCTTCATTGGCAGGTACCGTCATGCGGGACAAGTCCAGCATCTTGGAAATCGTCAGTTCGGCAACTGCATTGGCGTTTTGCCCCGGTGCATTTTGAACGACAATACCAAGCTGCTTGGCATACTCCAGATCGATGTGATTGGTGCCCGCAGAACAGACGGCGATCATGCGGACCCTTCCGGCAGCCGCATCCAGCATCTCCCGATCCATCTTTGGATCTACCCGCATCACCAGAAGATCGTAGTCAGGAAGCATACGTTTCAGTTCTTCCCGGGACGGAAGAATCACTGTGTCTACCTCGACTCCGTACTCCTTCAACCGTTTTGCAATTACCGGCGAAACACGATCAATAATCAGTGCCCTCATAAACGGTTTCCTCCTTTAATCCGCCTCAAATCTTTCTTTCTAACAACATGGCGGCGACACTTCCCGCTCTCTCCTGCCCTGGCGGAAAAACCGCACCGGGAATGTGCAGCCAGCTGTCAAATCAATACATCCACAAAGCTCCCTTTTCCGCTCCGCGTACCATCCGGCGGTAAGTGCCCAATACGCCGGTTGCAGGATGCTCCACTGGTTTAAAATCCTTTCTGCGGCGTTCGATTTCCTCCGGATCGAGTTCTGCCTCCAACCGGTGATGTTCCAAATCGATGGTGATCATATCGCCGTTTTTGATTAACGCAATCAGTCCCCCGTCATACGCCTCCGGAGAAACATGCCCAATGCAGGGGCCTCTGGAAGATCCCGAAAAACGGCCATCTGTTACCATCGCAACGGATTTTGACAATCCCATGCCGACCAGCATTGCCGCAGGGATCGACATCTCTCTCATTCCGGGGCCGCCCTTTGGTCCTTCATACCGGACAACCAGGACGCATCCCGGACGAATTTCATTGTCCAGAAGCTTTTCCAAAACCTCTTCTTCCGAATTGAACACGACCGCAGGCCCTCTGTGATAAAACATCGCCGGATCCACTGCGCTCTTCTTGACGATACAGCCGTTTGGCGCCAGATTCCCAAACAAAACGCTGAAGCACCCATTTTCATGGAAAGCCTGACTGACAGGATGTATGATGCTCTCATCTACATTTCTAACGGACTGATCCAGAATCTCCCGCAGCGTTCCTCCCATGCCATGAACAAGATCAAGGGTCAAAAAGTCGCGGATGCTGTTGAGGCTGGCACGAACCCCGCCCGCCCTGTAATAATCGACCACATTATATTCGGATGCGGGCTTCAGTTTCACAATAACGGGCACGGACTGCTGGATGGCATCAAAATCTCTGAGACTGAGATTAAATCCCATCATTTCGGCAATGGCGACGCAATGAAGTGCCGCATTGGTTGAACTGCCCAAAGCAGAAATGTGCCGGACTCCATTGCAGAACGCCTCCCAGGTCACAATATCCTTGAACTTGATCCCCTGTTTGGTGAGCGCGACAATCCGTTCTCCTACATCGCGGGCCTGACGGTATTTCTCACTGCAGCAGTAGGGCATTACGGTGGAATCAAAGGGCGCAGCCCCGATCACCTCAGCAAAAATCCCCATTGTGATGGCGGTTCCATTGATCGAACAGGTCCCGCAGGAATAACAGATATTCTGCTGGTACCTCTCAAAGGTATCCAGATCAATTTTTCCGCTGGTATAGCTTCCGATGGATTCCTTGAGATCGGAGGTCACCAAAGTCCGTTCCGCTGTGGTATAGGGGAGCATGCTGCCTCCCATGAGAAACAGAGATGGGAGATTGAGCGCCGCAGCGGCCATCAGCATTCCGGGAACAATCTTGTCGCAGGAGCACAGAAAAACCAATCCGTCAAATTTATGCGCCCGCACCATCGCCTCAGCCGAAGCAGCGATCAAGTCACGCTGCGGGAGAATGCATTGCATCTCACAGATCTGTGAAATTCCATCGCACGGCGCCGGAACGTCAAACTCCATCGGTGTTCCGCCAGCTGCCCAAACCCCTTCCTTTACATACTGTGCCAACTCTTTCAGGGGACGATGGCCCGGGTTGATTTCATTCCAGGAATTCACAATTCCAATCAACGGCTTTTTTAAATCACAAGTCCTGAAGCCGGAAGCATGCAGCAAGCCGTTATAATAAGCTCTTTGTGGCCGTATATCCTTTTGCTCATCCATCAGGATTCCCCTTTCTTTTCCAATCGCTATACGTTATGACGGTTCTGTCGGCAAAACCGGCTTTGCCTCTTTGAAGACAAATTTCTGAAGAATCCACGCCAGCACAACCAATCCGATTCCGATCAAATCGGTAGCCAGGCCGGAGTCGATCATTAACAGGGCGGACACAACCAGAAGTACCCGTACCAGCGGATTGGCCTTATGCAACAGCCATCCGCCGATTCCATGTCCGAAAATGATCGTCCCAAGAAATGCTGTAACTGCAGACCGAATGATCAGGCCGGTGCTTCCGATCATCAGCAGCGAAGGACTGTATACAAACATGTACGGGATAATGAAGGCGGCAAGTCCCAAGGCAAACGCTTTCCATCCGGTCTTGTCGGCACTTTCTCCGGTCAAACCGGCAGCAGCATACGCGGCAATAGCGACAGGCGGCGTAATCGAAGAGAGGCAGGCAAAGTAGAAGATAAACATGTGAGCTGCTATTGCCTCTACTTCCAGCATAATCAGAGCCGGCGCCACAACAGAGGAACAAATGATATAGGACGCCGTAGTAGGCAATCCCATTCCCATGATCATCGTAACGACCATCGACAGAACCAAGGTCAGCAGCAGATTGCCATGAGCAATTTCCACGACAACCGCTGCCACCTTATTGCCCAGCCCCGTCAGAGAAAGAACACCAACAATCAAGCCGGCACATCCACACGCCATAATGACGCCGGCAGCATCTCTCATGCCGTTAGCAAGCATCTCAATGGCATTTCCCAGGTTGAATCTGGTGCTTTTCCGGCACATCGCAATGACATAACTGAGAATGATGGCGACAAGCGCGCCCTTGAGGGGAGAATAGGTGGTGAAAATCAGCATGTACAGCAGGACGAGCAGCGGAATGGACAAGTGCCCCACTTCGGCAAGAACATTCCGCATGACAGGCAGATTTTCCTTCTTTACGCCATGAAGCCCCAGTTTCTGCGCCTCAATATCCACCATGACATAAACCGACGTAAAATAGAGTATGGCGGGAATCACTGCAGAACGCGCAACAACAGAATAGTTGACGCCTAGTGTTTCAGCCATGATAAACGCCGCAGCTCCCATAATCGGAGGCATGATCTGGCCTCCCGTTGACGCCACAGCTTCCACCGCGCCCGCAAACAGCGGTGTGTAGCCCACCCGCTTCATCAGGGGGATTGTAAACGTGCCTGTGGTGACGACATTACCGGCCGAAGTTCCGTTGATCATGCCCATCCCGGCGCTGGCAAAAATGGCAGCCTTAGCCGGCCCGCCACGCGCTTTACCAAAAGCCGAAATGGCGGAGTCGATAAACAGCCGGCCTCCTCCCGTCCCTTCCAGCACGGCTCCGAATATTACGAAGAGTATGACATAGGTGGAGGAAACGCCAAGAGAAACGCCAAACACACTGTTGACTCCATACTCAAAGGAAATCAGCCGGCGAAGCGAATAACCGCGATGTCCCAATACGCCAGGCAGCCCCCCGCCGAAGATCGCATACGCCATAAAGATCAAAGACAAAATGGGCATTGCTGCGCCGTTGGCGCGCCGGGTTGCCTCCAGCAAAACGATAATGCCAATCGTGCAGATAATAAGATCGACCGTATTCGGAGCGAGATCGATACGGGTACTCAGCTGCTGATAATCAATGATGATGTACGAAGTCGCCAAGACGCCGCCTAAGATCAATAGAAGGTCCAATGCCTTTGACACGGTGATATTCTTTAGCGACAGCGGTTTTGTCATGAAAACAAGCACTGTTCCAAAAACCAGATGAATCGCGCGATAGGGCCACATATTCATCGGTGAAATTCCCAAATTATAGATATGGACCAGAGCACCAACAAAAGCGATCAGGACGATCAGTTGCTGCCGCCTGTCCTTTTGTGTAATCGATGTAATGGAAAAGAAATTTTTCATACTCCTCGTTCCTCTTCTGATCTGTAACAAAAGTATGGCTTACCTTGTGATTATCGATAGAAACACAAGTACGTTACTCTGAATTTCGTTTCAACTTCTTACGATTATGGGTGGCTTAACCAAACCTTCCTTGTCAAGCCACCCATAAAACCACTTTAGCGAAATACCTTCTTCACTCTTGGATTGTCCACTTTACAGACCACATGGATTGGGGAAATCCCCAAAATCAGCCTTCCCATTCGGGGCCGTATGCCGTCTCAGGCAGCTCAATACCATGATCCTCATAGAACCGGATCGCACCGACATGGAGAGGAGTGGCAACCAGAGCGGCGTTGGCCGGATCGAGCCATTCATAAGATGCCGCGCCGAGTGTCAGCTCATCCTTATGGTCATAGATCACTTCCAGCATCTCATAGACCAGATCGGGATCGGTATCAGCCGAGGTAATGCATTCATACCAGGTAAAAATCGTGTCGTAGTCTTCCGTCATACCATCATAGGTACCAGCAGGGATAGATCCCGACGTATAATACGGATAGACAGCAGCAACCTGATCCGCCTGCTCCTTGGTAATCGGAACCCACTTCGCATCATGCGTGCTGGCAAACTCCGCAAAAGCCGCGGCCGGGAAGCCACCCAGGTCCATACAAACATCAATCAGTCCATCGCCCATTGCCGTCATGGCATCAGACCAGCCCATATCCTGCCGGGTCTTGTATTCGACACCCAGAATCGGGAAAATCTCATTGGCCGCCAACACTCCTCCGCCGGTGGTAGTGCCGTTGGAAATGACCTTGCCCGTCAAATCAACAATGTTATTGATATCCGTTTGGCTTGCATCACAAAGGATCTGCACAGCGCCAGGATTCTGTGCCATGATCACACGGGTGTCATCATACTTGACGCCGTTGGCCCAGCCTTCGCCTCTATGGCCGACATAGTTGATATTCTCCCCGATGAATCCGAATTCAATTTCGTCGTTCTGGATTTTGACAGCGTTGTCGCTCGACCCTCCGGTCACTTCCACCGTCATCTCAAAATTGTCCATGTATTTGTTCAGTACGTTAGCCAGCGCTGTTCCGGAAACGTTGAAATTTCCTCCGATGGAGGCGGTGCCCAGCGAGCAGCGATAAACCGAGGTTCTGCCGGATGCTTCTCCCGAAGCGGCGCTCTCATTTTCGGCGGGTGCAACGCTCGATGAACTTCCTCCACAGGCACAAAGTGAGAAAACCATAAGAACTACTGCGATCACACTTATCAGTTTCTTCATCGTTGTTCTCCTTTCCAATGTAAGAGCCTTATTCACGATTTGAATGCCGCTCGCCATATCGGCACATCAAACCGACCAAACCAACATTACCACTGTGCGGCGGGGAGAATTTTCAAGACTTCTGCAATGCTTCCGCCGGCATGGAAGGCCTCCATCACTCGCTTTTCCTTTTCATCGGCAATTTTGACCCGTTCCAAAACCTCCAGAATCCGATCATGTGGGATGAAGCAGATTCCGTTGTCATCCGCGATACACAGATCTCCCGGACAAACCTGTATTCCGTTAATGACGACCGGACCGTTAATCTCCGCCGCCTGAATACGGAATTTGCCGGTAATCGGCGTAATATGGCGGGACCATACCGGATAGCCGAGTGCTCTCATCTCTTCCACATCACGCACTCCGCCGTCGCAAATCGTCGCTGCAATTCCTGTCTTGACCGCAACGTTGGAGGACATCCCACCCTGGCAGGAAACTTCACGCCCATCGGCGTCATACACCACAATATCGCCCGGCTGTGCAACTGCATAGGCGTCACGATCAGCCATTCTTCCTTTGTTTTTCTCAAAAAAGTTCTGCGACGGTGTCTTGCGCTCAAATAAATACCGCAGCGTCACCACAGGACCGATCACGGTTTTCCCCGGAATCACCGGCTTAAGTACGCTGGCTGAAATGGTCCCCACAATTCCCATCGAGTCGAGAATATCTGCCACCGTCGGAGTAAGTCCGCCCGCATATTTATAGAATTCTTCGATCACTTCTTTGCCCGGACGAGGGATCTCTGTACAAAGGATCTTGTCTTCGTCAATCAGACCAAAAAGCCGATCTCGGTATTTTTCCAGATTTTTTTCGTACATTCTGATTCTCCTCCTAAAAATGAAATAAGTGTCCAATTATAGTTTAAATCTATATTCAGCTTTTCCAAATTCCGATATATTTTACAAATTATTTTCACTTGAAGGAATATTATTATTTATATTAAGACATTACTACAGGTCTTTCTATTTTTCAAATATTAGTTGAATTATTCCAATTATAGTGATATCCTATAATTATCCATTTGTAAGAAAAGGGGAATTTCTTATGTTATCACGCGACATTGATTATTTCCTCGCCATTTTAGACGCCGGAAGCATTTCCAAAGCGGCCGCATTGATGTACATTTCCCAGCCCAGCCTGAGCCAGTTTCTTTTCCGTTTGGAAGACCGTCTGGGCGTTCAGCTCTTTGATCGAAGCAAAACCCCCTGGACCTTGACCGACTTCGGGAAGAGCTATGCCGAGTACGCCACTTCGGTAAAACGAATGGAGACCTGGTTATCTGAAGAATTTATTTCTATCCGCAACGGCGGACAAATTCGTCAGAGCATCTCCATAGGAATTCCCCAATGGAAAGGGGCCATCTTCCTTCCGGATATCCTGATGGCTTTCTCCAACCATTTTCCCGCAGTTTCTCTCGACATCCATGAGGAATACGCCGATACGCTCCGCGAGCAGCTAATCAACGGAGAGATCGACATGGCCATTATGAATGCCACCCTCTATGACAAGCACATGGTGCTGGAAAAGCTTTTTGATGAACGGATTCTGCTCGCTGTTTCCAAATCAATGCCCGCCGTCCAGGGGATCGAGACAAGTTTTGAAAAGCCTGCCTGTATCGATATGAAAATACTTGCCGATCAGCGTTTCATCATGCCCCATTCCGATCTCACCTTAGCCCGGGAAGTCAAAAACTACCTGGCCAAACATGCCATTTATCCGCGCCGCTCCGTCACCGTCAAGAACATCCTGACCAGCATGAATCTTGCGGCAATCGGATACGGATGCGCCTTCGTTCCGGAACTCGGCGCCGACATGTGCTCCCGCTTTAATGATTTGGCCTTTTTTGAGATTGATGAACCCCCGCTCACCTGGAGCGCTTTCATTGCATATCGCGTACAAACCCCATTGAGCCCGGCTGCCAAGCTGTTTTTGGACAGCACAAAGAACTGGTTCCAGTCCCGAAAAAATGCGACACTGATGAACTACTAACCCGTCTGCATTGGCACCTTTGGTCAAAAATATCCCCCCCTTTTCCTTTCCCGTTTTGCCTCATTGCCTTTCTTACCGCCCAATCCGAATCCGGGCAAACAAAAACGGAGCGAATCAAGCGATTCGCTCCGTTTTTCTTTTTCATTCATCCAGGCTGTGTGCCCGGCACAGGACAGCTCAAAATGATACCTGTTCCGGCGGGCAGCTGCGTCCCAGCATCAGGTCCATAAAGCACCTTGGCCAACGCCGGATTCCAACCGGCCGGGAGCCGGATATGCCGGGAAGATTCCCCCCTGTTGACCGCAATAAACAGCGAGATATCCCTGCCCTTTCGGACAAAGGAGCATACCTCCCGGTCGATCTCGACCAATGAACATTCGGACTCCGAAAGAAGGGCCCGATAGGTCTGACGCAATTTTCCGAGCATTCCGAACCAGGCAATCAGATCCTGGTCCTCCCGCCCCCAGGGATAGCATCCCCGATTGAAGGGATCGCGGTAGCCGGTCATCCCCGCCTCATCTCCGTAGTACAGACAGGGTGTCCCCGGCAGAAAATACTGCAGCAGGGAGGCCAGCTTCAAAAGCCGGACCCCCCGGGCATAATCCGGAGGATTCAGCCGGTTGCGGGCAGACTGCCACTCGCGGGAGGACCCCGCATCCGACTCGGCGGCCAGCGCCGTGATGGCGCGCGGAATATCGTGGGTCGAGAGGGAATTCATCAGCGCATTGCGGATGGGCGCCGGATAATTTTCCCGCTGGGTCAGCAATGTCTCGTAAAGGCTGTAGGAATCTCCCGACCGGACAAAGGCCAGGATCGCGTTGGTGAGCGGATAATTCATTACGCTCGAAAGCTGTCCGCCCAACAGATACCGGCGGCGCACCCCATAGCTGACCTTGTTGGAGGCATCTTCCCACACCTCCCCGATGACCGGCGCATCGGGATCCCGGTGGTATACGGCCCCACAGATCGCATCGAGCGCCTCATCCGGAAGCTCATCGGCCACGTCCAACCGCCAGCCGGAAATCCCCGCTTTCATCCAGTGGTCGATTACCCCATCCTCACCGGTCAGAAAGCGCAGATAACCGGGATTTTTTTCATCGACCTCCGGCAGCGTCTCAAAGCCCCACCAGCTCTTGTAGCGGTCGGGGTAGTGCTCAAAGCGGTACCAGCTGCGAAAGGGGCTTTCCGGGTCACGGCAGGCACCGGTCTTCTCGCCGTAGCGCCCTTCCCGGTTGAAATAAACGCTGTCCGATCCGGTGTGGGAAAAGACGCCGTCGAGAATCACCGCAATCTTGCGCGCCTTGGCATCGGCGCACAGCCGCCGAAGATCCTCCTCGTCCCCCAACAGCGGATCAATTTTTCGGTAATCGGCTGTGTTGTAGCGGTGATTGGAGTGGGCCTCGAATACCGGATTGAGATAAATCGCCGTCACCCCGAGCGACTCCAGATAGGGCAGCTTTCTTCGGATCCCCTCCAGATCGCCGCCGAAATAGTCGTTGCATCGCACCTTGCCGTCGGCATCAGGACGCCACTGCGGCTCTCCGCCCCAATCGTCGCGCAGGATCCGGTCAGCGGGGACCCGGGATTTGGGACATCCGCTGGCAAAGAACCGGTCGGGGAAGATCTGATACAGCAGTCCGCCCGCCAGTGACGACGGCGGCTTCATCGCCGGATCATAGACGGTCAGCTGCCAGTACTCCGAAAAGCGATCGCCCATTCCGCCCGCGAACAAATTCTTCTCGCGCAGCACCGGGCGGCGCCCCTCCCCCACCTCCACATCGAAGCGGTAGAACAGCAGCGCCGGGACCGGCGGCGTAAACCGGACGGTATACCACACCTGTGCCGGTTCATCCCGCTGCAGGGTCATCGGAGAGATCAACAGCGGGGTTTCCCAGCGGTCAGCGGCATAGACGAGCAGGCGGGGAGACCCCGCTCCGCTTCTCTTGGGAATCCGCAGGCAGAGCCGCAGTTCCTGGCCGGCCGGTACCGCACCGAGCGGAAATTTAAACTCCTCAGACAGGCTGTCAAAACAGATGAAATCGGATTGATTCAAAGCATACTCCTTTTGGGAGGCCAGGCATCTCAGTCCAGAAGCCCCCAGATGTCACGGGCATAATCCATCACCGCACGGTCGGCGCAGAAAATCCCCGACGCGGCGGTATTGAGCAGGCTCTTCTGGGCGAAGCCCTTGCGGTCAAGCCAGATCTCACCAGAGCGCTTCATCGCCTCCCGATAGGCAGCAAAATCGGCCAGCGCCATATAGCGGTCGGTATAGCGAAGCGCATCATAAAGCTCGCGGAAGTTGTCTCCCAGCTCCCCGGAAACCAGCGCGTCGAGAGCCGAGCGCAGCACCGGATCGCTTTCATAGTAGGAACCGGGATCATACCCGGCAGCGCGAAGTTCCTCCACCTCATTGGCCCGCATCCCGAAGATCAGCTCGTTTTCCATCCCAGCGGCGTCACAGATCTCGACGTTCGCGCCGTCAAGGGTTCCGACGGTGATGGCGCCGCCGAGCATCAGCTTCATGTTGCCGGTGCCCGACGCTTCGGTTCCCGCCAGCGAAATCTGCTGGGAGAAGTCTGCAGACGGCATCAGCAGTTCGGAGAGGGTCACACTGTAGTTCTCCAGAAAGACCACCTTCAGCCGCCCCGCGACATCCGCATCCTTCTCGAGGCACTGCCCGATCGTACACAGCAGCTTGATGATCTGCTTGGCAAGGAAATACCCGGGGGCCGCCTTAGCGCCGAAAATGTGGACCCGCGGGGTGAAATCGGCCGACGGATTGGCCTTGATGGCCTGATAATCGGCCAGGATATTCAACGCATTGAGCTGTTGGCGCTTATACTCATGCAGCCGCTTGACCTGCACGTCGAAGATCGCACCGGGATCCAGCACCATTCCGGTCTTATCCTTCAGGTAGGCGGCGAACCGTTCCTTGTTCTCCCGTTTGACCCCGAGTACCCGGTCGAGCACAGCCGGATCGCTGCGGTAGTCGGCAAAACGGGACAGCTGGGTGAAATCATGCAGGAAACCGTCCCCGATCGTCTCCCGGAGCAGCGCGGTCAGGCCCGGATTGGCCTGGCAAAGCCAACGGCGGGAAGCAATGCCGTTGGTGACATTCTTAAATTTATAGGGTGCCACCTTGTAATAGTCGGGGAACACATCGGTCGTGATGATCTTGGAATGCAGGGTCGAAACCCCGTTGACCGAGTGGCAGACCGCGACGGCAAGGTTGGCCATCCGCACCATCCCATAGGCGACCGGCGCCATCCGGGCGATCGCCGCGTCGGAACAGCCGTGCTTCTCCTTGAGGGAGCGGCAGAACCGTTCATTGATCTCGCGGATGATTTGGATAATCCGGGGCAACAGCTCGGCCATCAGGTTTTCGTCCCACTGCTCGAGCGCCTCGGCCATAACGGTATGATTGGTGTAGGCAAAGGAGCGGGAGACGACGTCATACGCCCGGTCCCAACTGTAGCCGCAGTCGTCGAGCAGCACCCGCATCATCTCGGGAATCGCCAGCACCGGATGGGTGTCGTTGATCTGGATTGCATTGAGCTCGGCAAACCGGTCGAGCGACCCATAGGTCGAAAGATGCTGCCGGATGATATCCCCGACCGCAGCAGCCGAGAGAAAATACTGCTGACGCAGCCGCAGCTTTTTCCCTTCCAGGTGGCTGTCGTTGGGATAGAGCACATTGGAGATCGTCTCCGCCAGGCTGGTCGCCCCAAAGGCGCCGAGATAATCGCCCCGGTTGAACTTTTCCATGTCCACACCAGGCCGCTGGGCCTGGTAAAGCCGCAATACGCTCACCGCCTCGGTATCATAGCCCGAGATATACAGATCGTGGGGAACAGCGGTCACCGTTTCGTAGCCGGTATGCTCCACCCGGTGGATGCCGGCCTCCCACCAGTCATTGATGGTGCCGCCAAAGCGAACCTCGGTCGCCTGATCGGGCCGAGGCGCCAGCCAGACCTCTCCGCCCGGAATCCAGTAATCGGGCAGCTCGGTCTGCCAGCCGTCAATAATTTTCTGCTTAAAGATTCCATATTTGTAGAGGATCGAATAGCCGGCGGCCGGAAATCCGTCGGTCGCCAGTCCATCGAGGTAGCAGGCGGCCAACCGGCCGAGGCCGCCGTTTCCCAGTCCGGCATCCGGTTCGCACTCGTAGAGCTGTTCCAGACGGACATCCCATTCCGAAAGCACCTCGGCAGCAACCTTGTCAAGCCGCAGATTATAGAGGGAGTTCTTCATTGAACGTCCCGGCAAAAACTCCATGCTCAGATAATGGACCTGTTTTTTGGCATGGGATGCCGTTTTCGCCGACAGATGCCGGCGCTTCTCTCCCATCAGATCCCGCAGCGTCAGAGCCAGTGCACGATAAAACTGTTCGATTGTGGCGTCTTTCGGCTCGACCATCATATTTTCCCGCAGTGCGGCAATCAGACGGCGGCGAAGCTCCACCTTTTCCAGCAACGATTCAACCTTCATAAAGGATTCCTTTCTTTCGGCCTGTCAAATGGCGCAAAACTTTCAATACCGTTTTATTATATACAGTTTTTTCCGGAGAATCAATGAACGGATGGGAAAAATGCGGCTGTCCGATTGTAAAAAAATGAGTCGGAATCATCAAAAATATTTCGCTGTTCTGCATTTCTTGAAAGTTTAATCGAATCTTTACGGTTTGATGATATTTTTCTCTCTTTTCCGGGGTATTCTTAGTTCAGGAACAGCGGTTCGACAGGGAACATACCGCCAGTTTCGCTTTTTCATATCTTCCTCTTTTTCATGCGGGCGGGCTTTGCAGGTCAAAGCCCGCCTTCGTCTGTTTCCGGTATGGGCAGGCTTTCCGCGCAAAAAAAATCGGACAAAGGCTTTTCCCGCCGTCGAAAATGTACTATAATATTCTTTATCAGCCGCACTTTTCCGGCGGCGGCCAATAAGGAGGAAGATTCAGCATGGCCAATCACATCAAGATTGAGATTCTCGGCGCAGAATATACGATCGCCACCTCCGAGGAAGAGGAGTACGTCCGCCGGCTGGCCCGGGAGATCAATACACAGGTCTCCCAGCTGCTCGACCGGGACGCCAAGCTGTCCCCCAACGCTGCACTGATCCTCACCGCGCTGGGATATGCTGATTCCTTTTACAAGAGTGAACAATCAGCCGACCATATGCGTTCCCAGCTTTCCGATTATCTGGAGGACGCGGCGCGGGCCCGCATTGAACTGGATGATGCCCGACGCGAGCTGGAAAAGACCCGCCGTCAGCTCGAGCTGGTCACCAAGCTTGCCCAGAACCAGGAGCAGCGGAAAGGTTGAGTCGATCCGCTGATTTTTCCACCCAACGGAATAAAAAGAGGCATTTTATGACACTGAACATCCAGAGATTGACCTCCACCGCCGTCTTGCCCTCCCGCGGAACCGATCAAAGCGCCGGGTTGGATCTTCGCGCTGATCTGACCTCTCCGGTCACTTTGCCGCCCGGCGGCTCACACCTGTTCTCCACCGGCCTGGCGATCGCCCTGCCGGAAGGGACGGTCGGGCTGGTCTTTGGCAGAAGCGGACTGGGCATCCGGCACGGCCTTGTTCCTTCCAACGCGGTTGGCGTCATCGACGCAGATTACCGCGGCGAGGTCATGGTGGGACTGCGTAACCTTTCCCAAACCCCCTATACCGTGGAACCCGGAGAGCGGATCGCACAGCTCGTCATCCTTCCGGCGCTGTTTCCCGACATCGCCGAAGCCCCCTCACTTGGCCAAACGACCCGCGGAACCGGCGGATTCGGCTCAACCGGGAGGGAGTGACGATGAAGCTCAAACGAAACCTCGCCTTTCTCTTTTTCCTGCTGGCAGGGGTAATTCTCGGCCTGCTGTTGGCCTCCGCCACCGAGCAGATTCCCTTTTTGAGCTGGCTTTCCTTCGGGCGAACGGTCGGCCTTTCAACCGCCAATCCGCTGATCGTCGATCTGGCTATCCTCAAAATTGCGTTCGGCTGTGAAATTGGTTTCAATGTGGCCCAGATCATCACCGTGACCGCTGCGCTTCTTCTGTATAAAAACGTCGCGGCAAAGCTCTGACCGGCCGTACCGCACCCCGCAGGAGGCGTTTTGATGAAATTGATCCTCGCCTCGGCGTCTCCACGGCGCCGGGAACTGCTTCGGTTGATTACCGAGGATTTTCTGGTACATAATTCCAATGCGGAGGAAACGCTCCCGCCGGACCTTTCCCCCGCCGCAGCGGTCGAACTGCTCGCCCGCCGCAAGGCGCTGTCGGTCCAGCGGCAATTCCCGCAGGACGCGGTAATCGGTTCGGACACGGTGGTCGCCCTCGGCGGAACCATCCTCGGAAAGCCCACCGATCCTGCCGACGCCTGTGCGATGCTCAGCCGGCTCTCCGGCAGGTCCCATGAGGTATTTACCGGCGTTTGTCTCGCTCTGCCCAATGCGGCGCCCCACACCTTTGTGTCCCGGGCGCAGGTTCACTTTTCTCCGATGACCGGCGAGGAAATTCGCGCGTATGTCGAGAGCGGGGAACCGATGGACAAGGCAGGTGCCTACGGAATCCAGGGCAAAGGCGCCCGTTTTGTTGAACAGATCGAAGGGGATTACTACACCGTAATGGGCCTTCCGGTCTGCAAGCTGTACCACCTGATGCGGGAGCTGGGACTTGTATCCGTTCCGCTTTCCCCGCACATCCCATGAGCGCTAAAAATTCGAGGAGGAACCTGACATGTTTTCTTTTTCCAAGGATATCGGCATGGATCTCGGCACCGCAAATACCCTGGTTTTTATGAAAGGAAAGGGGATCATCCTGCGGGAACCGTCGGTGGTAGCTGTCGACACCCGGAAGGATGAAGTCCTGTACGTTGGGCAGGAAGCCAAGGAGGTTATCGGAAAAACTCCCGGCTCGATTGTCGCCATGCGTCCGCTCAAGGACGGGGTCATCGCCGACTTTGACATCACCGCCAACATGATGCAGCGGTTTATCAAGAAGGTCTGCGGCAACTCGATCTTCTCCCACCCCAATATCATCATCTGCATTCCGTCCGGTGTTACCGACGTCGAGCGCCGTGCGGTGCGCGAAGCGGCGCTGGCTGCCGGCGGACGTCATGTCTCCATCATTG
This sequence comes from uncultured Oscillospiraceae bacterium, assembly GCA_949285275.1. GTDB lineage: Bacteria > Bacillota > Clostridia > Oscillospirales > Ruminococcaceae > Yanshouia. The sequence continues at coordinate 1,517 of CASEBP010000037.1, read as the reverse complement.
AGGAGCCGATGGCCGCCGCGATCGGTGCCGGTCTTCCGGTGGCCGAGGCAACCGGAAGCATGGTCGTCGACATCGGCGGCGGTACCAGCGAAGTGGCCGTCATCTCGCTGGGCGGCATCGTCACAGCCCGGTCGGTCCGGATCGGCGGCGACGCCTTCGATTCGGCAATCATCCAGTATATCAAACGCAAATACAACCTGCTGATCGGCGAGCGAACCGCTGAACAGATCAAGATTGAGATCGGCTCAGCCTATCCGTTTGAAAACGAACAGCCTCAGGAAATTAAGGGACGCAATCTGGTCGATGGTCTGCCTAAGAGCATTACCATTGAACCGTATGAGATCCGCGAAGCCCTTTCTGATGCGATTTCTCAGGTTCTCGATGCGATCAAGAGCACGCTGGAGCGTACTCCGCCCGAGCTGGCCGCCGATATCATCGATCATGGGATCACACTGACCGGCGGCGGTGCCCTGCTGCGCGGGCTCGATGCCCTAATCTCAAAGGAGACCGGCATCAACGTCCATATCGCCGAAAATCCTCTTGACTGCGTCGCGGTCGGAACCGGGCGGGTGCTTGAGGACATCGAACGGCTGCGGGATGTCCTGTCCACCGCAGATGATTCCAAGCGCTGAACAGCGGCAAAAACAAAAGCGACACAGGCCGGGGCCCGAGGCCGTTTGCGCGGCGCCGGGTCCCATTTTTTCAGGCGGACCCCAACGACGACGGGAGGGGTGACAGATGGGAGATTTCTTCAAAAGTACCCGCTTTAAAATTCTGGCGCTGGCGTTGGCCTTCGTCCTTGCCTTCACCCTGCGTGCGGCCTATTCCGGCACCGCGATCCCGATGATCGGGCAGCTCGCCGCCTGGATGATGACCCCGCTGCAGCGGGTGAGCGCCAGCCTGTCCTACGCCGCAAGCGATGCGGCAACCGCCCTCTTTTCCGGCCACCGCTTGGCCGCCGAAAACGAGGAGCTGAAAAGCGAAAATGCCCGGCTGCGCTCCATGCTGGTCGAGTATGAGCGGACCAAATCCGAAAATGAACAGCTGCGGGAATACCTTCAGATCCGGGAGCAGAACCCCGATTTCGACTTTGAACCGGCAATGGTCGTCGGACGGGACACTGCGTCCCGTTTCTACTCCTTCACCATCGATCGGGGCAGCAACAGCGGAATCAGCGTCAATGACCCGGTCATCACCGAGGAAGGGCTGGTCGGCATCGTTTCGGAGGTCGGCTTAACCTATTCCAAGGTTCTGACTATTCTCGACGTCTCGGTTCAGGTGGGCGTGATGGACAGCGCCACCCGGGAAATCGGCGTCACCTCCGGAGAGCTGTCGCTGGCCGAAGAGGGCCTGCTTCTTCTCTCCTACCTGCCAAGGGAATCCCAGGCACAGACGGGAGATCTGATCGTCACCACCGGAGTCGGCGGACTCTTTCCCCGCGACCTGGTCATCGGCGCTATCCGGGAACTGCGGCCCGACAGCAAGGGGCTTTCGCTGAGTGCGGTAATCGAGCCGCC
>CASEBP010000036.1 GCA_949285275.1 uncultured Oscillospiraceae bacterium | reverse complement strand
CTTCTGCTCGGTTCGGTTGGCCTTGATTTCCTTCATGATTGCCTGCACCGGCTGATCCAGCCAGTCCTCCCGGTCGATGGTGCCGGGATCGGGCGCGCTCTCGGCCAGCTTTTCAACCAGGTGCAGCTTGCCCGGAGAGACGCCCAGCGCATGGGCTTCCTCAACGGTGCGGGAGGAAACGGGGAACGCCTCAACGATGATATCCTCGCCGTCGACCGCCTCTTCGGCCGCGTCGGACAGCAGCTGGATGATGGTTTCCGCCTGCCGGAGCTCCTGCGCCGAGGCGGCAATGACGATCTCGCCCGATAGATCGTCGCCAAAGAAGCCGGATGCCTCGATCTGGCGGACCGTCCGCTCGATGGCTTCATCGATCTGCCGGTTGACGAGCTGTTCCAGCTCGATCTCGCGGATAATCTGTTCGCCGTCGTCGTTGATGCCCGATACGGTCAAAACCCGATCGAATCGGTTGAGGGTGTATTCAATCGAGGGATTGACATCGAGGCTGACATAAGCGCAGGGGGTGAAGTAGGCATAGGCGCCGACCGAGCAAGCCAGCGCTGCAGCCGCCGCCGCGGCGGCAAAGGGGATGATACGGGTGCTGCGTTTCATTTCTATCACCTGTCCTGGAACATAGCAGCGGTTTTTTACCGTTCGGAACTGTCCGTCCTCCGAGAGGACCGCCGCTTTTTGACCATCGGTTTGCATGACAACTGCTTTCATCTCCGGCTCAGCTCCTCTCGAATGGGACCCAGATATGCGGCGAGGCCGGGATACTCTCCGGATAGGATCACGGCTGCCGCTATCAGATATCTTCGGTGACGGTCAAGGATTTTTCGGGGTACCCCGGTGTGCTGTTCGATTTCCTTCATCGGAAGCTGGCCGCTGCCGCGCATTCCGGAGAGGAGGACAGGATTCCTCACCAGAAAGGCGACGGCCTTCGCGCAGGCGGCCCGGGTTTTGGATGCCTTGGGTGAGCAGGAGGCCAGCGACAGAAATGAGATCCCCAACGGTTCAAGCTCCCGGCTCAGCGCGTCGATCTCCAGGGCAAGGCCGTCCTCCTGTTCGGCGGTCAGCCGGGAGATCACCGCTGCCTGCAGCGCTGGCTGGGGAGATTCCTCCAGCGGTCCCGATTCAAAGATGTCGGGGGAGGCGGGAAGCTCGGCGTCAAACCGCTGCTGCTGCCGGAAATGGTCGGCCAGCCGCCGCCGGATCACCAGCTGGGCAAAGGGAGGAAAATCGCCGCGCTCGGGACGATAGGCACGCACCGCCTCGAGAAAGGCGGCAAGCGCTACCGACCATTCGTCGTCGCTGCGGGTGACCGGCCGGCGGGCGGCGGCGCAGGCACAGCGCAGGATGAAGGGCTCCTGGGTGCGGATCAGCTCTTCCAGCGCGGCGTCCTCCTGCTGTGCCCGCAGTGCGGCGCGGGACATCGTATCCATGATCGGCCTCCTTTCGGCGGGATTGGTTTCATTATAGAAAGGGACGGGGGAAATTGCAACGGCGGGAAGAATTTAACAGAATCGTTGCAAACGGCCCCGAAAATTTCCGCCGCGGCGCCGAATAAAATAAAAATAGGCCGGCGGAGCGCAAAAAAAAGAGCGGCCCGCACCGGCGGATCGCTCTGCACAGGGGAAGGGGAAAAGACAACTATTCAACTGCAGCGACCAGCTGCACCTCGACCGGCGCGTTGCCGGGCAGGGTGGCCAGGCCGATGGCGGCACGGGCGCCGATACCGGCCTCCCCAAGCTGCTCATAGAGATACTCCGAGACGAGGTCGCCGATTTTGGCGTGGGTGGTGTAGTCGGGGGAAGCGTTGAGATAGACAGTCAGCGACAGGATCTGTACGATCCGCTCTCCCTCCGACAGGGTGTTCTGCGCGGCAGTCAGCGCGTTGGCGGCAGCCTGCCGGACAGCCTCACGATAGTGCTCGATCGGCTCGTCGGGGGTGATCTTGCCGGCGAGCAGCAGGACCCCGTCCTTGCGCGGGGTCATGCCGGCGGTGTAGACCAGGTTGCCGTAGCGGACGGCGGGACGGTATTTTCCCTGCGGGATCGGGTTTTTGTTCATTTGCGGTACCTCTCAATCATCGTGATGACACGGCCGATGGCGTCGACCGCCGCCTTGTGGTCCTGCGAGAAGTTGATCCGGAAGCTGTCGGTGAACTGCGGCCCAAATTCGGTGCCGGGGGTGACGGTTACATTGGCGTGGACCCGCAGTATCTTGATGAAGTCGAGCGGGTCGACCGCAAGGGGCGGCAGCTTGGGGAAGAGGTAGCTTCCCGCTTCGGTGGTGCGGGCGGTGACACCGGGACAGGCCCGCAGCAGCGCCAGCAGGTCGTCACGGATCGCCTGATGGGCAGCTACCCGCTCGGCCATCCAGCCCTCCGGCTCGTCGAACCACCGGGAGAGCACCGCCTGGCAGTAGCCGGGGGCGCGCAGCGAAACGATGGCCTGCAGCTTTTCCATCCGCTCGATGATCGCCTCGGTGCCGAAGGCCGCGCCCAGCCGGAAGCCGCTGAGCGATTCGGTCTTGGACGGGCCGATGATGGTCACCAGATTGTCGGGGCGCTCAGCCTTGGCCCGCAGATGGACATAGGGCCGGTTATCAAAGACCTGGCGGGAGTACAGCTCGTCGACGATCAGCGTGACGCCGTACTGCTTGGCAAGGGCGGCGATGCGGGTGATCTCGGCGTCGGAATAGATGACGCCGGTGGGGTTGTTCGGGTTAGAGAACAGGAAGAGCTTGACCCCCGAGCGGAAGGCCTGCTCGAGTACCTCGAGATCCAGCCCGGCGCAGCGGTCGGCGCCGTAGTAGTCCATCGGGATCGGCACCAGCTCCCCTTCGAAGAACTCCACCAGCTTACGGTTGGCAAAGTAGTCCGGTTCGACGATGGCAACCTTGTCCCCGCGGACCATGTTGGCGCCGATCGCCAGGAACAGCGCCCCCTGGGTGCCCGGGGTCAGAATCAGCTCCCGCTCGGGATCGACCGGCGCGCCGGTGAAGGCGGCCAGTTTTTCGGCGAGATCGGCACGGTTGGCCCGGCCGCCCCGGTACTCGGTGTAGGCCTGATGCCCGCCGAGCTTCTCATATCCCTCGACAAACCGCTCGAGGCTGCCCGGAATGGGCGGGTGGGCGTCAACATCTCCGTGGGAGAAGTCGACCGGCGTTCCCCCCAGCGGCTCCCCGCGCAGCTCGAGGGCGGCGGCCTTCTGGCGGCCCTCCTGACCGGGGGCGTTGTCCACTCCGAGCCGGGCAAATTTTTCACGCAACAGATCCATTCTGCATCCCTCTTTCGGTGAATTTTGCAGGTTCCCTGCCATTACATCCCTACTATACCACAGAATCGGCGCCGGTTCCAATAACGAAATTCATATCCTCTCTTCATCAAAAAGTGATGGGCTGGCGCCGGATACCCCCCGCTGTTGCAATATCCTGCCCGATCGGCTATACTGAAGAAAAGACTGGATTGGGAGGGATACAGGATGCTGATGCTGCGCGAGATGGAATATGTCTATGCCGTTTACCAGGAACGAAGCTTTTCCAAGGCGGCTCAGAAGCTCTTCCTCTCCCAGCCGGCCCTCAGCGCCGCGGTCCGCAAGGCCGAGGCCGAGATCCACACCCCCATTTTCGACCGCAGTACCACCCCGATCCAGCTGACCGCCGCCGGGGAGTACTATATCGAGTCGATCGAGCAGATTTTGCGGATCCGCCGCGAGATGGAGACCTATTTCGACGCCCTCGCCGGAGAACGGCAGGGGACGGTTCAGGTCGGGGCAGCTGCCTATTTTTGCGCGCATATCCTGCCCGGCGTCATCGAGCAGTTTCAGATGCAGTACCCCGGCTATCGGGTCAACCTGCTCGAAGCCAACGCCAGAGATCTGCGAAAATGTCTCCAGTCGGGGGTCATCGACTTCAGCATCGATGTCGAACAAAATGATTTCAACCTCTTCCAGCCTGCTTTCTGGCAGACCGAGACCATCCTGCTGGCGGTGCCGTCGGCCTTTCCGGTCAACGATGACGCCGCTGCCTACCGCCTGTCCTTCGACGACGTGCGGGACGGTCGCCACCTCGATCCCGCCTTTCCGGCGGTCGGGATGGAGCGGTTTGCCGCTGAGCCGTTCCTACTGCTGAAAAATGGCAATGATCTGCACCGCCGGGCGCTGAAAATCTGCCAGAACGCCGGCTTCTCCCCGCGGGTCGTCATGCAGCTCGATCAGCTGCTTACCTCCTACTATGTCGCCTGCGACGGCAGGGGGGTCGCCTTTTTGCGCGACGGGCTGATGCGCCATGTCCAGCCCAACGACCGGCTGGTCTTCTATAAGATCAATGACCCTGCTTCGGTGCGAAATATCATGATCTTCCACCGCAAGAACGCTATCCTCTCTCCGCAGGCCTCCGCTTTCCTCGATTTTCTGAGAAGCGGCCGCCTGGCGCCGCAGGCCCTGTGAAAGCGAAAGCCCTCTCCCAACCGGGAGAGGGCTTTTTTTTGCAGGGGAAGGGGAAATCAGCAGGTCGCGCCGCCCTCAAGGTGCAGCGGAGCGTCAAGGATTTCCTGCTTGCGCTGCATGACGTCGCCGGCCTTGAGCTGGCTGATGAAGTTGTCGACGCCGATCCGCTCGATGAAGATGCCGAACCGCTCGCCGGTCTTGCCCTGCTCGCGGTAGAGCAGCAGCGCCCGCTCAATCATCTCGAACAGCTCTTCCTTGGTGTAGATCTCGTCGATGACGGTGCCGAGACGCTGGCGCTTGCCCCAGATGCCGCCAACCATGATCTTATAGCCGGCCTTCTCCTCGGTGACACAGTCGAAGTGGCAGGCGCCGATGCACTTGCCGCAGTTGTTGCAGAGGCTGCGGTCGATCTGCATGATGCCGTCCTCGTCAAAGTGGGCCGCCTTCATCGGACATTTTTCGATGACGCCGCACTTCTTGCAGCCGTTGCAGTCGTCGGCGTCGTACGCGGGCATCTGCTGGCCCATGATGCCGAAGTCGTTGAGGCCGGGCTTGATGCAGTTGTTCGGGCAGCCCCCGATGCCGATCTTGAATTTGTGCGGCAGCTTGACGTCATACCATCCCTTGTAGAAGGTCTCGTGCAGCTCCCGGGCGAGCGCCTGGGTGTCGATCAGGCCGTGGACACAGACGGTGCCCTTGCAGGGGACGATCGGGCGAACCCGGGAACCGGTGCCGCCGGTGTAGAGCCCGGCCTTTCCAATGAACGCGTTGAAGGGCTCGATCGTATCGAGGGTCAGGCCCTGAACCTCGACGGTCAGACGGGAGGTCATCGCTACCCGTCCGTCACCGTACTGCTTGGCGGCTTCGGTCAGGGCGGTCATCTCATCGGCGTTGAGAACACCGTCGACGGTGATGATCCGGGCGATAAAATGCTCACCGTCGCGGGTCATAATGTACCCGCGGCCCTTGAGGGCCTTCTTCTCAGCTTCGGTAATGTTTGCCATACTGTTTCTCCTTACTTTTTTTGTTCTATGAATTTGAAGCCGCGGCGCCCTCAGACGGGGGCAGGCGCCGGGCCGGTCCGCACAGAAGAAAGATGCAAGGTTATTCCCGGTTGAAGGCGGTGAAGGTGGTGCCGCCCTCCAGCACCCGGGTGTTGGTGTACCCAAAGTGCATCAGCCTGTTCTGGGCGAGGTAGGCCCGGCGGCCCTTGGTGCAGACCAGCAGCAGCTTCTCGTCGGGAGCGATCCCGTCGAGCGGACCATCGAGGGTCGCCAGATCGAGATAGGGGGCGCCGGGAATGTCGGGCTGCTTAGAGACGTCCATCACCCGGTAGCCCTCCGCCGCACCGGCGGCATATTCCGCTGGGGTGAAGGTCACATATCGGCCAGAAAGCTTGTTGAGCAGTACGTTGACCGTCGTCGCGAAGGGGGAGATCGCCGTCGAGAAGGGCGGCGCATAGGCAAAATCGCAGCTCTGCAGGTCCTCGAGCCGCGCACCCAGCGAAATGCCGGTTACGGCGATGTCGACCATTTTGTCCACCGCGCCGGTCCCCAGCACCTGGATGCCCAGCAGCCGATGGCTCTCCCGGTCGCAGATCATTTTGATGATAAAGACGGAGGCGCCAGGGTAGTAGTGGGCCTTGTCGTCGGTGACGGTCAGCACCGTCTCGACGTCATAGCCCGCTTCCCGGGCGGCCTTTTCGGACAGGCCGGTGCGCCCCATATTGATACCCGGCAGCTTGGCGACGCCGGTCCCCAGCACACCCGGATAGGAGGCCGTTTCGGTTCCCGCCAGGCACAGCGCAGCCAGACGGCCGCTGATATTGGCAGTCGAACCCATCGCCGACCACTGACGCTTGCCGGTCAGCCGGTTGGTCACCATCGCACAGTCGCCCGCAGCGTAGATGTCGGGGTCGTTGGTCCGCATTTCACTGTCGACAAGCAGGGTGCCCTTGAACATCTCCAGCCCCGAGTCGGCCAGAAATTCGGTGCTCGGCCGGAAGCCCATCGCCAGAATCACCGCGTCGGCCTTCATCGGACGGCGGCTGGTCAGCACCTTTTCCACCTTGCCATCCCCGGCGATCCCCTCGAGGGCTACCCCGGTGAAGGGCATGATCCCTTCGTCGGCCATCCGGTTTTCGATGTACTCGCTGATCTCGGGGTCGAGCAGCTCGGAGAGGACATGCGGGGCAAAGTCGATGACCGATACCCGGACGTCCTGCTTGGCCAGATTCTCGGCAACCTCCAGCCCGATCAGCCCGCCGCCGACCACGACCGCACGCTTGATCTCGCCTGCCTTGATCGCCGCGCGCAGCGCCACCGCGTCGTCCGGGGTCCGCATATAGAACACATTCTTCAGTTCAAGCCCGTCGCACTTGGGCACAAACGGATGCGCTCCGGTGCAGAGCACCAGCTTGTCATAGGAGTGGACCGTCTGCTCATGGGTCGCGCAGTCGACAGCGGTCACCGTCTTGGCCGCACGGTCGAGCCCGACGACCTCCACGCCGGTCTGTACCACCGCGCCGGTCAGCGCCGAGAAGGCCGCCGGCGTATTGACTACCAGTTCTTCCCGGGTCTCGATTCCGCCTCCAACATAGTAGGGCAGGCCGCAGCCCGCATAGGAGATGTCCTCTCCCTTGGTCAGCAGCACGACCTCCCAGTCGCGCTGTTCCCGCTTGAGCTTGGCTGCGATTTTGGTCCCGGCGGCCACCCCGCCGACAATCAGCACTTTCATCGGATCTCTTCCCCTTTCGTTTCGTTATCCTGTGTCGCGCAGTCCTCCGGCATCCCCTGCCGGGGCTGTGCGTCCGGCGTCTCTGCGGCTGCGGCGCGATGGCAGCAGTAGGGAGAATTGCCGCACTCGGGGCGAAGCTGGGTGCAGACCACCACATCCCCGCCTGCGATCAGCAGCGGACGGGCCTCCACCAGGCTGCGTGCGATCTTTTCCCGCGCACTCTCGTACATCCGGGTGACGGTCGGCCGGGAAACCCGCATCTTAGCCGCGCACTCGTCCTGGGAATATCCCACCAGGTCGAGCAGCCGGATCGTCTCGTATTCATCATAGCCCAGGACCACCGGCTCCTTGCCGCTGCCGCCCGCCGGTTCAAACCGGGTCGTGCGGGGCTTGGAGCAGATCATCCGGCATTTCTGAGGGCGTGCCACCTGCTCACCTCCTGTCAATTTTAGTATAAGCATATTTTGAACCTGCGTCAATAAATCTATAGAATAATTCCTGCAAAAGATTAGCTTCCTTTTTTGTGAAATCCCACGGCGATTTTTTCTCTGGTATTCTTCTTTACAAACTGTTCCGGCTATGGTTAAATAAATAAGAGGCAATGTCAGAATTTTGCATATCTGCTGCTTCGCCCCTGTTTCCGATTAGGAAAGGAAGGATCATATGAAAATGGGAAAGAGAATCGTCAGTCTGTTTCTCGCGCTTGCGCTGATGGTCAACATCGTTCCGATGTCCGTCTTCGCCGCAGAGGATGACCGGGTGTATGACAGCGGAGAAGAGACGCTGCTTCAGGACCAACCGGCTGACAGTCATCAGGCTGATCCCCTCGACAGCGGGGATGCAGAACGTCCATTGGAGGAAGAAGAAGCGAAAGACAGTCATCAGGACGGCGCGGAGGACGGAGTGACGGCTTCTGGTTCCGCTGAAATGATCCTTTCTCCTTCGCAGGACGGCGCGGAAGATCCGCAGGAGCTTTACCGGCTCTATGCCCAGCGGCTCTTTGACGAGGCGGCGGGCCGTCCGGCTATTTCGCTTTATGGCACAGCGGCCCGCGATTATCTCGAGTCCGAGTCCGAGCAGGCATACTATGATTTCCTCAAGGAGGAGATCGGGAAGGTCGCGAACGGCAGTTCGGCAACTACTATCTTTATGCTGAACAGGACGGACAACCAGCCGATCTATCCGGAGCTGAGCTGGACCCTGGACGAGCTGGGTATCGAGTCGGCCATAGAGCAGGCGCCGGACGGTGAGTGGACTTTTACGGAGGAGGCTGCGACGGCGGTCAGCCAAAAGTTTGGGGAGGCGTTTAACACCCAGCGTGTGCTCGACGCCCTTCTGGCCGACTGCCCGATGGAGCTTTACTGGTATGACAAAACGCTGGAGAACGGCACCACTTTCGGATACCAGTATAGCTACATAACGTACCCTGAAAAAAGGATCTATATCACCAACATGTCGATGTGCTTCCCGCCGGCAGAAGACTACGCGGAGTCCGGGCAGAATTATCGGGTCGACACCGAGAAAACCGGCGAGGCACAGAGCAGCATCGAGTACGCCCAGAGCATTGTGGCTGAGGCGGCCGGGAAAACCGACCGCGAAAAGCTCGATTTCTATAAGGATGAGATCCTGGATCTGGTCGAATATGACCACGAGTCTGCCGATGATGACACGACCCCCTACGGCAATCCGTGGCAGCTGATCTATGTGTTTGACCAGAATCCCTCCACCAAGGTCGTCTGTGAGGGCTATTCCAAGGCGTTTCAGTTCCTCTGTGACCTGACGGATTTTCAGGGGGATGTCGTCTGCTACTCGGTGACCGGCGATTGCGGCGGCCCGCACATGTGGAATGTCGTCGCGATGGACGGGGCCAATTACCTGGTCGACCTGACCAACTGCGACGGCGCAACTTCGATCGGTTATCCGGAGTATCTCTATATGAAGAACGCCGGGCCGCAGGCGGGTGGGCGCGTCCATGTATTTCAGAGCAATTCGGGCGACAATGTGATCTACACCTACGACGAGGATCAGGCGAATCTCTACTGCGACGGCTATCTGACGCTGGAGCCGAAGGAGGACACGGTCATCTCGGTCATCACGGTCAGCGATCTGGATGTGCCGAAAGCCTTTGGGGAACCCGATACCACGGCCACCCTTTCCGAGGGCCTGCAAGCCGTGACGGTGGACTGGGATCCGGAGGTCAATGAGGGCTTTCGGTTTATAGAAGATAAATATAATGCCAAGATTACCTATACGGTCATGGATGGCTATGTGCTGGCGGAAAATCCCACGGTGGAGACGCCGGAGGGAGCGCGTTCGGCGTCGATCGATACGGAGAACTGTATCATCACGGTGGACTATCCGGCAATCGAGCGGGACAGCACCGATATAAGTATTTGGATTGAGGGACAGAACGAGGTCCGGCCACCTTATAATGTTCCCGTCCCCTATGCCAAGCCGGGGGAAATCACCACGATAACCCTGAACTTTCAGCTGAGAATTTGGTTTAACGATGGCCAGAACGGCACCACCTCCTCGGGATCCGGCGCCGAATGCTGGACGTTTGAGATGCCGGAGAATGTGTCGCAGGTCACGCAGGAGGAGAACAAGACCAATATTCGCATCAGCAACACCGCGCCGTCGTGCGAAATTAAGGTCCATTATCAGGATGAGGGATATACCCCTGAAGATGGTCGGGGTACGGCGGACTGCGTGGTCCATATCGTCAAAGAGGAACCCGTGATCACCTATCTGAACGTCGCCGCCCGGAAGACGGGCATCACCCTGCCGACCGCCGAGGAAGGGCCGCTGGAATTTGACGGCGAGTACGAAATCACAGCCTATGACCAATACGGCCAGCTGTATTCCGGGGCTGAGGAGCTGGTGGAGTGGAGCGTGGAGCATGAGGGGGTCACGATCGATCCCGAGACCGGCATGCTCACCATCCAACCCGGGGCTGCGACCGGCAACATCACCGTCACGGCCGCGTTTGGAGAGGTTTCTGCCACGACCATCGTTTCGCTCAACAAGAAGGACGCTTCGGCGGGCAGTATCTCCATCGAGGGTGAGGATTCGGTCGAAGTGCTGCCGATGATAGTGGATGGCTTCGGCAACCCCTCCCCCCAGGCGGCCAGGGAGCAGTATCGCGCTGTGCTCACCGACCTGTACGGCGATCCCTATGGCGGCAACGTGGTCTGGTCCATCGAGGGCGGCACCGTGACGGGCGTGCAGATTTCCGAACGAGGCCTGCTCACCGTCACCACCGAGGCGGAGGTCGATTCGGTGACCATCCGCGCCACCTGTGAGGGCCTTTCGGTCACCAAGACCATCATGCTGACCCGGAGCGAGGCCCGGAAGACCGCCTGGGTGGAAATCGATGGTCCCGATGTGATAGCTGCCGGCCATGCGGGACAGTGGGTAGCCAAGACGTATGACCAGTACGGCGATGAGGTGGACGACGTAGTTGAGTGGAGCTTTGGCAATGGAAGCGGCAAGCCGATCGATGAAACGCTGCCTTATGCCTCTCTCCAGTACGAGAAAAATACCGTAGATAGCCGGAACGTCTACATGTCTGTGAACACTGGCACGGAGGAGAGGGCTATCTTTATCGTCGCCTATACAGGCAGCTCCGGCATCGATGCGGAAAAAAGAATTGAGATCATGAATTCGGTTATCTCGTGTTCGTTCCAGAAGGACGGAACGGTGACCAGTCAGGAGAAGGTTGCCTACGGCGAATCCATCGAGCTCTCGGTCGACTGGGATGGGATCAAGTTGCCGGCAAATGCAAACTATGAATTTTCCTGGCTCACCTCGCAGGATGGAATCCTGGAGATTGAGGAGATCAATGTAGCGGAGAACTTGACCAATAGAGTAAAAGACTATCGGATCACGGCGGTCGGCTACACCGAGCAGCCGGTCACCGTCACGATGGGCTGCAAAGATGTAACGTCGGAGAATTACGGCATATACAGGCAGGCTGTCTGCGAGATTTCCATCACCCCCAAGACGCTGCAGGCCAAAGATCTCATCTATGACGAAAACGCCGGAAGCCAGACCAAGATGTACGACGGCACCCTCGCCAGCAGCGCGGGGGTCAAGGTCAAGCCGGATGCGCTGCTGGGGGACGACACGCTGAACATCACCGGCCTGGCTACCTATGACACGAAGGATGTCGGCACCGGGAAGACGATCACCTTCACCCCCAACCCGATCGCCACCGGCCCGTACCGGCTGGACAGCAGCGAGGTTCTCCTCTTTTCGACCGGCGCCATCACCGCGCGGCCGGTCACCGCTTCCACTGCGGGGCCGGTGACCAAGGAGTATGACGGCACCAACACTTATGCCGGGTTGATCCCGCTGACCATCGGGCTGGTTCCCGCTGACAGCAGCGGCACCCTGTCGGTCAACGGCGGCACCTATGCCAGCATCGACGCCGGCCAGAACATCGCGGTCACCATCGATTCCGATACGGCACTGGCCCTCAGTTTTGATGAAAAGAACTACGTGATCACCTATCCTGAGACGGTCACCGGCACGATCACCCCGAAACCGGTGACGGTCACCGTCGATCAGGGCGGCGAGGCCGAATATGGCAGCGCGCCGGAGAGCTTTACCGGCTCCTACATCGACATCGCCGACCAGAAACAGACCGGCGTCACCATCTCGGTGGAGGACCCCGACAACGTCTGGCCCGAGATTGGCGAAT
>CASEBP010000035.1 GCA_949285275.1 uncultured Oscillospiraceae bacterium | reverse complement strand
TCAGATAGAAGCCGGTTGCTGCGGCCTGACGCTCATCACTGGGGGATAGATTACACTTTGGAGCTTCATCCTGCTTATGGCGAACGCTAGAGAACTGCTCCCCACAGGGGTGGTTCCCCCACAAACGCCCCCTTCCTTTTTGCGGAAATGCTGCATTTGCCGATCTAAACTGACCACCCTTCCCGCCAGGCAAGGGCCTGGAGCCATATCGCGCTCCAGGCTTTTTCCTTTGCCTAAAATTTGCGCCCGCGTCCCTGCCGGTCAAGATGGAGCAAATCCGACAAAAACCGCACTGGAATCGCCATTCCAGCGCGGTTTTTGCAAATCGGCTCATTTAAGCTCACATCTCAGAGTATCGCCGCAGTCCGGATCAGACAATCAGTGTGGTGCTCCTCCCGAGCCGCCGGACCGGCGACGAGCGCGCCAGCGCCCGGACAACAGGAAACCAGCGCCCGTCATCGCGGCTAAAACCGCTGCAACGCCCCAAAGAGCGGCGGGACTTCCGTCCGATTCATTCTTTTTCTTTTCTGCGGGGCTGCCCTTTTCCACCTCGAAGGCGCCGGATGGCGGAGGCTGTGGGCTGCTTTGCAGCGCCGGCTCCATTTTCTCGCTCTCCACCGTCCCATCCGGCCAGGCCGGAAGTGCCGACGGAAGGTGTGCCTCCTGCTTCTGTCCGTCCCGATCGGAGACGGACGGCTGGGGCTGTACGGTCGGCGTCAGTGCCGCCAGATCGGAAAGCCGGTAGTAAATCCGGCCCGCTTCGGGCCGGAGAGCGGATGAGGAAGTAAGGACAATCTCCTCCTCTCCATCCCACTGGACATAGAGGGTAACATCCTGCACACCGCCCAGCGCCTCCATGACAAAGAAGGGCATTCGGTCCTCGCCGCGGGCATCAGCCGTGACCGTTTCACCGGCCGCGGCCGCCCGAACCTGATTTGCCACCTCACTCCAGAGGAGATAGGATTCCTCCTGTGGATTCCTGTCGGAGCCGCCAGACGAAGCGCCGCTGGATGATATTACCTCGGTCCATCCCACCGCAATGGGTGAAAGTCCGGTCACAACGAAACGAATCCCGTCCGCCGTCCGGGTCACAGGAGGCATTTCAATCTCACCGGGACGACGGCCATTTAGCTCCTTGGTGAACATGTGCGCCACCGTAAAGAAATGGGTATCCGCAGCAGTTCCCTGCGGGTAGGGCAGCACCACCGTCAGACCCTCCGCCGGGAAATTCCCCTCATCCGCCGCCTCCCAAGTTTCTCCCCCGTCAGGGCTTACCATAAGGGTAACGTCATAGACAACATGCTGTTCTGTTTCGGTCTGCGGCTCACTGGAAACCTGCGCTTTCATCGCCTCCTGGATCTTGTCGGGGGTATTGAGCGCTCCATGATCCTTCAGCGCCTCGGGAACGGTGGAAACGCCCGTCTCAATTTGCAGGGCATAGTCGTTTTCCCCGTCCTGCGGATGTTCCACCGGCTGCATCGCCACCGGCTTGATCTCGCCAGTTACCACAGGCGGATGCTGCGGCAGTCTGTAGTTATCCGCCTCGTCTCCTGTCAGTCTGCCCTGCTGGACGATGAGGGTCAGTTCCTCGCGGTGAGGCATAGCATCAGAGAATTGGGGGGCGGAAAGTCCGTCATACCGAAGGAAGACCTCGTCCTCCGGAAATACGCCGCTGATCTCCAGCATCCCATATACAGCAGGTGGATCCATCGTCCCATTCTCCGCCCGGGAGGCAGAGAGCTGTGAGATATCCCATGCCAGTTCCCGCTGTGTTACCGTCGTTGTCACACTGCCCTGCCATTCGGTAGGGGCAGCCGGATCGGTGTAGATGGCATGGATGGTGTGGGCCTCGCCGCGGTTGAAGGTCAGATGGCCTCGATCCAGCGTGACAGACGCCCGACCGGAAGGATCCTGTACCTCGCCGACCCTGTTTTCCTCCGCCAGTCCATTGAGGTAGAACCGCACCGCTGCCCCTGCAGGAAGCCCCTCATCCGGCAGACTGACCGTATAGGTCACACTTTCCCCATACACCACGGCATCCCGGTCCGCCGTCAGACGGATCCCGGCCGGTTCTCCCCCCGCGGTGGAAACCACCCAGTATGCACCGCTGGTCTCCATGCGATACCCATCCTGGAGGTAGGAACGCATGATATCGGGGTCGCCGCCGGTTGAATACCGCCCGCCGGTGATGGTGAGATGCCGCGGCTGATTGGGCCATGCCGCTGCAGCGCCGTCACTTGACCAGCGATAGCTTTGGACCGCTCCGTTGCTGCCCGACGCAGTCAGTTTTCCGCCAGCGATCCGCGCGGACGGCGTTGCGGCAAGGCTGTCCTGATGGTGAATCAGGGAGACCGCAGCGCCATCCAGTATCACGCCGCCGCTCACAGAGATTTTTTCCTCCCCGGCGTACTGCGCGCTAATCTCAGCCGGACCGGAGATGTGCAGCGTACCGGCGCACATCTGAATCCCACCCTGACCGGTTATGACACCACCCTCCACCGATACCGTCCCGTTTTGCGGATGGTAAACGGCATAGCTGCCCTCCGACAGCAAAACCGCCCCCGGTTTGATGAAGAAGGCTGTTCCGGTCTCAAGATCGGCGCCATTTCCGGCCAGTGCAACCCCCGATCCTCCCGCCTCGATGCGTCCGAAAACGGTCACCGTCTCACGGGTCTGTGCACCAAAGGCAAGCACACCATATCCATCCGGCGCCAAAACGGTCGCCGACGCCCCAAGAATAAGGGAAGCTTCCCGCTCCTCCCCGGTATGGCTGCCGACGCGGATCACCGAACCGCCGTCCAAAGGGGTCAATCCCCCGGCGGTCACCGTCCCCTCCCCGGTCAGGGTCAGCGCACCGCTGTGGACCTCGATCGCCCCAACGCCGTCGCCGGTGATATCAAAGCCGTTGAGATCCACGGTAACCGTTTCTTCTACCGTCAGCGTTTCGGTCAGGGTCAGGTCCTGCAGCAGTTTGACATCCGCACCCGTCTGGGCCGCATATCCGAGTGCATCCTGGGGATACCCGAAGGTTCTCATATTTCCATCTGCATCCGTGACGCCGACCGGATCGCGGACTACCCCCACGCAGTTGGTGTAATACGGGTGGGAATTCACCCCGCCGTCGGGATCGCCGTTGGTAAACGCAATGCGGATCCAGCCACTGTCGGGGGCATTTCCCGCAACGAACCGGTCGATATCCTCCTCATCCGGCAGCCGCTGCCAGTCGAGGTCCGAATAAAGCACTATCATGCGGTGGGTCACGCCGTTTTCGGCATAGTCGGCACCATGGATTGTGTTTCCGGTCATCACCGGCAGATGCTCGATCGGGTGCAGATCCCACCCGGTGTTTCTCCTGCCGGTCACCAGTACAAACCCGTTGATCACATTGCCGTCGATCACCGCCTGCTGTCCATCCTCCATCGCGTTGCCCGCTCCGTTGGCAATAGCAAGGGAGCCGTGAAGGGTGGAATCCAAAATTTCGCAGGTGCCGACACCGGGCGAACCGATATACAGGCTGCTCGCCTTTCCCCCGTCCAGTACACACCGCTCGATCCGCGTTCCGGTCACCGTTTCGCCGTCCGAAGGCGTTCGGATTTCCACTGCCTTGTTAGGATTTGTATCGGTAACCCGAATCTCCAGATCCCGCAGTGTCACATTGCTCGCCAAAACCGAGACGGTGGATTGGGTGCGAACCGCCTGGTTTCCGGGATGGCCGGTCGTCAAAACGGGCCGGCGCTCCGGATCCAGTGCCTCGATAGTTACACTCTTTTCGATGCACAGATTCTCGCTGCCGTCGGCCTTGCCGACATCGTATGTACCGGCTGCTACCCGAATTATATCCCCCTCTTCGGCGGCGTCGATCGCGTCGCGGATATCGGCGTAGGGATTCTGCTGCGAACCGTCTCCGTCCTCCTCTCCGGCATCGCCGTCCACATAGAGAATACCGCCCGCACGGCCCTCAGCCTCCTGCTCCCACAGTACGGCGGAAGAATCGTCTTCCTCCGGTCCGGCCTCCGCCCGGCCGCTGTCCAGCTCCCGCAGCGGAAAATCCTCATTATTCTCCGGATCGCCTGCCGGCCGGGCTTCCTGCTCCGCCGCGGACCACAGCCCGGCATCAGCATCCGCAGCCTACCGCCGGACCGCCGTACCGGTTGCGTCAAATGCCAGGAACTGCAGCATCATACAAACGGCAACGGCGCCCGACGCCAGTCCCCTCATTCGCTTTTTCAAACCATTGCTCACTCCTTTTTTCTATTGCCGGAGACCGTTTCTGCTGATATTCCCCGCTGCCGGATGTCTGAAATTTCCAAAGTCCCGATGCAAAGGCCGTCCGCGCCGCCGCACGGAAAACCGGTCGAATATTGCAAACTGCTGTTGATTATATCGGAAATTCAAAATTTTACAACGCAAAAAATTTTCCTGTCTCCTTGCCATAAGATCCATCTGGATCGGCCATCCGGTCCGGCTGTCCCCGCACAGCGGCATCCGTCCGAGCTGCACCGTTCGCCCCAGGGTCCCAAAGCGGATGGGACCTGCATCCTTCCGGTGTTTTTCGTTCCTCCCTTTACTTGAACCTAAATCCGTGATATATTACATGAACTGGAAACTACTTTTCTGCCCTCCGCCCCCTGTCCGAAAACTTTTCGGCCTGCGGAGGGGGATGCCGCGCCGAAAATCCGGGAGGGTTCCCAAAAATCCCCATCGGGATGCCAGAATATCTCGGTTTATTTTCCCACAACTGACACATTTGTCCCATAGAATAAAAGGAGAATTTTTACTTTTCCTGCTCCGCGCTCGAGAAGAATCAATCTGGGAGGAATATTCGATGTCCAAACTGTTCCGGGGAAGTCTGTCCGCAAAGGAGCCTTCCCCGTCTGCTGCAGACGAAAGAGAGCATGCTTTCGCTCCCGGCGCAGAAATTTCCGAATCCGCCGCGGGTTCGGACGAAGAGCTGCTTGCTCTGCTCAGCGACGGCCGCCGGCACCGGCTTCCTCCGCGATGGATCCTCATTGCACTCACGGCGGTTATCATTGCCGCGGCGGGCGGGCTGCTGTGGTGATCCCGCCATCAGGCCCGCACGGCGGACAACGAGGTGACCTATCGGCAATACACCGTCCAGCGCGGCGACATCACAGTGGGAACCAGCGAAAGCTCATCCATCTCGCTCGACCGGGAAACCATTACCTTTCCGGTCTCCACCACCGTAGAGAAGGTGTTCGTCAAAGCGGGATCGTCGGTACAGGAGGGAGACCCCCTGATGCAGCTGAATCTGTCCGAAATTCAGGCGGGGCTGGTCTCCTATCAGCTCCAGCTTGAGCTGGCCTCGCTGGAGCTGGAGCAGGCCCGGCTCGATCAGCAGAGCCGTCTGCTCGCCGCCGAACAGACCTATCAGTCGGCCCTTCTCGAGGGGAGCCTCGCCGAAACGGCCGAAAGCGTCACCGTTACCCAGCTGGAGAGGGAGCTCTCCGACGCGCAGGACAAGCTGACCGACGCGCTGGAGGATCTCGACACCTACCGCCACTATGAGGACGATTACGACGACGACTATTCCCGTCTGACCACCCTGTCCAACCGCGCCGAGAGCTACAAGTCTCTCTACCAGGACTATAAAACCCGATATGACAAGGTGGCGGCGCTGGAAATCGATCTGGAGGTACAGCAGGAGCTGCTGGCCAACACCGTTGACGAAGACGAACAGGAGACCATCTCCGAACGGATCGAGGAGATTCTCGGTGAGATTGCCATCTACGGAAACGGCGATGACTCGGATACCCTCTATAAGCTCTACCAGCAGACATACGATAAATACATCGACGCACAGAGCCGCTATCAGGACTATCTGGCGGATTTTAACGGTACCTATGACATCGAATACGGCGACAGCGACGCCCTTGAGGACCGGATTGAATCGCTGCGCGACCAGGTCGAAAGCTACGCCATCGTCCTGGACCAAGCCGAGCTTTCTCAGCAGACCGGCGCGCTGGACGCCGAACAGCAGCGGGCGATGACCCAGGCCCTCGCAGCGTCGGCTGAGGCGCAATACAATCTGACGGTCCTTCAGCTGAGCCAGTCGGTGGACGCCGCCCAGGAGACCTATGACCAGACGCTGCGGCAGATCAACGAAATCCAGGAGAGCATCTCGGACGATGGAATCGTCTACGCCCCCTGCACGGGGATGATTGTATCGATCAACGTGGAGGAAGGGGATTCGTTCGATGTGACCTATGACGAGGATACCGACACCCTCCACGAACAGACGCTGCTGATGCTCACCGACATTTCGTCGGTCTATGTCCCAATCACCGTATCGGAGGAGGATATTCTCAACGTCTCGATAGGGCAGGAGGCATCGGTGACGATGAACGCCTTTGCCGACCGGACCTTTGACGCCGAGGTGGACACCATCTCGGTCGAGGCCTCGCGGTCGGGCGCCGCCACCGTCAGCTATACCGTCAATGTGCGCTACAAGGGCACGAACACGCTGGATATGTACGACGGGATGAGCGCCGAAATCACCCTGATCCAGCGGCAGGTCCGCGACGTTCTGTACGTCAACAACCAGGCGATCACCAATACCGACGGTGTCGCTACGGTGCAGCGTCTCGCCCAAGACGGCAGCCAGGAGACGGTTGAGGTGGAGACCGGGTTCTCGGACGGACAGTATGTGGAAATCGTAAGCGGACTGCGCGAGGGGGACATCCTGCTGGCACAGAGCGGGGTGAGCCGCGCATGAGACTTGGAGAAATCCTGCGTCTGGTCTGGCTGAACATCGTCGCAAACCGGTCGAAGGTCCTGCTGACCAGCCTGGGAATCATCGTCGGTTCGGCCACCATCGTGCTGGTGCTGGCGATCGGGCGGGGAGGCCAGGCGGATGTCGCCGACCAGTTCAAAAATCTCAACGCCGGAGCCATCGACGTCGAAGCGGTCACTGCCCAACAGGCGGGACCAGGCGCCGGGGGACCTGCCGGCGGTCCCGCCGCCCCACCGGCAGGCGGCCCTCCTGCGGGCGGACCGGGGAGAGCGGCCCGTCCGTCAAACCGGCAGAGCAACGTTGTGACCCTGACTGCCGACGACGTCGAGGATATCGCCGATCTGGTTCCCGGGTTGGATGAGGTGACCATCCTGATCCAGGGGAATACCACCATCCTGGGGGGAGAGCTGGAGGAGGAACAGGATTCCACCGTCGCCGGGGTGTTGGAAAACTATCCCGCCGTCAGCAATCTTTCGATGCAGTACGGGGAGTTCTTCGGCGCTGAGGACAACGCCGCCAACGCCTAAGAACGATTTTTTCAGCGTCCCGGAGGACAATCCTCTGGAAGGTTTTTTGCAGACCGCCGAGGAAACCGCCAGAGAGGACAGC
>CASEBP010000034.1 GCA_949285275.1 uncultured Oscillospiraceae bacterium | reverse complement strand
CTCCAGCGGCTTCCACGACACCCCGCCCGCGTTGACCAGAAATCCATCCGTAATCAGAATTTTCATGACGTCCCTCCTCAATATGTTGCCTCTTATCCAGCCCTCCGGCAGGACGCGGCCGCCACTGTGGCTGCCGCCCCGCCGCGGCACAGTACAGCTCCTGCCATTGATCGAAAACGATCAATGTACGTTTTATCATAGCAGTAAGAGAAAAGGTTGTCAAGCGCGCCCTTCCGCTCAGGAAATCCGGATCCGCAGGTACTCCCGGATCAGCCGGACACACCGCTCGTCCCCCAGCGCGCTGCTGTCCAGACACAGGTCATAGTTCTCGGCGTTGGTCCACGCGCTCCCTGTGAAATAGGAATAATAGGCGGCACGGCGCTTGTCGGTGACCTGGACCACCTTTTTGGCGGCTTCGAAGGACAGATCATTGAGCTCCGCAATCCGCCCGGCACAGAAATCCAGCGGCGCATGGATGAACACCCGCAGCACATTGGGGAAATCCCGCAGCACATAATCGGCGCAGCGGCCAATTACAACACAGGACTCCCGCTTGGCCAGCTCGGTGATCACCTTCGCCTGATACCGGAACAGATTTTCGTTGGAGATAAAATCATCCCGGTCCGGCGGAATCACCTCGCCGCCCCGCTCCCGGCGGGCAATCGGCAGCAGCATCTTCAGGCTGGGGGTTTCGTCGGCCAGGCCAAACAGGCTCTCATTGATCCCGCTGTCATCTGAAGCCAGCCGAAGCAGCTTCCGGTCGTAAAAATGGATACCCAATTCGGCGGCAAGCATCTTCCCGATGGTCCGCCCGCCGCTTCCGTAGCCCCGCGCAATGGTGATGACAAACTGTTGTTCCGACATTTCGATCCCTCCCTGAATGATAACGGCGCTCGTTTTCTGCGGTTGACCCGCCGTTTTTTTTATTATAGCACATCTTTCCCAAAAGAAAAAGCGCCCGGTTTACCGCTCCGCGCAAAAAAGCCGGCGCCGTCAGTCACGGCGCCGGCTTCGGCTCAGCCAACCTTTCCGGTCAGAAAATCCATCGCATAGGCGGCATAGAGTCCCGCCGCAATGGGAAGACAGCGCTCATCGATGTCAAAGTGTCCATTGTGATGGGCGCAGAGGGTATCCGGCATCGCCTCATTGTGGCTGCCGATATAGGCATAGACGCCGGGGACCCGAAGCTGCAGCTCGGCAAAATCATCCCCGCCCAGCGACAGCGGCCGGCTGGTAATCAGGCTTTGCTCCCCGAACTGCTCCTTGACCGTCTGCCAGACCTCCCGGCAGATCTCCGGGTCGTTGACCAGCGGCGAAGTATAGTCGTCCCATTCGGCCCGGGCCGCGGCGCCGTAGAGCGCGGCGGTCTGACAGGCCAGCTCGGTCGCCTTTTCGTTGACAAGCCGGCGGGTCTCGGCCGAAAAAGTCCGTGTCGTTCCCTCCAGCACGGCCTGCTTGGCCACCACATTGTAGCCCTCGCCCGCGTGAAGGGTCCCAACCCCCAGAATTACCGGATCCACCGGAGAAATCATTCGGGTAACAATCCCCTGCAGCCCCACGACGATCTGGCTGGCGGCATACAGCGCATCTGCGCCGAGCTGCGGCGTGGAGACATGGGCGCCCTTCCCCTCCACGGTGATCTTGAAGTGGTCAACCGATGCGTTGTTCGGCCCGGGACAGACCGCCACCGTTCCCGCCGGAAGATCCGACGCCATATGGACGCCGAAGGTCCGCTGGGCGCCGTCGAGCAGCCCCTCCTCCAGGAAAACCCGCGCACCGTATCCGATCTCCTCCGCCTGCTGGAAAATCAGGCGCACCTCCCCGCCGAACTGTCCCCGGTTTTCGACCAGGAGCCGGGCCGCGCCGAGCAGCGCGGCGGTGTGGGCGTCATGACCACAGGCATGCATCACCCCGGGGACCTCAGAGCGGTAGGGGACCTCCTTCTGATCGGTAACCGGCAGCGCATCGATATCGGCCCGAAGAGCTATCACCCGGTCGCCCGGCAGCGTCCCCTTCAACGCGGCATAGACCCCCGTCTCCCCCACCCGGCGGTGGGAAATCCCCATCCGGTCAAGCTCCTGCTCGATCCGGGCGGCCGTCTGATACTCCTGACGGCTCAGCTCGGGATGGCGGTGAAACTCCCGGCGCATCGAAACCAGATACTCCTGCTGCGCCTCGGCCTGTTCCTTTACCTTCATCTCTGCGGCCTCCTCAGTCCCAGGCGGGGAGGTAAGCGCCCTTGTAGGTCTCGTTGATGACCTGCTTGGTCTCCTCGGTCTGGAAAGCCTTGATGATCTGCTGATAGATCTCATTGTCCTTGTCGGCGGTACGGGCAACCAGAATGTTGATATAGGGGTTGTCGCTGCCCTCCTGCACCTGCTCGAGATAGATCGAATCGTCGGTGGGATTCAGGCCGTGATCCACCGCGTGGGCGCCGTTGATAATCGCGGCAGCTACGTCAGGCAGCAGGCTGGGGGTCTGCGCCGCCTCCACCTCAATAAACTGGATGTTCTTCGGGTTCTCGATGATATCCTTGACCTCCGGCACATAGCCCGCGGCAGGATCGACGGTGATCAGGCCGGCCGACTCCAGGATCTTCAGCGCCCGCCCGCCGTTGGTCGCATCGCTGGGGATCGCGATGCTGTCCCCGTCCTTGAGCTCATCGATCGAGCTGATCTTGTCGGAATACAGGCCGAGCGGCGCAATGATCGTATTGCAGATCGGGGTCAGCTCATAGCCCTTGTCGGCAATCTGATTCTCCAGGAAGGCGTAGTGCTGGAAGGAGTTCAGATCGATCTCCCCGTCGGCCAGCGCCTGGTTGGGAAGGGTATAATCGGAAAACTTGACCAGCTCGATTTCCACCCCCTGCTCCTTCATCGCCTCGATGGCGGGAGTCCACCACTCGTTGTTCTCCCCGACAACGCCCAGCTTGACAACGACCGGTTCCTCCTGTGCCGCGCCGGACTCCGACCCGGAAGACGCCGGAGCGGAGCTGCTCTGCCCGCCGCAGCCGGCCAGCGCGAGGGTCAGGGCGAGAATCAGTGAAAGGGCTGCT
>CASEBP010000033.1 GCA_949285275.1 uncultured Oscillospiraceae bacterium | reverse complement strand
TTTTCATGACCTTTGGCCAGAGCTACCTCGACCATATGCGCTGCCTGGAGGATGTCGGGATGCTTTCTGCCACGCCGGTCCTCTATGAGGGCAGGGAGATCGTGCCGATCCAGTTCCTCAAGGCGCTGCTGCCCGATCCGGCCAGTCTTGGCCCGCGCACCAAAGGAAAGACCAACATCGGCTGTATCTTCACCGGCACGAAGGACGGCAAGCCCAAGACCTATTATATCTACAACGTCTGCGACCATCAGGAGTGCTACCGGGAGGTCGGTTCCCAGGCCATCTCCTATACGACCGGCGTGCCGGCCATGTGCGGCGCGCTGATGCTGCTGACCGGCAAGTGGGACCGCAAGGGCGTTCATACGGTGGAGGAATTTGATCCCGATCCCTTCCTCGACGCGCTCGACCGGTACGGCCTGCCCCGCAGCGAGAGCCATTCGCCGGTCCTGGTGGATTGATGGGACCCGATCGCCGGCCTCCCTTCGCCGGGCTGACCGGGCAGAAGCTTTCCCGGATGCTCCGCGGGGTGAAGACCCCCTGCTATGTGCTGGATGCGGCGATGCTGCGCCGCAACGGGGAGATTCTTCTGGGGCTGCAGCAGCGCACCGGATGCCGGGTCCTGCTGGCGCAGAAGGCCTTTTCCAACTACGACTGTTATCCGCTGCTGGCGCCCTGCCTGGCGGGAACCGAGGCGAGCGGGCTTTTTGAGGCGCGCCTCGGCAGCGAGGAGATGCCGGGCAAGGAGGTCCATGTCTTCTGCGGGGCCTACCGGGAGCAGGAGTTTTCCGAGCTGCTGCGTTATGCCGACCACATTGTCTTTAATTCTCCCCGCCAGCTGGCGCGGTTCGGTCCCCGCGCGAAGGCTGCGGGGAAAAGCCTGGGGCTTCGGGTCAATCCCGAGCATTCCACCCAGGAGGGACACGCGATCTATGACCCCTGCGCGCCGGGCAGCCGGCTGGGGGTGACCCGCGCCCGCTGGGAGGCGGAGATGGCCCCCGAGCTGACCGGGCTGCTGGACGGCCTGCATTTTCACACCCTCTGCGAGCAGGATGCCGATGCGCTGGAGTCAACCCTTGCGGCGGTGGAGGAGCGGTTTGGGGATCTGTTGGCCGGGATGCGGTGGATCAATTTCGGCGGCGGGCATCACATCACCCGGCCGGGGTACGATCTGCCCCGCCTCGAGCGCTGTATCACACGGATGCAGCAGCGCTATGGCCTGACCGTCTATCTCGAGCCGGGGGAGGCCTGTGCGCTCAATGCGGGCTATCTGGTGACCGAGGTCCTCGACCTTTTCCAAAGCGGGGAGACCCGGATCGCGATCCTCGACGCCTCGGCGGCCTGCCATATGCCCGATGTCATCGAGATGCCCTACCGCCCTCCGCTGTTCGGCGAGGATCCGCAGGAGGGCGGGCTGGTGTACCGCCTGGGCGGGCCGACCTGCCTGGCGGGGGATGTTGTGGGGGATTACCGGCTGCCCGCCCTGCGCGAAGGGGACCGGCTTATTTTTGGCGATATGGCGATCTATACGACCTGCAAAAACAATACCTTCAACGGGATGCCCCTTCCCGCGATCTACCTCATGGGGGAGGACGGCGGTCTGACCCGGCTGGCTTCTTTCGGGTATGACGATTTCAAATACCGGCTGGGAAGCCGCGGGCGGCAAAAACCGCAGCGGTAGCGTCCCGGAAAACCGGAGCGGATACGAAAGGCGGCGTAGAATTCCACGCCGCCTTTCGCTCGATAAGGGGAAAACCGAAAACAGAAAGGAGAAGAGATCAGAAGAGGGAGAAGCCGTAGCTGTTGGAAAGGGCGTCGATCGGCTGGCCGGCTCTGCACATGGGGCACTCCTTGAGCGCGTGGGTGGAGTAGCCGGGGATATCTGCCGGGGTGAAGAGGGAATAAACCGGGATTTCCTCCACCTTGTCCAGCGCACTGAAGACACTGGCGATTCCCTGCACCCTGCCCCGATAGTAGAGGACGCATTCTACGGCGCGCCGGGCGGTCTTGCCGGAATTGACGGTGGAAATCAGAATCAGCACGTCCTTGCCTGCGATCATCGGGACCAGGTTGTCGCGGAAGATCAGCTGGCCGTTCGAGTCATACTCCGGGGTGACCACGTTGATGTTCTTGTCGCGATTGATCGAAAAGTAGTCATTCTTCGAAAGGTGACGCGCCAGGAAGGCGCCGATCACCTCGCTTCCATCGAGGCAGACGATGGTGTCGACCCCCTTTTCGTAGGCATAGCGCTGTGCGAGGGTCATCGCCGCCTCCCGCGCCATCGTAAATTCGTGCTTCATCCGGGTGATGTCGATGTAATGACTGTTATGGGAGTGGCGTGTTGCAAAATGTCCGGAAAAAGCGACGACCTCCAGTCGGGGATTGAGCCTGGACTGAACAACCTTTGAATTCATATTTCTGCCTCCCTTCGATGGTTTTACCTGCATCTCTCAAACCTATTTTAGCATAATATCTAATAATTTACAAGTTTGTTGAAAAAATAAATCAAAATTATCCACATCATTCCCTGCCGCGGGAGGCGGCGGCCGGCCAGAGGCGGCGCGGCGGCCCGGGGAAAGGAAAATTGCAGTTGACAGGATGCCTGGATCGTGCTATCATCAAACCCAACAGAGATACCCAGACCGCGATTCTGAAGGGAAAGGAGAACTCTCATGCCGGCGACAGTTGCAGCGAGCAGACTGATGATGGCGATGCAGATGATGGACATGCCCATGATGATGGGGATGCCCATGATGTGCCGTGCGCGTTTTGGTCTGCTTTCCGGATCCGCCCGAGGGTGAGGCAGTTTTCCGGCCTTTCCGACAGACGAGAGGTCAGAACAACGGGGAGCAGCGATGCTCCCCGTATTTTTTATGAGGAGGAGAGAGCGTTTGATTGAACTGGAGCATATCTCTAAGACCTTCGGCACAGGTGCGGCGGCGGTTCATGCGGTGCGGGATGTGACCCTCACGGTGCAGGAGGGGGAGATCTTCGGCATCATCGGCTTTTCCGGGGCGGGGAAATCGACGCTGGTGCGCTGTATCAATCTGCTCGAGACGCCGACCTCCGGCCGGGTGACGGTCGACGGACGGGAGCTGACCGGGCTGAGCGAAAAGGAACTGCGGCAGGCCAGAAAGAAGATCGGGATGATCTTCCAGTCCTTCAACCTGATGCCGTCGCGGACCGTTTTTCAGAACATCGCCTATCCGCTGCACGGCAGCGGGATGAGCCGGGAGCAGGTGGAGGAAAAGGTACTGTCGCTGCTCGAGCTGGTCAATATGTCCGAGAAGCGGGATGTCTATCCGTCCCAGCTCTCCGGCGGGCAGAAGCAGCGGGTCGCGATCGCCCGGGCGCTGGCCTCCGATCCGAAGGTCCTGCTCTGCGACGAGGCGACCAGCGCGCTGGATCCGCAGACGACCCGGTCGATCCTGCGGCTGCTGCACTCCCTCAATGAAAAGCTGGGGCTGACTATCGTCGTCATCACCCACGAGATGTCGGTCATCAAGGAGATCTGCACCCGGGTGGCGGTGATGGAGGACGGGGCGGTCGTCGAGATGGGGGAGGTTTTCGATATCTTCTCCAATCCGCAGCAGACCATCACCCGGGAATTTATCCGGACCACCTCCAATCTCAGCAAGATCTACGATCTGATGGAGGAGGGATCCCCGGTCGTCGACATCGGGCCGGAGGAGCTGATCGTACAGCTCACCTACATCGAAAAGAATGTGTCGGAGGCGCTGATTTCCTACATCTCCCGGCAGTTTGAGATCGACGTCAACATCATTTTCAGCAGCATCGAGATTATCCAGAATGCCCCGCTCGGGGGATTGGTCGCGATTATGGGCGGCCCGCGCAGACAGATTGAAGCGGCGGTCCGGTTTTTGATCGACAAAAATGTACAGGTGGAGGTAATCAAGGATGGCAGAGATTCTGCAGAGCATCGCGCCGAACGTCGTTGAAAAGTTTTCCGAACTGGTGGAGGCGTTTATACAGACGCTGATCATGATGGGCGTTTCCGGGATCATCTCCTTCTTTTTCGGCCTTTTCTTCGGGGTTGTCCTGATCGTGACCCGGCCCGGCGGCATTCTGCAGAACAACCTGGTCTATGCGCTGCTGGATAAGATCATCAACCTGTTCCGCTCGATCCCGTTTATCATCCTGATCGCCGCGCTGATCCCGACCACCCGGCTGATCGTCGGCACGGCGATCGGTACGAAGGGAGCGATTCTGCCGCTGGTGTTCGGGACGGTTCCGTTCTTCACCCGTCAGATCGAAAGCGCTCTGGCCGAGCTGGATCACGGCCTGATCGAGGCGGCGCAGTCGATGGGCTCCAGCCCGATGGAGATCATCTTCCGGGTTTATCTCCGCGAGAGTATCCCGGGAATCGTCCGCGCCACCACCATCACGGTCATCAGCCTGATCGGTTTGACGGCGATGGCCGGCGTCGTGGGGGGAGGCGGACTGGGCGATTTCGCGATCCGGTACGGCCATCAGCGCAATCAGGTGGATATCACCTATGCTACCGTCCTGATTATCCTGGCGATGGTCAGCCTGCTGCAGGGGATCGGAAACCTGATCATCCGCAAGACTTCCCACAGCGCTGCAGCGCATAAGGTGGTAATCACCCGGCGCTTTTTCGGACGGGATTCCGCCACCATCGATTCCTTTTCCTCGTGGCCAAAGTAAACCATAGATCATATTTGGAGGT
>CASEBP010000032.1 GCA_949285275.1 uncultured Oscillospiraceae bacterium | reverse complement strand
CTGGCGAGTTCATGTACGAAGCCGAGGATATGCAGTATGCTTATGAGATCCTCGAGGATGGCTCCCTGAAGCTGCTCGGCGAGTTCGACGCTGAGGAAGTCACCTTCAAGACCCGCGTGCTCGGCAAGTACCTCTTCTCCGACATCGAGCTGGTTGCTGCTCCTGTCGTTGAGGAGCCCGAGGTCGACGAGACCCCCGTGGTTGACGTTGTCAACCCCGGCACCGGCGCTGCCTGCTAATTGAAGTCGAAGGACTGCAATTTCCGGCATTAAGCCAACAAAACAAAAAGACCGCCCACCTCTCCGGGGCGGTCTTTTTCTGTTTGCGGCGGCATCCGGTGAAATTTTCTCGAAATCGGTCCTGCCTGCCCTTTCTTCCTTGCCTTTTTTGAGAAAAAACGTTACTATATGAGAAAAGAATGAAACAAACTCCGTCAACTTTTCCACTTTTATCATGGAGCTTTGGGCATAGCCGGAAGGGAGAATGCGAAATGAAACAACGAAATCTGCTGCAAAAAGGCGGCGCCCTGCTGCTGGCCGTTTCTACGGCTCTTTCCCTGGCCCTGCCCGCGGCCGCTGCGAGCGACGACGACCTTGACTATTATGTCGGCGGCATCTCGGAAAACGGCTATCTGATCGACGACGATGACAACCGGGTGGACTTTGATGAGGCGGTCTGCGGTCCTGCCGCTGATTCTGACCTGATGGTCCCCTACGGAAAGACCATCTACTTCCCGCTGCTCAACGACGGGACAAGCGGAGAGGCTGACTGGCTCTACAAGGAGTGGCAGGCAGCCCTCTCCGACCTGACCGACGAGGAGGAAACCCTCGCGCTGCTCGAGCGCCGTGTCGAACAGGCCAAGGCCGATCTCGACGCCGCGGCCGGCGCCGCCTCAGGCGAAGAGCTTCGGCAGGCGCAGGAGGCTGTCTCGCTGCTCGAGGAGATGCTGCTTTACCGCAAACGGCTCGATCGCGGCGACAACACCATCGATTCCGGCAGCATGCGGGAGCTGCTGGCCGACTGTGCCGACCAGCTGGCCGATTTCGGTGTGAGCATCAGCCAGGACGCCACCCAGACGCAGATTCAGGCCGAGATGGACCACCAGCAGGCAGTGATCGACAGCGCTCTTTCGGGGATCGATCCCGACGCGGCCCGCACCGCCTGGGAACAGGCGGTCGCCGACCGGGATGCACAGCAGCTTCGGGTGAATGCTGCCGAACAGGCCGCTCTGGAAGCACAGCGGGCGTATGAGGACTCCGTCTCAGGCACAACGGATGGATACCCGTTTGTCTACGAGAGCCAGGCGGTCAAGAACGTCAAAATCAAGACCGACTGGGAGGAAGGCAAGAGCTACATCGACAGCCTGTCCATCACCAAAAAGCGCTACAAGAACAGTCCCTACGCTGCTCCGTCCGGCTCGCGGCAGTACGCCTACTTCCTTGCCATCGAGATCGAGGAGCGCAACAGCACCAGCACCTCGACCCGGGATGTCTGGGGAACCGTTTCGCTGAAAAAGACCTCCGGCTCCTACCGGTTCGACTATGACGATGTACAGGTCGACGTGACCTTTGAGATCGGCTACAACCATCCGGAGGACGCCAATGTCATCCCGATCAACCCGGCCCTCTTTGAGCCGGACGAGGATTTCGACCAGGATTCGGACGAGGAATTCGAGTTTGAGGCTGACGACGACAGCTACTATGTCGCCAACACCAACAGTCAGAAAAAAATCGTCCTCGGGATGGACACCGACTATGACGACGAGATCGGCGACCGGTACGACTATGCCAATCTCAACTTCTGGAACGGCAACGGGGCAAACTTCAACCGCACCGGCTATCTCTACCTCTACGCCGATGAGGACGACTACCTCTACCGGATTGAGGACGACGGGGATCTGACGCTGCTGCATCCCGACTATGACCACTATGAGGACTGCTTTGTCATCCGCACCCGCACCCTCGGCCGGTATATGACCTCCGACCGGCGGCTTCCTGAAACCGCCGATACGGCGCAGGACGATGAGCCGGATGTCACTGTCATCTACGATGTTGACACCGGGGTCAATTACAATCCGACTACTGGCGGTTACGGAGCGGATGGCGATGAGCTGTGGAACGCCCCCGCTCCCGCCGACACCACCACCTTCACCGGCGTCATGCTTCGCGACGGGCTGATGACCACCGATCGCACCGATCCTCAGACAGCCCCCGAAGGGCAGACGACCCCCGAAGCACAGACAGCCGACCCCACGCCGGAGGTTTCCGCCGCTCCCACCGCGGCGCTGACCGGAGACACACCGCTGGCCCCGGCCTCTCCGACTGGTCCAGCTGATGCAAACGACGCCGGCGGCTTGGGGCAGAACACCGTCATTCTGCTGTGTGTCCTCGCGGCGGAAATCACCGTCGCGCTGACCTCACTGATCTGCTATTTTGCCTTCTTCCACCGCAGGCATGACTAGGCCCTTGCCACTGCACACA
This sequence comes from uncultured Oscillospiraceae bacterium, assembly GCA_949285275.1. Taxonomy (GTDB): domain Bacteria; phylum Bacillota; class Clostridia; order Oscillospirales; family Ruminococcaceae; genus Yanshouia. The sequence continues at coordinate 3,136 of CASEBP010000032.1, read as the reverse complement.
GGAGGAGTACCATGAAAAAAACAGTCCTGTCGATCCTGCTGGCCGGCCAGCTGATCCTCTCCCTCGCGACCGTCGGGTTCGCAGCGACCGACCAGGTCACCTACCATATCGGAGGAATCAGCCCGGTTGGCTATCTGCTTGACGACGACACTTCCCGGGTTGATTTCCGGGATTCCGCCGACGACCATTTCTACATCCAGTATGGAGAAACCCTCTACTTCCCGCTGCTCAACAATGGTGCGGTCCTTTCGGCGAGTGAGAGCCAGCTGCAGGCCCGCGCCCAACAGCTTGCCGACGAGCGGGAGGCCGATCAGGCTTACCTTGATTCGCTGGCCGGGGACCTCGAGACCGCCCAGCGCAACCTCAACAATGCCATCAATGCGGCCCTGCTTTCCCGCGGACTGATCAGTGCCGACATCAACAGCCTTCTCACCGCTATCGAGGCGGAAACCGGAACGGATCCCGAGAAGATCGCGGCGCAGATCGCCGAGCTGCGGGAGGACCTTGCCCGGCAGCAGGAGAAGCTCGATCAGGCGCTCGCCCTTGATTCGGCGGCGCAGCAGGCGTCAAAGCAGGCACAGGAGGCCGTTTCGCTCGCCGAAGCGGAGCTGGCGGTCCTGCTGGACCTGGCGCCGGCTGTACAGCAGCGCGATCAGCTCAAGGCACAGCATGAGGCGCTCGAAGAAGCGATCCTCGACAGCGGCGCACTGCTGGAGGACGCCGAAGACGAGATGCAGGACGCCTCGGTCACCACTGCCTCGCTGGAAACCGACCGGGATGCACTGGCCAAACAGATCCGGGAAACCGATGAGCAGATCGACGACCTGCTTTCCGCTCTTCCCGACCCGATTCTCCCCGGCCGTTCATCGTCGGAATACTTTGAATCGAGCTATCAGGATTATCTCGATGCCCGCGAAACCTTCCTCCTTCTGCTCAACGAGGGGGCTCTCGATTCCGGCGTCGGGGACTATCTTGATGACCCGGCCCCCGATTCCGACAACTACGAGAGGGAGACGACCGATTACGGCGATGCCATCCGGTTGCTGCTCTCCGACTTTCTCGGCATCGGCGACTGCGGCCGGGACGGGGTGGTACCCGCCCGTCAGCTGGCCTCGGTCCTCGAAGAGACCGGCCCGGCCGACGCCGAACCCGACCCAGACGGCCCGCTTTACGCCCGATTGGAGTATCTGCTCGGGCAGAAGAAAGCGGTCGATGAGCAGCTGCTGCTCTCAAGGCGGCGAGATGCCATTGCATCAGGGCTGGAGGACCTCATTGCCGAACAGCAGGAAGTTGCCGAACAGATAGCCGACCTGGATCAACAAATTGCCGACCTCACACAGCAAGTTCCCTCCCTGTCGCTTGATCCGCAGCAGCTGGAGAGCGATGAACTGGGGGATCCCGGCGACAGTTGGGAGGAATCCTCCCTGATAGGTGAACAGCGCGATCACATCTTCGACCTGCAGGAGGAATATGACGCCCGAAAGGCAGAACAGGCCGACACCCAGGCCGATCTCGAAGAGGAACAGAGCGTTTATCATGAGATCTCCAGCCGTCTGGCCGCCCTGACCGATCCCGACGCGCCCAGCGCTCTGACCCGTGCCACCCGGCTGCGGCAAAACTATCCGTTCCTTGCTTTTTCTGACCGGTTCCGTGCCGTTTCAAGCCTCGACGATCTCGCCGACGGCGAGGTCATCGGCGAGTTGGAGGATCTCTTCGACCTCTTTGTCAACCCGATCAGTGAAGCGGACCAAGCGCCCGAAAGCGGCTCGAAGTTCCTGGAAGCGCTCCGTCCCTATCCGAGCTATCTCGCCGCAGAGGAAGCTTACTCCTATCAGCTGCCCCGCAGCGCCGAACTGGCGCGCTCAGCTGACGCGGCCGCCCTCGCCTACCAGCAGGCCGCTGATGGCAACCCTTACCCCTATGTCTACGAGAACAAGGCGGTCGACGGGGTCAAGCTCAAGTCGAGCTGGGAGGAAGGAAAATCCTATGTCGACGAGATCCTGCTGGTTAAAAAGCGGTATCAGAACGACGACAGCTACACCGGGGAAATTCCCTCGGACTACATCTACTTTGTCGCCCTCAAGCTCAAGGAGCGGGACACCACCTCCCCCAACCCGGCCGAGCTGTTTGGCACTATCTCGATGCGGAAAAGCAGCCGCAGTGATAGTCTCAATCAATTCGACTATGAGGACGTCGAGCTGGAAATCAACCTGGAGATCGGCTATAACCACCCTGAGGACACCAACCTGATCCCGATCGAGCCGGCAACCTTCTACCCCGATGAGGATTTCGACGAGAACGACGAGGAATCCTTTGACTTCGAGGCGGATGGCGACAGCTTCTATCTGGCCGACACCCGCAGTCAGAAGAAGCTGGTGCTGGGTATGAATACCGATTACGATGAGGAGATCGGGGAGCGCTACGCACCGCAGACCGAAACCCTCTTCTTCTGGAACGGCAATGGCGGCTCCTTCAACCGAACGGGCTATCTCTACCTCGCCGCACCGGAGGATTCCTTCCTCTACCGAGTCGACGAGGACGGTGATCTTTCCCCGGTCGACGCTGAGTATGATGACAGCGAGGAATGCTTTGTCATCCGCACCCGCACGATCGGACGCTACGTCGTCTCAGAGGTCGAGCTGGATCTGATCACCCCCTATGAGGAGGACCCCGAGGAACAGGTCGTCGTCGTCATCACCCCCGAGGAGAGCGAGCCCTCCCCGCCGGTCTACACCCCGCCGTCCCCCTCCCCCGGCTGGAGTCAGGGCAGCCGCTCTGATGAGGAGGAGGCACCGGTCAGCGCTCCCGAGTCGGAGCCTTCCGCACCTGAACCAGTCTCCTCTTCGCAGCAGGAACCGGCCTCCTCTGCCCCTGAGGAACTTCCTGCCGCGGCAGCAGCAACCGACATCAGTCTCCCGCTGCTGATTGGGCTGTCAGTCGCCGGCGCATTGGTCCTGACCCTGACCGTCTTTCTGATCATCGGGGCCAAGAGTGGAAAATTCCGCAAACAGTAACCAAACGCCCACAGGGGGCGGAGACCTAACCGGTCTCCGCCCCCTGTTTTGTTGCGGTATATTGTGTCTCGATCGTCTGAAGGGTCTGTGCCGACGGAAGGAAAGCCCTTCCCCCCTCGCCG
>CASEBP010000031.1 GCA_949285275.1 uncultured Oscillospiraceae bacterium | reverse complement strand
CGGGGCGTCTGCGGGTGGCATCACAGGATGCTGTGGATAAAACTGTGAATCCGGGGATCCTTCGGGCGTTCAAAGAGGTCACGGGTCGGTCCCTGTTCGATGATCTGGCGGTCGCACATAAAGAGCACCTTGTCCGCTGCTTCGCGTGCAAAGCCCATCTCATGGGTTACGACGATCATCGTCATCCGCTTGGCGACCAGCTTTTTCATGACGGTCAGCACTTCGGCGGTCAGCTGGGGATCAAGCGAGGAGGTTGGCTCGTCGAAGAGCAGCATATCCGGCTGCATCATCAGCGCCCGGGCGATCGCGACCCGCTGTTTCTGTCCGCCCGAGAGCGCGCGGGGCAGACTGTTGGCCTTTTCCTCCAGTCCTACCTCGCGCAGCCGCTCAAAAGCCATCTCCTCCGCCTGCTTTTTTGGCAGCTTGCGAACCGAGATGGGAGCGGCAGTCAGATTGTCCAGAACCGTCATGTGAGGAAACAGGTTGAAGGACTGAAACACCATCCCCATTTTTGAGGAAATTTTGCGAATACGATGCTCCGCGGGGTAGACGCCGTTTTGACACAGCGGTTCGCCCTCGATGAAGATATCCCCATCATCGGCATGTTCCAGGCCGATCAGGCAGCGCAGCATGGTGCTTTTTCCACCGCCCGACGGCCCAATCACCGCCACAGCCTCCCCCTGTTCCACCGAAAAGGAAATTCCGTCGAGGACCTGGACTTCACCGAAGCTTTTTTTGAGGTTACGCACTTCCAGCATCGCCATAGGAATCCCTCCTTCAGTAGTCAAATTTTCGTTCCAGATAATCGAACAGTGTGGTCATCAGATAATTGAAGAACAGATAAAACAGCGCCGCCACCGCGTAGGCGGTGAAATTGGCCTGACGGTTGACGGTGGCTTTGGCAAAGTACAGCACCTCGGTGACGCCGATAACGGTGACCAGCGCCGTATCCTTGACCAGGGTGATCGCCTCGTTGGCGATGGAGGGGAGGCTGACCCGCAGCATCTGGGGCAGCACAATCCGCACCAGGGTTTGCGGCCGGGAAAAGCCGAGCACCCGGGCGGCTTCATACTGCCCGCGGTCGATTGACAGCAGTCCTCCGCGGAAGATTTCACAGAAATAGGCTGCATAGTTTAGGACAAAGGCGAGCATGGCGGCCGGAAGCCGGTCGAGGACGATCACGTTGCGAAACCCCGGGATGAACGGCAGACCGTAGTAGATGAAATAGAGCTGAAGCAGGAGCGGGGTGCCCCGCATGATGTAGACAAAGAAACCTGTCGCACCACGGGACACCCTGCTTTTGTTCATCCGCAGAAAGGTCAGAAGCAGACCGAGCGGCATCGAACCGACGATGGTCACCACGAAGATCCCCAATGTGTACTTTACCCCGTCAGAGAGCAAAACCGCGATATCGAAGAGCATCTGTGCCATCGGATAAACCACCTATCTGATCTATTATTCCTGGTTCTGCGAAAGAATATAGCGTCCGACAACCGAGTCGACGACGAATACGTCGATCCGGCCGGCCTGAAGATCCATGTAGGCGGCCACGTTGTCGGGATATTCGGTCACATCGTCCTTGACCTGCTCATAGACCGGGCTGGCCATCAGCGCGTCAAGAGAGGAAGAACCCTTCTGCAGGCCGATTTTCTTGCCGACAATGTCGTCGATCGTCTCGATGCCGGAGGCGGCAGGCACGACAACGATCTGCTGGTTGGCGATGTAGGGCTTGGCAAAGAACATATTCTCGACCCGTTCGTCGGTGATGCTCATGCCGTTCCAGATGCAGTCGATCTTGCCGGAGTTGAGTTCCAGCTCCTTGGAATCCCAGTCGATCGGCTGGAATTCGACCTCGATGCCCAGACGGGAGGCGACCTCCTTGGCGAGATCGATATCGAAGCCGACGATCTCATTGCTGTCATCGCGGAAGCCCATCGGCGGGTAGCTGTCGTCGAGGCCGACGATCATCTTTCCGGCGTCGAGAACCTTCTGAAGGGACTGATCTCCCTCAGGCGCGGCGCTCTCCTTGAGATAGTCCTCGTCCTTGAGCAGGGCGTCGGTGCCGAACCACTTGTTCGAGATTTCGGCGGCGGTGCCGTCGGCGATCATCGCGTCAAGCTGTTCCTGGACAGCCAGTCCGAGCGCGACGTCCTCCTTGCGGAAGCCGATGCCGTACTTTTCAGCGCCAAGGTCTTCCGCCAGCTCGACATAGGCGGCGGTCGGTTCTGCAGCAGCCTCGGAGGAAGCGGCTTCAGAGGAGGCGGCCGGGACGGATTCCTGCGAAGAGGCGGGAGCGGCCGACGAGGCCGGGGCGCTGCTCGAGGTGGAGGAGCAGGCAACAAGGGAAAGTGCCAGAACCATAGCGAGGGTGAGGCAGATGATTTTTTTCATGTGTTCCATTCCTTTCAAAAAGAAGGGGGGACGAGTATCCCCCGGTTTCTGTATTATATCAATTTATCGTGATAAAACGCTAATATGAAAAAGTTTTGAAATTTAGCCGTATGAGGAAAACATCTCCTTATATCTTTCGATTACACCAAAAATCGAAGGATATCTCTGCGATTCTCTTCCCTGATTTGCTGAAAGCAGACCAGAAAAAAGCCGCCCCCGGAGAGGGGGCGGCAGTTGTCGATTCAGGCCTTTGCAGCAAGCGCTTCCTTTTCGAGAGCGGCCTTCATTCTCGGACGCCACTCGGTAAATGCAAGGATCAGCGAAACACCAAGGCAGATGGGGGACATCCGGATGCAGTTCCAAAATTCCTTGCGGGCTTCCTCATATTCTTTGCTGTGCATGTTCCATTACTCCATTCTCATCTGATCTGAATCATTTGCTCTGAAGTCATTATAAGCGGGATCTGTATAAAAAGTCTGTTAATAAAACCGAAGGATCCGTTAGGTTTCAATCAAGAGTTTTATGCCGGAGAAAAAAGAAAGGGCGCCCCGACACGAGACGCCCTTACAGTCTTTTGGAAATTTAAAACTCCTGTTTGGCTTCCTGAATATCGATGACGCTGTTTCTGTAGACCTGGAAGCCCACCAGATACCAGTCGTCCCGCACGACTGCCGGATCAATCGTGCAGTCGGTGATGTCGTATTCTCCCAGATCGCCGCAGAAATTCCCCATCCGGTTGGCGCCCGGCACCTCATAGGTCACCTTCACCGCGCTGTGGCAGCCGGAGAGATCCTCCTGTACCCACCCGGCAAAGCCGCCGATGCTCATCGGAAGCACCTTCCCCGGCAGGATGGTCAGGGTGCCTTTGGCGGCACAGTGCTCGAGCTTTCCCCGTAAATAGCCGACAAACCCGCCGGAATTGAGGGTGCAGGTGACATCCGCCTCGCTGACGCAGTTGCGGATGGCCGTTTCGCCCAGGGGGACGACTTCACTGTTGAGATCCCGCTCGACCCGGCCAACGAAGCCGCCCACATAGCAGAACCCTTCCACCGTGCCGATGAAGCGGCAGTTTTCAATCTGGGCGCCCTGACTGATCATCGCGACAAACCCGCCGACGCTGCCGCTCTGATCCTGGTCATAGCGTCCGGTCACGGCGCCTTCCACCGTCAGATCCCGGACGACGGCATGATTGCCAAGCAGCCCGAAAAAGCCGGTGTGCATCTGTGCGGAATCGACCGAGATCCCGGTGATGCGGTGGCCCGCGCCGTCAAAGGTGCCGTCAAAGCCGCCGGGGACCCGTGCACCCAGCAGATTGGGGTAGTCTCTCTCCCCCGGAAGCGGCGCGCCGACTGGTTCCCAGACAAATCCGGTCATATCGATGTCGCAGGCGAGGCGGAAACTTCCCTTGACCGCGCTGGGATCCCGCGCGTTGACCCGCTGTGCGAAGTCGAAAAGCTGCTGCGGCGTTTCGATCAGCACCGTTTCATAGACGGTGTCGTCCGCAAGCCACTCAACCTGGTCGAAGCGCCAGATCGAGCCGTCCAGCGCCAGCTGCTCCGCCAGCGTCCCCCGGATGCTCTCGGGCATCGGAATGCGGCAGAAGCGGTAGCGCGCATCGCACAGCTCGATCCCCTGCCAGCTGCGGGAGATGACGAGTTCCGCTGTATCTTGTTCGATCTGGGCATCCTTGATCTGAAAGGACACATCCCGCGGATCGCCCTGGCTGACGTCGCTGAAGTATCCGTCTGGCTCCTGTTCGCCGCCCAGCCAGGCCAGGAACATGGCGCCGATGAGTTCCTGCCGGCCGCCTTCCCGGCCAAACGGGACGCCCATTTCCTCGGCAAACGCGCCGGCGAAGCCCCAGTTCTGGTGCCGGTTGGAGTCCCAGTCGAACGGGATCCCGTAGCAGCCCAGCTCATACCAGCCGATCTGCCGGCTCAACAGGGCAAGAAGGGCATCGTGATCTGTCTCGGATGAGGAGACGGCGGAAGGCTCGGAAGACTGTTGATTTTCGGAAGGCGGCAGATTCCGGGCGCACCCCGCAAACAGAAGAAGCAGCACGGCAAATACCAGTGCGGTTCCTCTCTGTGCGGCCTGAAGAATACCCTTTCTGAAGGGGGCAGAGGGATGAAAATGCATGACCGAGACCTCCTTGAATGACCGATTGCCTGCATTATATCACTGACCTCGAATCCGGTCAACGATCCCCGCAGCCTGTCACAGGCGGACTTGTCGTTTCCCCCGCAACCTGATATACTGAATCTATGGTTACAGGGGCTGCAAGGGCCGATGACGGGAAGTATGGAGGAAGCCGTCCGCAGGCGGAGATGCGGAAACCTGGGATGCGATACAGAAAATGGACGAAAAAGGGAGGCAGTCGGATGAATCCCAATATGAGCCATCGGCGAATCTCTCCGTTCCGCTTGGCGATGATTTTGCTGGGGGCCGCGCTTTTGCTGGCCGCGGGGTGGCTGGTTCTTCAAAATCTGGATGAACAGCGCTCCGCGGAGGAATCGGCCTCCCACCTGCTGGATCTGGCGGAACAGCATCTTTCTGAGCTGTCCTCCTCTGCGCCGGCGGGATCGGATGCGCCGGCGGAATCGGAGCCGGCGTCCGATCCCTGGGAGGATTATGAGATCGATGGCATTCTCTCGATCCCTACGCTGGGTCTGAGGCTTCCGGTGCTGGCGGATTACAGTGATGCGCTGCTTCAGCTGAGCGTCTGCGTTCTGGAGAAGGAGGCGGACGGCAGCAGAATGGTCATCGCCGGCCATAATTACCGTTCCCACTTTGGACAGCTCCACGAGCTGACGCAGGGGGATCCGGTTTCCTACACCGGCGCGGACGGAGAAGAGCGATCCTATCGGGTGTCCGCTGTCACTGATATTGCGGACGATGACCGGCAGGGGCTGGAGGCGGGGGAGTGGGACATCACACTGCTGACCTGTAATCTGGATATGAGCCGCCGGGTGCTGGTACGGCTGATCCGTGACCCTTAATTCTGTATATGGATCGGAAAGCCATAGCGTCAGACAACAAAATAACGCCCTTCGGAGAGATACCGTTCTGTCCGGAGGGCGTTTGATTTTGGCGTGGTATGACTTGCAGAGGGCCATTTGTATATAGCAGGCAGTTTTTTGCTCCCGATAAGAGAGGGTGCTATTCTTCATCAAGAACCAGTCGGAAGCCGTCCTGCTGAAAGTCCCGGCGTTCGACCCGCAAAAAGGCCAGGACGGGCGCTCCCGCCTCCCGGAAGGCGGCGGCCGCCAGCTGATATCCCCGAAGCAGACGGACGGCCTGCTGTTCCGGCTCGGTCAGCGAGAGAGGAGAAGCGCTGCAATAGTAGGAAAAGGCCTTGAGAATCCATTCCTCCGGCACCCCGAACTCTTCAGCCAGCTGGTAGAGCTCAACCTTTCCGCTTTCCAGCGCATGGCAGAGCTGGGGAGCGGGGATCAGCGTGCGGATCGCCCAACGATTTGCCCGTTCCTCGTGCCGGCCGTCGTGGTCGGCGTCTGATCCGGTGGAGAAACTTCCTGTTTCCAGGTGCCCCAGCTCGTGGGCAAGCACCGCCTTTTCCACCGAGGGATCGGTCAGCTGTTCGGGATTGACGGCGATCCAACCGCTCGGGAGCGAAGCAGCGGGGGCGCTTTGCAGCGGAAGGGAACGGATGCGGTAATGCCGGGCCGCACACAGGGCATAGAGCTCGTCATTCGTCAAGACGGCTCCCCCCTTCGCAGAGCAGGAAACGGGCATACTGCAACAGTGACCGGCGCTGTGCGGTGTTCATGCCGTCCCAGAGGGTCAGCAGCCCCTCTTGGTCGTCAGCCTGTCCAAGGGTGGCAAGGAGGTCGAGATCCTTCTGTCGCTGGGGATCCCTGCTTGCCCCCCCGTAGAAGGCGGCCTGAACCTGCGCCGGTTGCTCCCATCCCATCAGACGGGCGGGTGTGGTGTGATAGAGGGCGGCAAGCCCTTCAATTTTTTCGGCGGGGGGATTGGCAATGGCGCCGGTTTCATACCGCAAAATGGTTTGACGGCTGACCCCGATCGCCTGGCCCGCTTCTTCCAACGTGAGGCCGTGGATCCGGCGCTGCTGCCGGAGATTCTCTTTCAGTCCCATAGCTGCCTCCTTGTTGTTGCATATTGTGACTCTATTTTAGCATAAAGTTATTCAATACGCAACCTTTTTCGGGGATGAAGCGCCGGTTCGGCGCATATCATGGGGCAGGGGGGAGTCGATGAGAGGATGGATGCTGGCATTCTGCCTGCTGGTTATGGCGGGCTGCGGAAGGCCTCAGGTAGTGGTGGCAGGCTCATCCTGCATGGGGCGGATGATGACCGCTCTGGCCGAAGGCTACAGCCATATACAGGGTGGACAGGTTGAGGTACAGCTGGGCGGAACCGAATTGGGGCTGCTTTCGCTGCAGGAGGGTGGATGCGATCTCGCGAGCTGTTCACGGGAACCGAAATGGTCCGACCGGGTGGAGGCCTATCCGCTGGCAACCGATGCGATCGCCGTGGTTGTTCATCCATCCAACCCGGTTTCCGGCGTTTCCCTTGCGGCGCTGCGGGATATCTATACCGGGCGGATCACCAATTGGTCCGAGCTGGGAGGTTTAGCACTGCCGATCGTCGTCGTCGGGCGGGAAGCGGGCAGCGGAACCCGCACTGCCTTTGAAGAGGGGATCGGGCTGCAAGAGGGGACGGTTCGGCACGCACAGGAGCACAACGAAACGGGCATTTTGCGTACAGCGGTTTCTCTCTGTCCCGGGGCGATCGGCTATCTGTCCTTCGACTACGCAGGGGAGGGGACCGGCGTGAAAATGTTGCCGGTAGAGGGGGTGCTGCCCGGAGAGGAGACGGTCTCCCGGGGACAATACCCCTTGACTCGGCGGTTTTATCTTTGCTGCCGTCCCGGCGAAAAAGCGGAGCCGGTGAAACAGTTCCTTGCGTTCTGCCGCGGGGAGGAGGGGGCGCGGATTATCCGCTCGCTGGGAATCATCGCGAAAGGAGGAGGGGCAGTATGCAGCGCAATTGGGTCCGGCGGGTAAAATACGTGGGGTTTTGTACCTTTGTCGCCGTCTGCGGTGCGGGCGGGAGCGCAGCGGTAGGGGCGGTTCTGCTGTTTTTGCTGATGGGGGCTCTTCCCGCCCTGCAGAGCCAGGGCCTGCTGCAGATGCTCGGCGAAATCGGGTGGGAGCCACAAGCAGGGCGATACGGCCTGGCCGCAATGATTCTGGCCACTGCCATTTCCTCCTTCGGTGCAGCTTCGCTGGCGACGCCGGTCGCCCTTGCCGCGGCGGCCTTTGCGCGCAATCTCCTGCCGCCGGCGGTGAGACGGCTTTTTCGGGCGCTGCTGGAGCTGCTGTCCGGCCTGCCGTCGGTGATGTTCGGGCTGCTGGGACTGCTGCTTCTTCTGCCGGCCCTGGTGCAGATTTTTCCCGGACCAATGGCAACAAGCGGCGGCGCTACGCTGCTGGCCGCGATGCTGGTGCTGGCTGCAATGCTTCTGCCCAGCTCGACCTTGTCGCTGCTTGGTCAGCTTGACAGTGCGGGAAAACAGGTGGACCGTCCCTCCCGTGCTTTGGGCGCCTCTCCGATGCAGACGGTCTTTCGTCTTCAGATTCCCACTGCGAGGGATGGGATTATGGGGGTATGGGTGTCGGGAATGCGGCGTGCCGCCGCCGAGGGAATTGCGGTACTGCTTGTCTCAGGCAATGTTGCCCGGCTGCCTTCCCTCTTCTCCGGTGTGAGAACCCTCGCCTCCGGGATGCTGCTT
>CASEBP010000030.1 GCA_949285275.1 uncultured Oscillospiraceae bacterium | reverse complement strand
TGTCAAAAAAATCCACTCCCTCGGGGGTTATTTTTCCTGTTGGGTGTTTAAAAACAAACAAACCGGGTTTGTTAAAAACCTGGGGGGCCCCCCCCTCTTGGGTTGGCCCCGCCTGCTGTGGAATCAGCGCAGATGCTTACTTTTTATCGGCCTCGTCAAAGGCGGCGGTTGCGCTCTCCACCGTTTCCACCGGCCCCTCATCAAGGGTGGAATCAAAGGTCAGCGGCTGCGAGTCCTCGCCGGCCATGTCGGCCGCAACAGTATACTCCGCCGCATCGCGTTCGGTTCTGTGGCGGGCAATCTCCTCGTCGATGGCAGCAATCTGGCTGTTGATCTGGTCGATATCCCGGCAATAATCCAGAATTTCGTCAGGGATCGGGTCGCCGGATTTTGCCTTGCTGTAGCAGTAGCGTCCGATGGCGGCGTAGACCCCTTCGATCTGTTTTTCCAGTGCGGCGCGGTCGATTCCCAGCCGGGTAATCTGAACCTGCTCTCCTGCCTTTTTGGCAGTGGTGGAGGCGATGTTTCCAAGAACCTTTCCAATCTTCTCAAGTGCCATACTGTCATCCTCCTGAAAAACCGGCCGGCGTACGGCCCGAATTCTTTGAACACGGGTATCATACCACAAACCGGCGCAAAAGAAAATGAAAAAAGCAGCAGCGCGGAAAAACAGCGGCCCAAATGGGAGACGGCGCAGCTATCCGATGCCGATTCGGGCCATCATCTCGTCGGTTGCCACACCGGCGGGCCGGTTGAACCGCCCCAGGGAAAGAAGGGATTCGGGGCTGCCGTCGATCTGATTGATCCTGCTCTCGCAGGTCAGCAGTACGGTGAAACCCAGTTCCCGCAGTACCGGAACCGATTCGGGGCTGATATGCCCATAAGGGTAGGCATAGGTCGTGGGAAGAATGCCGCAGTGCCGGGTGAGCAGCGACTGGGTTGCTGCTGCATCCTTCCGGAGCGCAGCACAGTAGGCCACAGGATCCTCGCCGGGGATCCGCATCGCACCCCGCCGCGGAAACTGACGGTGCATGTCGTAGGAGTGGTTGGCGATCTCAAAACGGCCGGAATCGGCCAGCGCACAGATCCCCTCCCAGGACAGATAGGCGTAGGAAGGATTAGGGTCAGGCGACAGGGAATATTGCTCGCTGTAGGAGCCGACCACCGATGCGACTGCCTTCATATCATACCGCTCCAGCAGCGGGAGCACATAGGTCAGGGTGTTCTGATATCCGTCGTCGAAGGACAGGATGACCGGCTTTTCCGGGAGCGCCTCACCGTGCAGTACAGCCTGCGCCAGTTCGCTGGGAAACAGGGTGGTATAGCCATGTGACGCGAGGAAGGCGAGATCCTGTTCCAACAGGTCGGGGGTGACAACATAATCCCCCGAACGGGAGGGATCGCGCAGGACGCTGTGGTACATCAGGATGGGAAGCGGCACCGCAGTGCCGGACCGGGAAAGGGTCGGGCTGGCCCAGTTTGTCTCCGGCAGCAGATGGGAGGCAGCCAACAGACCTGCGGCGATCAGCAGAACGGCGGCGAGTCCCCAAAGCGGTCCAATACGGCGCTTCATCCGTTAAAGGCGGCGGCAAGGCTCTGACCGAAGCAGGGATCCGCCTGTGCAAAGAGCATCAGGATTGAACCGAGCAGCTCGGCGGGCAGCAGCCGGAGGTCGTCGCAGAGATTGTCGGTCAGACGGCGGCGCTGCTGCTCGTCAAGCCGGCGCAGCGTGGCGGAGGCGGCAAGAAGCGCGGGATCCCGCCCGGCCGGAAGGGCGCAGGAGGGTTCCTCGAGATGCTGCGGGGCAAAGCGCCCTGCGGAAAGCTCCGGCAGGATTTGCCCGGGGAGGCGGTTGAGGGTCATCAGGCCGGCGCGGCGCAGCGGGATGCTCTCTTCCGGCCAGATCAGGGTCGGATCGAACGGGTCAAACGGGAGATCGCCGTCGGGATCCACCAGCTGCACCAAAAGCTCATAGCGGGCGGTCTCCCCGCGGGAAAGGGCGCAGACGAACTCCCGTGCGACAGCGTCCGGGTCGGAACCGCAGAGTTCCTCCGCTTCAAAGCGGGAGAGCAGGGGAATCTGCTGTCGCGACTGCCACCGGCAGCGGGCGAGATGGCGCCGGCCAAGCCGGTCGGTCCAGAGAAGCGGACAACAGAAACCGTCAAGTGCCCGATAGCTTCGCACGGTGCCGAGGTCGGAATAAAGCCAGACGGCCGCATGCAGAGCACAGGGATTCTGCCGGATGTAGTCCCAGAATCGGGCGCGGCTGCGAAGCCCGGTGCAGGGATCGGCGCGCAGGGAGACGCTGCAGCCCTGGGAGGCGGACTGACTGCGGCCTACTGCGACAGGAAGGTGTTGTCCGGGCAGCAGAAAGCTCTCTTCCCGGCAAAAAAAGCGAACCGAAAAGCTGCGCCGGCAGCGGGAGGCATCGGCGGCCCCTTCCGGCAGGTCGGCGGCAAACCGTGTCAGAACCTCCATCTGCTGGCCCGGACGCTCCAGGAACGGCAGCTGGGCAAGCGGGTCAGCAGGCTCGTAGGCGCAGAAGACGCCGTATGCGCCGATTCCCCGCTCATATTCGGAGTGACAGCCCACAAGACGAACCGAGGACGGCTTTTCCGATGGGACGGCGGCCGGCGGCAGAACCTGTGCCGCAACTGCGGCGGACGGAGGCTTTGCACAGCCGCGGCACCCGATTCTCAGAACCCTTGCATCGGAGATATCGGCCAGGCTGCGTGCCAGAGTGGCGCGCATCTCCTCAACCCGGCGCCGGTCGCAGGCCGGGCCGGGGGGAGCCGGAGGGTCAGGCCCTGCATCAGATGATCCTTGTCCGCAAGCCGGCGGTGCGGATTCAGGTTCACCCTCCGGGGCCTCTTCGGGGGCCGGGCCGGCTTCGCTCTGACGGGACGGCTCGCCCTGATCGGGTTCCGAACAGGATGATTCGGGTGCGGCCGTCTCAAGGGGAGGTACAGGAGAAACTTGGGCCGCAGGCTCCGGCGCGGCGGGAATGATGGGTTCGGACGGTTGGGAGGCGGTGCGGGCCTCGGTCATCTCCCGAAGGCTCTGGGCAAGGGTCGGTTTACCGGGAGCGGTTGCCCGCTGATAGCGCAGCAGCTCGGCGCGGTAGTGCGCTACCATCTGTTCGAGCGCGGTATCGGGATCGGGGGGTTCGGGTCGGTTGGATCGCTGCAACACGATTCCTCCTTTGGCTTGGTAATCGAGATCGTTCCTATGGAGTATATGCCGTGCGCCCCGGGCGATAGTATCGGAAATTTTCCGCTTCTCCCCGTTCGGAAGGGTTGCGTCTTGAGTCCGGCCGAAAAAAAGGGTATACTGAAAAAAACGACACCGTTTGCAAAGGAGACCATCATGGAAAACAAATGGACCGAACTGACCTGCCGGGTCGCTGTCGAGGACCTGGAGGAGATGTCCGCTATCGCGCAGATGGTGGCGGGCGCGGGAATTTATATTGAGGATTATTCCGACCTCGAGGAGAAGACCCTCGAGATCGCTCATATCGATCTGATCGACGAGGAGCTGCTCCGAAAGGATCGCGGTCATGCGCTCGTCCATCTCTATCTGCCGCCTCAGGTGAGTCCCGCCGAGCCGATTGCCTATCTCGGACGGCAGTGTGAGGCGTGCGGTATCCCGGTGGAGATTTCGACCGAAGGGGTGCTTGAGGAGGATTGGTCGACCGCCTGGAAGCGGTATTACCATCCGATTGAGCTTTCCGACCGGCTGGCAATCTGTCCCTCCTGGGAGGAGTATATCCCCCGCGAAGGACAGAAGATGATCCGGCTCGATCCAGGGATGGCCTTTGGCACCGGAACCCATGAGACGACGCGCCTCTGCCTGAAGCTGCTTGAGCGTTTCCTGCGCCCGGGCATGAGCATGCTGGATGTCGGAACGGGCAGCGGCATCCTTGCCATCTGCGCTAAACTGCTGGGAAGCGGCCGGACGGTTGGGGTGGACATCGACGAGGTAGCGGTCCGGGTTGCCCGGGAGAATGCAGCGCTCAACGGCTGCGGAGACATCGAACTGCTCTGCGGTGATCTGGCCGCCGATGTAACGGGGTGCTTTGACATCGTCTGTGCCAATATCGTGGCTGATGCGATCCTGCGTTTGTCCAAGGATCTCCCGGCGCTGATGCATGCCGAAGGTGTCTGTGTGGTCTCAGGGATTATCGACACCCGCTGTGAGGAGGTACAGAGTGGCCTGCGCCAGGCCGGGCTGGAGCCTTTTGAGACGATTCTGGAAAACGGGTGGGCGGCGATTGCCTGCCGGAAGGCGGGATGCTGATGCCGCGCTTTTTCGTCGATACGCTCTGTGATCCGGTGATTCTCACAGGGGAGGATGCCCGTCATATCTCGCTGTCGCTGCGAATGCGTGCGGGGGAGGCGGTGACCCTCTGCGACGGGAGGGGGATGGAGGCGTCGGGGTGGATCGAGTCCTTTTCGGACCGGACGGTGCAGGTCCGGCTCGGGGAGATCCGTCCGAGCTGCAGTGAGCCGAAGACCGACATCGCCCTCTACCTTGCGCTCCCGAAGGGGGACAAGCTCGACTGGACAATCCAGAAGGCGGTAGAGCTGGGGGTGTCCGAAATCGTCCTGTTGCTAACCTCCCGCTGTATCTCCCGGCCCAAGGAGGGAGAGGCGGACAAAAAGCTGGCCCGCCTGCAGAAAATTGCGCTGGAGGCGGCAAAACAGTCGGGGCGGGGAAGGGTGCCGCAGGTGCGGGGCATTCTCCGCTTCGCCCAGGCACTCGACGAGATGCAGCAATTTCCAAGCGCCTTCGCACTGTATGAAGGGAAATGCCCACCGCTTCGTTCGCTGCTGCCTGCCGCGCCGTGCAAAATCGCTCTGCTCACCGGGAGCGAAGGGGGCTTTTCCCCCGAGGAGATTGCCGAGGCGCAGCAGCGTTTGATTCTGCCGGCGTCACTGGGGCCGCGGATTCTGCGCTGCGAAACAGCGCCGATTGCCGCGCTGGCGGCGGTACTTTTCGCGATGGGAGATCTTGACTGAGCGCACAGAATCTGCCTGTGCTTTTTACGGCACGACGGGGCAGAATGTAGGAACAGGCGGTGAATTCCGCCAAGGATTGGGCCATGATGGAGGCGTACTATGATGAATCAAACGGCGATTTTGTTGACAGCTGCCGCATTGGCGGCACAGTTTGTCATTCCCGGCTGTTCCTCCTGCTCCCGCAACCTGGACGGACCGCCCGAGTCGGTGGTATCTTCGCAGGCGCAGGAATCGATGCCGGCACAGAGCGTACCGGAGGAGGAGCCGTCGCTGCCGGAGGAGGAGGAACCCTCCCCCGAATTGCCCGCGCTGGCGATGAGCGCCGATTTCCTGGCGATCGAAAAGCTGTCCAACGAGTCGGTAACCTGGGGGCCGGGGACGATCCAGGATGAGCTGGGACGCTCGGTCGCCTGTGTGGATCTGCAGGAGAAATACGGCCACTATCAGGCCTGTTTTATCGGCCCGGAGGATGAAAACACCATTGTGCTCAGCTTCGACCAGGGCTATGAAAACGGCTATACGGCGCCGATTCTGGATACCCTCAAGGAGAAGGGGGTACAGGCGGTCTTTTTCCTGACGGGGCATTATGTCCGAAGCCAGCCCGAACTGGTGCAGCGGATGATCGATGAGGGGCATATCCTCGGCAACCACTCCGACAGCCACAAGGTCTACTGCCGGGACCTTTCGATTGAGGATTCGGCCGCCGATGCAATCTGGATGCAAAATTATCTGCGGGAGAACTTCAACTACGAAATGAGGCTCTTCCGTTTCCCCGAGGGGGTTTTCTCCGAGCAGTCGCTTGCGCTGATGCAGCAGATGGGCTATCAGAGCATTTTCTGGAGCTTTGCCTACAATGATTGGGATCCGGCCAACCAGCCCGATCCCGAAACAGCCAAGGAGCGGATTGAAAAATTCCTGCATCCGGGCGAGATTATGCTGCTGCATTCGGTCAGCGCGACCAACGCACAGATCCTGCCGGAGGTCATCGATATGATTCGGGATAAGGGATATGAGATCGGGCCGCATGCCGATTGGGTGGTATAGCGGCACAAAAAAAGAGAGGCTCTTCATGAGCCTCTCTTTTTATTTTGGAGCAATCAGGAAACTGCTTCCACTGCAGCGGCATTCAGCTCGACATCCGAGAAGAGATACTTGCCGAGTACACGGGTGTGGAAGGAGACCTCGCCGTTCTCAAATTCGCCGAGCAGCCGCAGCGAACCGTCATCCAGCAGCTGATAGGCGTAGGAGAGATCATCCGACTCATAGAGGAATTCACCGGTACGGTTGAACTTGGTATTATTGAAGTTCAGCGCGTAGATCACCGCGTCGGGGTTGGCAGCGGCAATTGCCTCGTCGGGTTCGGTGTTGAAATAGAGCAGGTTTTTGCCCTGACCGGAGAGATCGACCGAGAAGATGCCCTCATTCTGACTGCTGGCGGAGCCGAAGGTAAATTCCGCGACGTCGTCGTAGTCGTACTTAAGCAGATAATAGCTCTCGGGATCGAAAGTGAAATCGCCGTTGACGATCTCAGAGATGCCGGGCGCCTCATCGTCGCCGATATAGTAGGGGGAATCACCGGGCAGATAAACTTTCGCCCCATTCCCAAAATCAAAGAATATGCCGGAATAGCTGTTTTCGTAGCTGAGATTGAAGGCGATGTCGGTCTGAAGATCCTTGACCCGGTAATCCAGTTTGATGCCGTCGATTTCATCGTCGCCCCGCTTGCTCTTGTTGAGCTCGACCGTCGCGATGACATCGGCATCGGAGGTAGTCTCCTGCGGTTTGGTCTGGATTTCAAGCAGATAGACATACTGCGGTTGCAGATCGTTCATTTCCACATAGTAGAAGGTGTTGAAGATCGCCTCCAAAAGGGAGACCAGCTTATCCTCGTTGTCATTTGCGGGCATCGGGAATTCAGCCAGGGGGAACGAGGTCCTTTTCTTGATGATGCGGACCGACTCGACCAGATCCTCGCCCATCTCATAGTCCATCTTGATCCGCATGCCGTCCACCATATCGCGGTCGGTAACCAGGTGGTATCCTTCATAGTTGCGCCGCGCAGTCGAACGTGCCTCTATAAAAACCATCTCATCCAGTTCGTTGGTGGGACGAATCAGGAAAAAATAGGCCGCCTGGCCATATTCGATGACTGGCGCATAGTAAAGGGCGTCAGCGTCTTCGTCATAGGCAAAGGGGATGTCAGACAGCATACAGACGCCGTCATAGGTGTCTGCTGCAAGACCAATGGTTGCCATAGAAAGAACCATAGCAACGGTGAGCAGAAATGCCAGCAACTGTTTCATAAAAACCTCCTTTGTCACACGTTAATCTGCGATACTCTCTTCATCACATCCCGACACGACAACGTCTTCTTTCATTTTACCATTATTTTACCAAAATGCAACTGATTTAAAAATATTCCAAAGGGTGACCAAGCCGGCCGCTTACAGCTTGACGACGCGAATCTCATCCGGTTCGCGCAGCCCAAGCCGGCGGACGACCTGGAGATAGACCTGGGGATCTCCCGATGTACAAATGACAAAGCGCCCTTGCTTTCGGTCCGACAACAGGTGCTGCTGTCCCAGATAGCGGGAGATTGCTTTAGTCTGTTCGAGAGCGGGGTCGATGAAGGTGACGCCGGGATAACAGCGGGCAAAGTTCTGACCGATGATCGGATAGTGGGTGCATCCCAAAATAATATGGCGGACCTTGCGGCGGGCGAGAATTTTGTCGATCTGGGTGATGATTTCGGTATCGATTTCGTCGTCGTTGAAATCGCCGCGGTCGACCAGCCAGGCCAGCAGCGGGCTTCCCTGGGAAAAGACTTCGATGGAGGGATCAAATTCGTGAATCAGCTGTTCATAAGCGCCGCTTTGCACGGTAAACTCAGTAGCGATCAGCCCGACCTCCCGCAGTCCTTCAAAGACGACGGCATTGGCGGCCGGGATGACAATGCTGATGATTTTATGGGAGAAAGCGGGGATCAGACGGTCGGCCAGCGCCGAGATGGTGTTGCAGGCGATAGCGGTCACCTTGACGCCGCTTTCCTCGAGAAAGCCGAGGATGTTTTTGCTGAGCTGTTCGATCTGATCCGGAGTACGATTGCCATAAGGGCAGTTTGCGCTGTCTCCGAAATAGATAAGGTCTTCGCCGGGAAGAAGTCTCTGCAGTTCGCGAACGACGGTCAGGCCGCCGATGCCGGAATCCATAACGCCGATCGGTTGATAACACATCGCCATTTGACAACACCCTTTCATTTTCGGCCGGTTTCAATCGTCTATTTCCGGTTACAAAGAGAAAGTAATTGCCTATCGGTTCGAGAGTTTCGCCCTTCGTCATTTCGGACGTCCGTTACACCGGTCAACGGCGCCGGCGGTTGTAGCGCCCGTAACGACGGCGGTTGCGGTTGCGAATAATCATCAGCGCGATATAAAGCAGGATCAGAACGAACAGGAAGATCACGATAAATTTGAACCAGTAGGTTCGGGTCATGGCGAGCAGCCGGTCCAGAAGCAGCAGGGTCCGGGAGGCCTCGGCCGATTCGGCGCTGACCACCGCCACGACCCCGATTTGTTCGCCGGCAAGCATCAGGTGGACCTCGCCGACCAGCTGCCCCTTTTCCACCGGGGCCTCGACATACTCGGGGACGACCAGATCATACTGGATGCTGGAGGCTTCGATGGCATCAGGAATCAGAGCGGTGAAGTTGTCTGCGCTCATAATCCGCAGAAAATCTTTTCCCCAGGAGAGGCGCAGCGGCAGTTCGCCGAAGCTCTTGCCCTTTTCCAGCAGCGTTTTGACCCGGAAGGTCGAGAAAGCCCAGTTGTATAGCCGGTTGGTCTCATCAAAGACCGAATAAGCATCGTTGTCATTGATCGTATCGGCGCCGGTGCTCGCCATCAGCACTGCCAGATAGGTATAGCCGTTCTGCTTGGCCAGTGTGATCGCATAGGAACCCAGCGTCGGATGGTAACCGGTTTTGACTCCGCTGACTGCACTGTTGTAATAGGGGGAGGAGCTGGCCATCAGCCGGTTGGTAGTGGTCCAGTTGAGGTGTTCGTTGATGTTGGTCGGACCGCCGTCATAGGAGGTAGTGGTCATCAGTTCCTCGAAGCCGGGCAGGGTCAGGGCGTGCCGCGCCAGGATCGCCATGTCCCGGGCAGTGGTGTAGGAGGAGGAATCGGGCAGGCCGTGCGGCGAGGTGAAATAAGTATTGTTCATCCCCAGTTCCTGAGCGCGCTCATTCATCATCTCGACAAAATAGGGAACCGAACCGTCGCCGACATAATCGGCGATCATCATTGCGGCCTCGTTGGCGTCCCGGATCATGACGGCATAGAGCAGGTTTTGAATCGAAATCTCCTCATCTTTATAGAGCCCCGCCAGCCGGATGCCGCCCAGCGAGACGTTTTGCCGGTACATCTCATCCTGGATATAGCCGCGCATTGTCGCTGTTGCCGTCTGAGGATCCGGCACCTGTTCGAGGGCGAGCACGACGGTCATCAGCTGAGCCAGTGAGGAGGGCTCAATCCGTTCATCGGCGTTCTTTTCGCAGATGATCATTTCGCTGTCCAGGTTAATCAGATAGACCGACTGGGCAGCCAGATCGAAATTGGGAGTATAGGTGGCGGCGAAACAGCTCCCTCCCAAATTTAGGGCACATAACATCAGGCAAAACAGAAAAAGGAAGAATTTTTTCATGAAAATCTCCTCGGGATATGGTATGATACCTTCAGGCGTCTGTCCGGACGACCGGCGCCTCCAACAGCTGTCATAGTTATTATAGCAAAAAGCCGTCTTTTTTTAAACGGTTGGGACAGATTTTATCGGGCCGGCAGAAGAGGTGGGTCCGCCACACAAAAGGGAGGACATCATGATCTACATCACAGGAGACACCCACGGGGATGAGAAGCGCTTTGCGCCGTTCAAAAAGCTGTTTCCCAAACGCCGGGACCATCTGCTGGTCTGTGGAGACTTTGGGTTCATTTGGAACGGTTCCCCCCAGGAGCGAAAAACCCTTTCCCGGCTGGAACGTCTCGACTGCATGATTCTTTTTGTGGAAGGGGTGCATGACAATCTCGATCTGCTGGAAAGCTATCCGCTGGAGGAATACTGCGGAGGAAAGGTGCGCCGGATCGGGAAGAACATCCTCTGGATGCAGCGGGGGGAATTTTATACGATCGAAGGGGTTCGGATCTTTGCCCTTGGCGGCGGGGAAAGCGAGGACGCCGACGAGAGGGAGGCGGGGGTCAACTGGTGGCCCCGGGAGCTTCCATCGGCCGAGGAGCTCGCCGCGGCCCGCGCCGCGCTGCAGAAGGCAGGCGATGAGGCCGACATCATCATCACCCACCAGCACCCCGACCTCGGGCTGGGGCTGGTCGATCCGCGCCGCCGCCAGATCAATGCGCTGGGAGCCTTTCTGCGGCTGATGGCCGAGACGATCCACTACCGGCATTGGTACTTCGGCGGGCTGCATATTGACCGGACCGTTACGCCGAAGATGACAGCGGTATTTGAGAAAATTCTGCGCTACCAGCCTTGAGGCGGCCCGCCGCCCGATGCCGGTGGGGATACGATGGGGGAGCGGAGTCTGTGGCAGAGCTTTTCAGAAAATTTGACCGGCAGACGGGGCTTTATGTGCTGTTCGGAACATTGACCGCTGCAGCGAACCTCGCGGTCTATTTCACGATGAATTGGGCGATGGGGATCAACTATATGGTCAGCAATGTGACCGCCTGGGTAGTGACCGTCCTGTTTGCCTATGTCACCAACAAACTGTTTGTGTTTCGCTCCCGGTGCGGCAGCGTCGGCGAACTGGCCTGGGAATTTCTGCGGTTTGTCAACAGCCGGATCCTGTCCGGTACGGCGGATCAGTTTTTGATGTGGCTGCTGGTGGGACTGCTGCACTTCAACAGTTCGATCATCAAGCTGATCAACAGCGGCGTTGTGGTAGCGCTCAATTATATTCTGAGCAAGCTGATGATTTTCCGTCCCGGAAAGGGCCGGGCGGAATGAAGGGGGATGACGCGGATGAATATCCAGATTTTCGGCAAGAGCAAATGCTTCGACACCAAAAAAGCCGAGCGGTTCTTTAAGGAGCGGGGCATTCGGGTACAGTATGTCGACCTACCCCGTTATGGTTTGAGCCGGGGGGAATTCGCGTCGGTTTGCCGTGCGGTGGGCGGATGGGAGGCGCTGCTGGATCCCCGCCATCCCGATGCGGCGTTGGTGCGGTATCTGGCGACCGATGCCGCACGGGAGGAGAAGCTGATGGAAAATCCAGGGATGCTGCGTACGCCGATCGTCCGCAACGGGCGGGAGGCCACTGTCGGCTACTGCCCCGAGGTATGGGCCGGTTGGAAATGAGGTGGGCCGATGAAACCATTGCTAATTATCGTCAACCCCTATGCAGGCAAGCAGCACTTCAAGGGGAAAATGCTTGATCTGATTGATTTTTGCATCCGGCAGGGCTATGAGCCGACGGTGCTGACGACACAGGGGCCGGGACTGGCCTCCTCGATGGTCAGCGAGCGGGCATCCCGGTATGACCGGGTGATCTGCTGCGGTGGGGACGGGACCCTTAATGAGGTGATCTCGGGACTGATGGCCTGCCCGCCTGAAGCGCGGCCGCCGCTGGGCTACATTCCGGCCGGAACGACCAATGACCTCGCTGCCACGCTGGGGATCGATCGGGATGTTCAGGCGGCTGTTCGCGGCATCTTTGGCGGGGGAGAGCTCGCCTGTGATATCGGGCAGTTTGGCTCTGACCGGTATTTTTCCTACATTGCTGCCTTTGGGGCGTTTACCGAGGTTTCCTATCAGACGCCGCAGCCGCTGAAAAAGACCCTTGGACATCTGGCTTATCTGCTGGAAGGCTGCAAGCGGTTTTCGGATCTGCATCCATATCGGCTGCGGGTTTGTTATGATGCGGGGGAGATCGAAGGGGACTTTATCTTCGGCGCGGTCTGCAATACCCGTTCGATCGGCGGGCTGCTGCATTTCGAGAAACGGGACGCGGATCTTTCGGACGGGCTGTTCGAACTGTTGCTGGTGCGGATGCCCCGCAGTCTTGCGGATCTCAGCCGGCTACTTTCTGGCCTGCACAATCGCCGGTTTGATCAGGAGGAGGTCCTTTTCCTCCACACGGCACGGGCGGCCTTTGATTCCGGCGAGGATTTCTCCTGGTCGCTGGACGGAGAGGATGGAGGAAGCCTTCGCCAGGTTGAAATCCGCAACCTTCCCCGGGCGATCCGGCTTTTATACGATCCCGAAGCGGCTGAACCGATGCGCTGACCAGCGCGTTGCGGGCGGCGCACAACGACGAGAAGACGGCGGCAGAATTTCTGCCGCCGTCTTTACTGTGACAAAAAACGAGGAATTTATTCCCGGGTCAGTTCCCCAATTGCTTCTTCATAGGTCGGATGGGGCCGGATCACACCGGCGAGCTGGGCGCAGGTCAAGCCGTTGGCAATGGCGGTGGCGAACTCCCCGATCAGGTCGGTTGCACGGCCGCACATCAGCTGTGCGCCGAGGATACGCCCCGTCTGCGGTTCGGATACCAGCTTCATAAAGCTGCGTTCCTGTCCCTCCAGAACGGTCTTTCCGTTGGCGCCCATCGGGATCTTCCGGGTGGTGACAGGCAGCCCCTGCCGTTTGGCTTCATCCGCAGTGAGACCGACCGAGGCAATTTCCGGGCTGGTGTAGACACAGCTCGGCACCAGATCGGTACGCATCGGCATCGGCCGGCCCAGCATGGCGTGGACGGCGTTGATCCCTTCCGCGGAGGCAAGATGCGCCAGCTGAATTCCGCCGATCGCGTCGCCGACCGCCCAGATGCCGGGAAGGCTGGTGCGGTAGTGCTCATCCACTGCGATACAGCCTTTTTCCATCGCCGGCAGGAAGGCGGGATCAAAGAGCCCTTCCACTGCCGGACGGCGGCCCACCGCCGTCAGGACTGCGTCGGCGGTGACCGACCGTTCGGCCTCCTTCTCGGTATAGCGGCAGATCAGCCCCTCTTCCGACCGTTCAATTCCTGTGAGGAAGACACCGGTGTGGATGTCGGCCCCCTGTTTTTTCAGCAGCATCTTCAGGCTTTGGCCAAACTCCCGGTCGAGGTTGGCAAGGATGCTTCCGGCTGCCTCCAGAACGGTCACCTGGCTGCCGAGCGCAGCATAGAGCCCCGCAAATTCCATTCCGATGACTCCGCCGCCGATGATAACCAGCCGGTCAATCGGCCGGACCTCGTCAAGAAGCCCCTCGCTGTCAAAGACGCCGGGAAGATCAAGTCCCGGGATCGGCAGCCGGACCGATTCACCGCCGGTTGCAACCAGAATTCGTTCGGCAGAAAGAATCTGGGTCAGCTGTCCCTCCGACTCCACCTGCACCGTCTCCGGCCCGGTAATCCGGGCGCTGCCGGAGAAGAGGGCGATCTTCTGCCGGGAGAAGAGCTGTCCGATCCCCTCGGAGAGCTGCCGCGCCACGTCGTTTTTGCGCTGCCGCAGCGCGTCAAAATCCACAGTTATTTCACCGCGCAGCCCGATGGCGGCGCCGCGTTTCGCTTCTGCGGCAAGCAGGGCGGTGTGCAGCAGGGTTTTTGTGGGAATACAGCCGCGATTGAGGCAGGTGCCGCCCAGCGGCCCCCGCTCGACAACCGCGGTGTGCAGGCCGGCCTGGGCAGCCTCGAGTGCTGCCACATAGCCGCCCGGTCCTGCGCCGATGACGATCAGATCAAAGCGTTCCATCCGGTTCTCCTTTCAGTCCTGCACCGGGGCGGACCACCGCAGCACCGGATGCCGCGCGGCGGTCACCTCATCGGGACGCTTGATCGGGCAGTGATGGGGTGCATGGTGCAGGTAGTCCGGATCTTTCTGTGCGGTCTCGTACAGGGCGCGCAGCACCGCAATTGCCTCATCGAGCGTTTCCTTCGTCTCGGTTTCGGTTGGCTCGATCATCAGCGCCTCGTGGACGATCAGCGGGAAATACATCGTGGGCGGATGGATTCCATGATCGAGCAGTCCCTTGGCGATGTCCATTGCGGTTACGCCGCAGTGCTCCTTGAGCGGCTCAAGGGAGAGGACGAATTCATGCATACAGGTGCCGGGATAAGCCACCTGGTAGAGATCCTGCAGCCCGACCCGCATATAGTTGGCGTTGAGGACCGCATTGCGGGCGGCCTCGGGGATTCCCTGCCGGCCAAGCATCCGGATATAGCATAGCGCCTTGAGCACGACCAGGAAATTGCCCCAGAAGGCCCGCACGCTGCCGATGGACTGCTCGGCCCGCTGCGGCTGCCAGGTACCGTTTGCATCTTGCACTGCCCGCATCCCGGGCAGGAAAGGGGCCAAAAAGGACTTGCACCCGACCGGTCCGGCACCGGGGCCGCCGCCGCCGTGTGGGGTCGAGAAGGTCTTGTGAAGGTTGAGATGGATGACATCAAATCCCATATCGCCGGGCCGGACGATCCCCATTACGGCGTTGAGGTTGGCGCCGTCGTAGTAGTTGAGGCCGCCGGCTTCATGGACGATTCGGGTGATTTCGAGGATATTGCGGTCAAACAGTCCCACCGTGTTGGGGTTGGTCAGCATCAGTCCGGCGGTGTCCGGGCCGGCCGCCTGCCGCAGCGCATCGAGATCGACGCAGCCGTCGGGAGCGGAGGGAATATTGATAACGGTGTAGCCCGCCATCGAGGCGCTTGCCGGGTTGGTGCCGTGGGCCGAGTCGGGGACGATGATTTTGGTCCGCTGGTTTCCCTCCCCGCGGCTGTGGTGGTAGGCCTTGATCAGCAGCAGGCCGGTGAATTCCCCGTGTGCGCCGGCGGCCGGCTGGAAGGTGAAGGCATCCATTCCGGTGATGGCGCCGAGCAGCTGTTCCATCTCGGCGAGGGCGTGCAGGCTTCCCTGTACAGTTTCGGCCGGCTGGAGCGGATGTACGCCGGTGAAGCCCTCCAGGGATGCGGCCTCCTCATTGACGGCGGGGTTGTATTTCATCGTGCAGGAACCAAGCGGATAGAAGCCGTCGTTGACCCCGTGGCATCTCCGGGCAAGCGCCGAATAGTGGCGGCTGATCTCGGTTTCGGAGACCTGGGGCAGTGCGGGCGGCTGGGTGCGAAGGGGAGCGCGGAGGGTCACCGAAGGGACCTGTCCCGGACCGATCAGGCTCAGCTTCCGGCCGGGAGCACCCTTTTCCTGAATCAGCTTCATTGTCCGGACACCTCCTTTGCGATCTGTGCCACCTGATCCATCTCCTCCCTGGTGTTGCACTCGGTGGCGCACCAGAGAATCCGGTTCTCTCCCAGCGGCAGTCCGCCGAGGATATCCTTTTCTGCCAGCGCAGCGAGCAGCCGCTGGGGCTGTGGGCAGAGGGTGACAAATTCGTGGAAAAACTCTCCCGGATAGGCCGGGGGCAGACCCGCCTGTGCGAGCGCCTGCTGCAGGTAATGGGCGTTGTCGCAGCAGCGCTGGGCGATCTGCGTCAGTCCGTCCGGCCCCACGGCAGAGAGATAGACCGCCGCCGTCAGGGCGCAGAGCGCTTCATTGGAGCAGACGTTGGACTTCGCTTTTTCCCGCCGGATGTGCTGTTCCCGGGCCTGAAGGGTGAGGACGAAAGCGCGGTTCCCGTCGGCATCGGTCGTTTCCCCGACAATCCGGCCGGGCAGCTTTCGCATCATGGCGGTGGTTGCCGCCATATATCCGAGATACGGCCCGCCCCAGGCGAGCGGCATTCCCAGCGGCTGTCCTTCGCCGACCGCGATATCGGCGCCGCAGGAGGCCGGGGTGGCCAGCAGGCCCAGCGAGATGGGATTGCAATTGAGGATAAATTTGGCGCCTGCCTGATGGGCCAGCGCGGCGGCGCGGGCAGCATCCTCAATCAGGCCGTAGTAATTGGGCTGAGCGAGGATAACGCAGGCGGTGGTGTCGTCGAGCAGCCCGGAGAGGGCGTCCAGATCGGTGTGGCCCTCCCGTTCAGGAATCAGGACGACGGGGGTATCGCTGCCGAAACAGTAGGTTTTGACCGTTTCAATGACCTGGGGGGGCAGCGCCGACGAGAGCAGAACGGTGGTGCGCCGCCGTTCGGTGCACATGGCGGCGGCCTCGGCGGTAGCGGCGGCGCCGTCATAGATCGAGGCGTTGGAGACGTCCATCCCGGTCAGTTCACAGATCATCGACTGGTATTCAAAGATTGACTGCAGGATTCCCTGGCTGATCTCGGCCTGATAAGGGGTATAGGCGGTCAGGAAGTTCTCCTTTCGGGTCACCTGGCCGACGATGGCGGGAATGTAATGGCGGTAAGCGCCGGCGCCGCGGAAGAGGTGGGGAAAGATATGGTTTTCCCCGGCGAGCGCCCGCATATGGGCGATGGCTTCCATCTCGGAAAGGCCGTCGGGAAGGGCAAGCTCCCCGTCAGCCAGGCGCACCGATTCGGGGACATCGGAAAAAAGGGCATCCCAGCCGTCATAGCCGGCCTGGCGCAGCATCTCCTGCTGCTCGGCGGGAGAACCCGGGACAAAGGTACCCATTGATAGCGCCTCCTTATTTGTTGCCTTCTTCAGCGAGAAATGTCTCATACGCGGCGGCGGAGAGCAGCGGCTCCGCCTGTTCAGGCTGCCCCACCTTGACAAACCAGGCGCCGTAAGGGTCCTGGTTGATCCGCTCGGGGGCATCCAGCAGTTCTTCATTGATCTCCAGAACCTCTCCGCCGACCGGGGCATAGACGTCGGATACTGCCTTGACCGATTCGACGTCGGCGAAGGCTTCCCCGACCGTCAGCGAATCGCCTACCTCGGGCAGATTGACAAAAACCAGATCGCCCAGCTCCTTCTGGGCGTAGTCGGTCAGGCCGATAACCGCCGTGCCGTCCTCCTCAAAGAGGACCCATTCGTGGGATTTGGAGTATTGCAGATGATTGGGAAAGTTCATGGTTTCTTCCGCCTTTCTTTTTGATATGGATGGAAATGGACAATTATAAGGCCGTTTGGCCGCGTTTATAGAAGGGAAGGGGCACAATTTCGGCGGCGACCCGGCGTCCGCGGACGTCGGCCTCCACGGCGGTCCCGACCTCTGCCTGTCCAGCAGGCAGGAGGGCCATCGCCACCGCACAGCCGAGGAACGGGCAATGGGTACCGGAGGTGGTTTCCCCGATCGGTTCCCCGCCGCAATAGACGGTCTGATGTTCCCGGACGATTCCGCGGCCGGTGACTTTGAGGCCTACCCGGCGGCGTGTTGGTTCTCCCTGGGCGAGCAGCGCAGCCTTTCCGATGAAATCCTCCTTGCTCATCTTGACGAAGAAGCCCAGACCTGCCTCCAGCGGGGTGATTTCCTCGGTCAGTTCGTGGCCGTAGAGGGGCATTCCCGCTTCGAGCCGCAGCGTATCCCGCGCGCCCAGCCCGCAGGGGACCAGGCCCTCCGCCTTTCCGGCCTCGAGCAGGGCGTCCCAGAGTCTAGGCGCCTGATGGGGCGCGAAGTAGAGCTCAAAGCCATCCTCCCCGGTGTAGCCGGTGCGGGAGATCATGCAGTCGACTCCGTCCACCGGCCGGTGGAAGGAGGCGGTGTAGTACCGGGTGGGGATACCGGCGGGGTCGGTTAACTTTTCCAAAATTGCCTGGGCGCGGGGCCCCTGCAAAGCCAGCTGGGCAATCTGGTCTGACAGATCGGTCAGCGTACAGCCCCCGATGCGGTGCTGCTGCATCCAGGCGAAGTCTTTCTCCCGGTTGGAGGCGTTGGCAACGATCAGATAGCGGTTGTCCGCCTCCTTGTAAACCAGCAGATCGTCCACAACCCCTCCTGTTTCATTGCACAGAGGAGAATAGCGGGCCTGTCCGTCCCTCATGCCGGAAAAATCATTGGTCAGCAGCCAATTGAGGTTTTCCAATGCACGCGGGCCTTCGCAGAGGAATTCGCACATATGCGACACATCGAAGAGGCCGCAGGCGGTGCGTACTGCCATGTGTTCGGCGATAACCCCCTGGTACTGAACCGGCAGAAGGTATCCGCCGAACGGCACCATTTTTCCGCCGTAACGCAGATGGGTTTCATAAAGCGGGGTTTTGCGTTCCATAGATGGGTTCTCCTTTCTTTTCCCGACAGCCGGACTCAGATGGGCAAAACAAAAAACAGGGCACAGAAAACAAGGTCTCTGCGCTCTGTTTTGGTACCTGAAAGATTTGCTTCTTCGGTGCATGTCCGGCATGCTTTCCAGAGTTTTGTCCGGATCGGGTCCTTTTGCCTGAGAGTTTGCTGCATCTTCCCCTTCGGCGCCGCGTCACGCGGTCTCTCCCCGAGCCATCATCCAATATTCAGCTGTCACCCTCATCCTATCACCCGGTGAATACCGGTGTCAAGCAAAATTTACCTGCGACGGCCCGGGGAAGAAGAGCGTTTTTCTTGACACAAAGAATACAAATCCCTATTGTAGGTTATAAACGGAAGGAGGGCGCGGCATGGATTATAAAATTTTGATTGTCGAAGATGAACCCAAACTGCGGGAAGTGCTGAGCGACTTTTTCTGCAGCAGGGGCGAGCATGCCTTTCAGGCCCGGGACGGTATAGAAGCGCTGGCACTGATGGAGGAGCAGGAATTTGACGCAGTGCTGCTGGATATTATGATGCCGAAGTTGGATGGCCTATCCGTATGCCGGGCGGTACGGAAGAACAACGATGTGCCGATAGCTTTAATGCCGAAAACAACACCGCAGGGCAGTACCCCTGCCTTGCGGGATTACATACATTTTAAGACAGAGAAACGCCCTGC
>CASEBP010000029.1 GCA_949285275.1 uncultured Oscillospiraceae bacterium | reverse complement strand
GAATTAAATTAAAGGACTGATCATTCGGAAAGAGGAAATGAGTCCAAATGGAGAGGGAAAAAGTATGACAGTCAGAAAAGGATATTGTGTCAACGGAGAGTGGAAGGAATCGCAGAGCGGCAAGTGGATGCCGGTCACCAATTCCAGCACCGGCGAGGTGATGGCAGAGGTTCCCTGCTGTACATCGGAAGAGGTGCTCTCCGCCATTGAGGCGGCGAATGAGGCCTTTCAGAGCTGGTCGCAGATTTCGTTGAGCAAGCGGACGCAGCTGTTGTTTCATTGGCGCAATGTGCTGGTGGAACACCTGGAGGAGCTTGCGCTGCTTTGTTCGAAGGAGCTGGGAAAGAATCTGGATGAGGCGCGGGGAGATGTTCTCAAGGCGATCGAACCGACCGAGCACGCCTGTTCCATCATGACCCTGATGCAGGGAGACGGGCTTCTCCAGGTAACAACCGGCTTTGATACGACTACCTATCGGGTACCCCTTGGGGTAGTCGCCGGCATCGTTCCGTTTAACTTTCCCGCGATGATTCCCTGGGGCTGGATGGTTCCGCTGGCAATCGCGGCCGGAAATACCGTGGTGCTCAAAGCCGCCAGCCAGACTCCACTGACGTCGATGCGGATCTTAGAGCTGTTTTATGAGGAGGGCGGTTTCCCCAAGGGCGTCGTCAATCTGGTGACCTGCAGCCGTGTGGAATCGGAAATTCTGCTGCGGGATCCCCGGGTCAAGGCAGTCACCTTTGTCGGAACCACCGAGGTAGGCAAGCGCATCTACTCCCTGGCGGCGGCCAATGGGAAGCGGGTTCAGGCGCAGACCGAGGCCAAGAACCATGCGTTGGTCCTGGAGGACTGCGATCTTGAGAGCACCGTCAATGCCATCATCAATTCCACCTATGGATGTGCGGGTATGCGGTGCATGGCGCTTCCCGTTGTGGTGGTGCAGGAGAGCATCGCCGACCGGTTTGTAGCAATGCTCAAGCAAAAGGCAATGGCCATGAAGGTGGGATGTGCTTACGATCCCGATACCAAGCTGGGTCCTGTTGTGTCTGCGGCGCATCGCGAGAGAATTTGCCAGTGGATTCAGCGGGGGATTGACGAGGGGGCGCAGCTCGTTCTGGACGGACGTGACCTGGTGGTGCCCGGGTATGAGAACGGTTTCTTTGTGGGGCCGACCATCTTTGATCATGTCACCGAAGAGATGAGCGTCGGCAATCGGGAAATCTTCGGCCCGGTCACGCTCGTCAAGCGGGTGAAAACCTTCGAGGAGGGCCTGCGGCTGATGAATGCCAACCCGTTTGCAAACGGCTCGGTTATCTTCACGCAGAATGGGTATTATGCCCGCCAGTTCGAGCTTCTGACCGACGGCGGCATGGTTGGCATCAATGTCGGAATCCCGGTCCCGTCGGCGTATTTCCCCTTCTCCGGCAATAAGGATTCCTTCTTCGGCGACCTGCATGTGTTGGGCAAGGATGGGGTCCGGTTCTATACCCGTGCCAAGACGGTGACCCGCCATTGGTATGACGAGCATTCCAAGCGCAAAGCCATCAGCACCTGGGAGGGTACGGTGGAAAGAGAATAGATCCAAAGGGAACCATGAAGGAAAAGGACCATCGATCAAAGGGGGAATATTTGTAATGAAACCGATTTTTGGCAATGTGCATGATCTGAAATGGATGAATCGCTATACGAAG
Organism: uncultured Oscillospiraceae bacterium; assembly: GCA_949285275.1. GTDB lineage: Bacteria > Bacillota > Clostridia > Oscillospirales > Ruminococcaceae > Yanshouia. The sequence continues at coordinate 27,047 of CASEBP010000029.1, read as the reverse complement.
GATGGCGTTTATCGCGGCAGAAAGAAACTGTGGTCGGGCGGGGGCGCAACGCTGCAGATGATGGAGTTCTGCAATGGACATCCGATCAATCCGCATTCTCACGACTATGAGCAGATTGCCATGATTCTTCAGGGCGAGGCGGATTTTTATGTCGATGGGGTTAAGTATCGGATGACGGCGGGAAGTTATCTGGTTGTTCCTCCTCATGCGGAGCATTACATTCATGTACATGATAGTGCGGTCCCCGTCATCAATTTTGACACGTTCACTCCGCGCCGGGATGCCTATGTGGATGAATATGAGCGGTTTGCCAAGGAGAATTCAGACCAATAAGTGCGGCAGGACATGAAATCAAGGAGGCTTTGCAATGAAAAGAGTATTGGGTTTGGGGCTGGTACTGGTTATCGTGCTGAATCTTCTGGCCGCATGCGGCGGCGGATCGACTTCGTCGGATGCGGCACAGCCAGTCGGCAGCTCGGGCGGGTCTTCCAAAACATATGAATTTAAGCTGGCCACCACCGTTCAGGAGGCGATGCCTGCCGGCCGGGCCGCGGAGATATTCTGCAATGATGTACTGGAGAAGTCGGATGGGCGCATCAACATTGGATATTATCCCAATTCCCAGCTGGGTTCCGCAGAAGAGCTGATGGCTCAGGTGGTTGATGGAACGCTGGATATTGGCCAGATCAGTTTTGCCACGGCGTCGGGATATGCCGATCTGCTTGAGGTCATCCAGGTCCCCTTTTTGCTGACCGATAATGAGAGCATGAAAAAGGCCTATACCAGTGAAGAGATACAGGCCATCTTTGATGCGGTGGAAGAGGAACTTGGAGTCAAGATCCTCTGTATGGCGGAGCATGGTTCCCGTGTCATTGCCAACAACGTGCGCCCGGTTAGAACGCCCGATGACATGAAGGGGCTTAAGATGAGATCGAGCCAGAATGGCGCATGCTTTGAGACTCTGACGGCCCTGGGCGCCAGCCCGGTGGGCCTGACCTACAAAGAAGTTTATTCCGCCCTCGATTCGAATGTTATAGACGGCGAGGAGATCAACTTTACTTCGATGTATGCCGAGGCTCATTATGAGGTGCTGAAGTATGTGACCGATGTCGTTCTGTGGCCTTTCCCCGCGATCAACATCATGAGCGGCAAGGCATGGAATTCTCTTGATCCGGAAGATCAGGCCATTTTGGAGGAGTGCTCTCAGTCTTGCCTGGAAAACAATTTCCAGTTCTTAGAGGAATATGAGGCCGAGGCCAAGCAGGTCCTGGCGGATGCTGGCCTGGAAATTCTGGAAGATGTTGATCCTGCGCCGTTCCAGGAGCGGGTCGCAAGCATTCGCGAAGAGTATCGCGCCCAAAATGACTATTTCAAGAACTTCATTGAGATGGTAGAAGCAATGTAAATCTTTTGTATAACCGGAGCAATCCCTGGTGGCGGAAACGCCACCAGAGATACCACAACAAAGAATGCGCTTGGTGCGTTAGAGGTCGTTATGAAAGCTTTCAATACATATTGCAAATGCTGTGATCGAATGGAGACCCTGATTTGTGGGCTTCTCACCATCATCTTTGCCGTCATGACAGTGATATCGGTAACGGAGGTGGTACGGCGTTATATCCTTGGTTTATCCTTCCCGTGGGCTGACGAGCTTTGCCGGTACTTGTTGGTCTGGCTGGGTTTCCTGGGAGCAGCGATTGCCGCCCGCAAGGGAAAACTGGTCAAATTCGATTTGGGACATGACCGGCTTAGCGAAAGATCACGCACGATGCTGGCTATTTTGGTGGAAGTAATCAGCATCCTTTTTATGGCATTTATCTTTTACTACTCTTTGCGTTGGGCAACATCTTTTTCTGCATCCAAGTCCAAGATGTTGGCGCTGCCGTTTACCCTGCGTCCGGTCTATATGGCTGTCCCTGTCGGAGTGGCTTTCTATATTCTATTTGTGATAGAAGCACTTGGCAAAAGCATCCTCAAGCTAACGAATAAAGGGGAGCAATCATAATATGCTGTTTGTGATAATTGTTTTTGTCTGCATGCTGGTGATCGGCGTCCCCATTGCTCTGGTAATCGGGATGGCCGGTGCGACCCACATCCTTGTACTGGGCGATATGAATTATTTCAACGTCATGGTACAGAGATTGATCAGTGGGATTAATAATTCCAGCATTGTTTGTATTCCTTTTTTCATTCTAGCGGGCAACCTAATGAATTATGGAGGCATTACCACCCGCCTGTACCGCTTGATTCGGGAACTTGTGGGATGGATTCGCGGCGGTCTGGCCTATGCGACCATTCTTGTGGCCATGATTCTGTCGGCCATTTTAGGATCGTCTAACGCCGTTGCTGCGATTCTGGGTGCTTCAATTTTCCCTGAGATGGTCAAAGATGGATATGACGGGGATTTCTCCGCCTGCCTCATCGCTTCCGGTGGAACGCTTGGCCCCATTATCCCGCCGGGCATTGGCATGGTTATGATGGGCACCCTGTGCGGCGTCTCGGTCGGTAAACTGTTTATTGCCGGTATCGTACCTGGCATCATTATCGGAGTGGGATATATGATTACCGCAGGGGTATTTACCTATAAACGGGGTTATACCAAGGCGTTTGACCGGTTTGATTTTGGCCGGTTTATCAAGGCCTTTATCGTTGCGCTTCCCGCGTTAATCGTACCGTTTATCATTGTAGGCGGTGTTATTTTCGGGGTGTTTACTCCTGCTGAAGCGGGTGCGGTTTCGGTTGCCGCCGCGCTGGTGACGGGTGTCATTTATCGCGAGCTGAAGTGGAGCCATCTTCCCAAGATTATGATCGATACGGCAATTGCTTCTGCGGCGATTCTGCTGATCATCGCCTTTGGTAATGTCATGGGCTGGACGCTTGTCATGGATAACATTCCGGAAGCGCTGGCGGTGTTTATGTCGGGCCTGACGACCAACAAGACGGTCATCATGCTCACGATGGTTATGGCCATGCTGGTGATCGGCTGCTTTATCGAAGGCTTCTCCAGCTATCTGATTTTCGCGCCGGTTTTTGCCGCAGTGGCAGAGGCGGTTGGAATTGATCTGGTTCATTTCTCCATGATTTTCATTGTCATGATCAACATCGGCGTCATCACTCCGCCGGTTGGCATGGTGTTGTTCGTGAGTTCCAACGTAACAGGGGTGCGCCTGAGCGATATGGCAAAGACGATATGGCCCTTTGTGGCGGCAGCGGTTGTCTCGGTGCTTCTTCTGACCTGCTTCCCGCAGTTGGTTACCTTCCTGCCTGACCTGATATGGCAAACTTGATGATTGATAAGGGGGAATAGTCAAAATGTCCATGATGACGGAAGAACGCAAGAAATATTTGCTTGATGGCGCAGTGGACCTTCATGTACATACAGCTCCATCCATTTCTCCACGCGAACTGGATGTTGCAGAAATGGCGAGAGACGCCATGAAGTATGGCCTGAAAGGATTCGTAGCCAAAGACCATTATTTTTGCTCCACTGGCGATTGCCAACTGGTCAATAAGCATATTTGCGGTGGAAAAGAAATCTGCTTTGGCCTGATGGCGATGAACAATTCGATGGGGGGCTTTAATCTTAAAGCCGTATCCACCGCATGCGAGATGGGAACGAAGATTATCTCACTTCCCACCGTTTCCGCACGGGAGCATCAGGAATACAATGTCCGCCCGGGGGTCGTTCCCTTCAAGGCGACGGGCGCATCCCCCGTCAAGGAGACGCCGATTTCTTTTACGGATGAGAACGGAAATGTCGTTCCCGCATTGGTTGAGATTTTGGAATTCCTTGCCCAGTATCATCCTTCGGTTATTTTGGCGATGGGACATGGAAGTGCGGCGGAGATTGACGCGGTCATAAAAAAGGCCAAGGAGCTGGGGCTGAAGAAACTTTATGTCAACCATCCGATCTTTATTGTGGATGCGGATATTCCCACGATGAAGCGATGGGCTGAGATGGGGTGCTTCCTGGAGCTGAATGCCTGTAATCTGTACCGTTCGGTCACCCGTCCTCCCACCGTGGGGCCGGATGTCGTCAAGCAGATTGTCGCGGAGGCCGGTGTGGAGCATTGTGTCATTTCAACCGATATGGGACAAAAGCATAATCCGCCTCCCGTCGACGTTTTGGCTGAGTTTATGCAGTGGTTTATTGACACCATCGGCCTGACGGAAGAGCAGGTATTCCGCATGGCAAAAACCAATCCGGCCGCTTTGCTGGGAATTTAATACGGGCTTGTTTTGTAAAAGACGGTCACTGCATTCCGATGACGGAAGGAGGGAAACATATGCCAGATTCCGAAAAAATACTGGAAGAATATCGAAAAATTCCTACAGGAACCATCTCGGACGCGTTGGATGCATTGAAAATCCCCAGCGGAGTGATTGTAGGCGGGCCCCGAGCCCTCAATGCCCATGTGGGTCGAATGGCAGGGTATGCATATACGATGCAGCAGATGCCCAAACGGCAGCTGCATCCTGGAAAGGTTCGCCAAATAGAAGTATACAATCATCTTGCTCAACCCGGTAATGTGGTCGTGATTGACGCAGGAGGGCGGCTGGACGCCGCGACAACAGGGGGACTTCAGGTTATCCGAGCGAAAGTAAGAGGATTATCTGGAATTGTTCTCAATGGATGCTGCCGTGATGCCGATGAGATTGTAGAACAGGATTTTCCGTTCTTCTGTTGCGGAACTTCGCCCCGCAAAAGTGTACCTCTTGAAACAGTGGGGGTTAACGTTCCTATTACCATTTCCAATATTCAGATTTGCCCAGGTGATCTGATTGTAGGTGATGCGACGGGATTGGTCGTTGTACCTGCAGAGGAATGCGAGAACGTTTTGAAGAAGGCCCAGTATATCCAGAAAGTGGAACAGCACATGGAGGAGTGTCTGCTGTCCGGCGGGGATTACATGGGGCTAAGAGATCGGATTCAGCAGGAAATTCCTGAGTAAACAACGCAAAAGGGACAGGCCCCTGTTGGAACCTGTCCCTTTCTCGTGAAAGCGGCTGAGATTACTTCAGCGAGCTCTCGTAGGACTCGATCATCTTCTTGACCATCTGGCCGCCGACAGAGCCGGCCTGGCGCGAGGTCAGATCGCCGTTATAACCCTGCTTGAGGTTAACGCCAACTTCGTTGGCCGCCTCCATCTTAAACTTCTCCATAGCGGCCTTGGCCTCAGGAACCACAATCTTATTGCTCGATTTCGCCATCGTGTGAATCTCCTTATCCATTGTTTTATTCTCAAGATTCGGATTTCTTGCGTTTGCAGTCATAGTATCGCGCCTGCGAAGAAAAAATATAAGTGTCAAATGATTGAAAAAACAATGGAATCGGGAAGAACGCAGAAGCTTTTCTGAGCGGGGAGGAGATGGTGGTTCCGCCGGCGAAAAAGGCGGCGGAAAAATGCCGCGGCCGATCCTCTGGGCTAAGCGACGTAAAAGACCCCGGCTGCAGTTCGGAAGATCCGATAAATGAATGCAGCCGGGGCCTTTTGATGGGGAAGATTACTGCTCGTAAGAATAAAGCGGGTTCTGGACACAGAGCTTAGCGCCAGTGACCTCAATCTGGGTGCCGTTGATGTAGCTGGCACAGTCGGAAGCAAGGAAGACCAGCAGCTTGGCATTGTCCTCCGGGGTGCCGAACCGCTGCATCGGGATGTCCCGCATCAGTCTGGGACCGTTGAGCTCGATGTTCTTCGCCGAAATTTCCGTCGCCGTCATGCCGGGAACGTAGGCGATGACGCGGATATGGTCCTTAGCCAGCTCGGCGGCGAAGGTCCGGGTCAGCGACGACACGCCCGCCTTGCAGGCGCTGTAGGGAGCGCGGCCGGCGTTGGGGATAACTGCGGAGAAGGAGGAGGCGTTAAGGATGACACCGCCGCCGGTTTTCCGCATGTGGGTTGCCGCGATTTTGCTGCCCGAGAAGACCGAGACCAGGATCTTGTCGGTCATCGACCGGAACTCCTCGACATCATAATCCATCAGACTCTTGATCTGATTGGAACCCGCGTTGTTGATCCATACGTCGATCCGTCCGTATTTCTGCGCGACTTCATCGGCGAAGAGGGCCAGCGCATCGTAATCGGTGACATCGACGCTTTTGGTCATCAGATCGAATCCGAGGGCAGCAAATTCCGCCTTGGTTTCATCCAGCTTCTGCTGCCGGCGGCCGCAGATGGCAACATGGCAGCCTTCGCGGAGAAATTCCAGCGCCGTACCTTTTCCGATGCCGGTGCCGCCACCGGTGATGACAACGGTTTTTCCCGTCAGATGCAGATCCATAAAACCCATCCTTTCCTTATTGTTTTGTCTGCGGCGGGGACAAAGATCAGGCGAACACGCCGATCGGCCAGGGGGCGAACTCACTTTCGCCGACTCCCAGCAGCTCACTCTTGCTCTTCTCGCCCGAAGCGATCCGCAGGATCTCCTCGAAGATCAGCTTGCCCATCTGCTCGTTATCCATCTCGCCGTCGATGACGACGCCGCAGTTGATGTCCATGTCCTCTTCCATATGCTGGTAAAGCGGGGTGTTGCTTGCCAGCTTGATGACCGGGACCAGCACCGATCCGTAGCAGGAGCCGCGGCCGGTGGTGAAGCACAGCAGGTTGGCGCCGCCCGCGATCTGCCCGGTGCAGGCGATCGGATCATAGCCGGGGGTATCCATGAAAACAACGCCGGGAACGGTCACCGGATAGGCGTACTCATATACCTCGTTGAGCGGGCTGGTGCCGCTCTTCTTGACGCCGCCAAGGGATTTTTCCAGCACATTGGCGATGCCGCCCTTGTTGTTGCCGGGGGAAACCTTTCCGTTGATCTGACAGTCGCGGCCCTCGGTCTGTTTGAGCCACCAGTGAATCCGGTCGATCAACTTCTGGCCAACCTCGGGGGAGATGGCACGCCGGGTCAGAATGTGCTCGGCGCCAAAGATCTCGGTGGTTTCCGAATGGATGCAGCCGCCGCCGTTCTTGACCAGGAGATCCATTGCTTTTCCCAGAGCGGGGTTGGCCGAGAGGCCGGAGAAGCCGTCCGATCCGCCGCACTCCAGCGCGACGAGCAGATGCTCAGCCGAGCAGGGCTCACGGTGGACGTCGTTGACCAGCGGCAGCATCTCTTCGACCATTCGGATTCCAGCGTCAATCGCCTTACGGGTTCCGCCGACCTCCTGGATGGTCAGTTTGCCCAGCAGCGTGCTGGGGGTGAGCTTTTGGGTCTCAAACAGCAGATCGATGTTGTTGCGTTCACAGCCCAGCGCGACGATAACCGCGCCGCCCATGTTGGGATTGCGGACATAACCGGCAATGGTCCGGCGCAGCAGATCGATCGGTTCACCCGACTGCTCCATGCCGCATCCCAGCTCGGTGATGAAAGGAACCACCCCGTCCACCTGAGGATACTGTTTCATGATCTCTTCCGAAAAGTGCTCGGAAATTTTACGCGCAACGGTGGCGGCACAATTGCTGCAGACAAGGATGCCGATGTAGTTGCGGGTGGCAACCCGTCCGTCCGGACGCTTGATGCCCAGAAAGGTCCGGCGTTGTTCGGGCGGAAGCAGAGTGACTGGCTTGCAGTCGGCTCCGAAGGCGTAATCGAGGTCGTGTGCCTCGAACCGGATATTGTGGCTGTGCATCATTGTGCCGGCGGGAGTATCCTCGGCGGCATAGCCAATGATGGTATTGTACTTGAGGATGGGTTCCCCCTTTTTGATATCCCGGGCGGCGCACTTGTAGCCGGCGGGCAGATCATCGAGCAGAGTGATGCCCTCGTCGGGAATCAGGGTCCCTTTGGGGATGTCATGTCGGGCAACAACAACGTTGTCCTCCGGTTCGAGACGGATAGTGGGATTGATCATTGACAGAATTCCTCCTCGGATCATTCATTGGACAAGGTAACGAAGTTTCCCCTGCCGCGCAGATGCCGCAGCAGGGGAAACCAGTGACAACAATCAGGCGGCAACGCTTTCCTTTTTGATTCTCTGCTTCTGAAGGAAGATCGACAGCAGCAGAAGGGCGATGCCGGGAACGTCGGTCATCAGGCCGCTCTTGATCATCAGCAGCGCAGCAACCAGCAGAATACCGCGTTCGATCAGGTTGAGCTTGGTCATCATATAGCCCTGCATCGATCCGCCGAGGCAGACACATCCGATGCAGGCGGTGATGAAGGCCCAGATAATCTCCACGGGATTTTCGGAGAGCATGAGCAGCGGCGGAGAGTAGACGAACATGAACGGAATGATGAAGCCGAGCAGACCAATTCGGACCGCACACCAGCCGACCTTGTTCGGGTCGGAGCCAGCGATACCGGCGCCCGCGTAGGAGGCGAGAGCGACAGGCGGCGTAATGGCCGAGAGGGCCGCGAAATAAAGCACGAACATGTGGGCGACAATCGGCATGACATCCAGCGAGGTCATTGCTGAGGTGGCGACGGTGGCCGCGACAATGTAAGCCGCAGAGGTCGGCATGCCCATGCCGAGGATGACGCAGGCCAGCATCGTGAAGACCAGGGTCAGCAGCAGCGAGCCATGCGAAAGCTTGATAATGATGTTGGCCAGCTGCAGGCCGATACCGGTGATGGTGACGACACCGACGACGATACCGACAACCGCACAGGCGATCGCAACGCTCAGGCCCTGCTTGGCGCCGGACTCCAGCGCATTGATCAGCTTGTTGAGCTTCAGGCGGCTTTCGGGGCGCAGGAAGCTGACAAGAACCAGTGCCAGAATGCTGAAGAAGGCAGCGTAGGATGCGGTATAGTTCATCATCAGCATGACGATCAGAAGGATGATCGGGATGATCAGATGACCCTTCTTCCGGAATTCCTCACTGGCCCGAGGCAGCTTATCCTTCGGCAGGCTGGTCAGCTTGAGGCGTCTGGCCTCAAAGTCGACGTTGATCCACAGCGAGACATAGTAAAGAACCGCAGGGATCGCAGCGGTGATCATGATGGTGCGGTAGGAAACGCCGAGGTACTCTGCCATGATGAAGGCGGCGGCGCCCATAACAGGGGGCATGATCTGGCCGCCGGTTGAGGCGACCGCTTCGACGGCGCCCGCAAAATGCGCCTTGTAACCGAGCGACTTCATCAGCGGAATGGTGAAGGCACCGGTGGTTACGACGTTGGCAGCCGCCGAGCCGTTGATCATTCCCAGGAAGCCCGAGGCGATGATCGAAACCTTGGCGGGTCCGCCGACGCGGTGGCCGGCGACACCAAGCGCCACGTTGTTGAAGAACTCCGCCAGTCCGGTTTCGGACAGGAAGGCGCCAAAGAGAATGAACAGGAAGATGACAGTGGCGGAGGTTCCCAGCGGAATGCCGTAGATCCCTTCAGCCGAAACGTACATCTGCTCGGCCAGGCGTTTGACGCTAAAACCGCGGTGCATCAGCTCGCCGGGCAGATAGGGGCCAAAATAAGCATACGCGAGAAAGAGGGCTGCCAAAATGGTCATTTCCTTACCGACACAACGTCGGGCCGCCTCCATAACGAGAAGAACGGTGAGAATGGCCATTGTGATGTCAAGATCGGACATGACCCCCGCCCGGTTGGAGATGGGGTCGATATTGAAGAACAGATAGATATTGACCACTGCGCCCATCAGGGCCAGGACAATATCAAGCGGCATGAATTTGACGGTAGTTCCGTCCTTTTTTTTGAACAGTGGGAACAGGATGAAGATCAGAAACAGGACAAATGCCAGGTGAATCATACGCGTTTTGTTCGATGGCATTTTGCCCCAGGGGCTAGCGATATAGAGATGGAAGAGGGACATCGCAACCGCCGTGAGGGTGACGATTTTGGCGATCAGGCCCTTGGCTTCTCCGAGATTAGATTCTGAATCGTATTTTTTGAGATTTTCCTCGACATCGATTTGTTCAATCTCATCGAGGATATTCCCCTTTTTCTTTTCTTCCGCCTTTTCCGTTTCGGAGGCGGAGGTGTTTTTGATCTCACTCATCTGCGGTAAATTCCTTTCTCTGTTTCAAGCAGGTGGTCGGCGTCAAAGCCCTCCCGCGGACCGAAACAGTCCGCGGGACGGGGTTTGTACAAAAGGATACAAACGGGCCTTGGATGCCTGAGCTTTACTGCAGAGCGCCGATCTCCTTGAAGTACTTCTCAGCGCCGGGATGCAGCGGAACGGTCAGACCGTCGACGCAGCTCTCGGGGGTGATGTTGGAAGCGATCTGGTGGGTATTGGTCAGGGTATCAACGTTCTCATAGATGGTCTTGGTGAACTGATAGACCAGATCCTCATCGAGATCGGTGCGGCAGAAGATGTAGTTGGCAACTGCGAAGGTGTTGACCTCGTAGTCCTGGTTCGGATAGGTGCCGGCGGGGATGGTGTAGCGGAAGTAAGCGGGATTCAGCGCGCAGATGGCATCGAGCTCCTCGTCGGAGAAGGAGTAGATGTCGCAGTCGCCCGAGCTCATCAGGTCGGTCATCGCGGCAGCGCCGAGGGCAGCGATCAGGTTGGCGCCGTCAGCCTTGCGGTCCTTGATCAGCTCCGCAGACTGGGTCTCAGAGGTATACTCGATGGTGGAATCCTCATAGGTCATGCCGCAGGCAGCGTACATGTCCTTGGTGTTGATCTCGGTAGCCGAGCCGGAAGCGCCAGCGCAGAAGCTCTTGCCTTTGAAATCGGTGAAGGCAGTGATGTTGGAATCCTTGCGGACCGCGATCTGCATGACGTTCGGATAGACATAGGTCACCGAGCTGATATTGGTGTACTTCTTGTCAAACGGAGAGACGCCGTCGATTGCCTGCTGCGCGACGCCGGACTGGCCGAACGCGAAGTCGGTATCGCCGTCTTCCATCAGACGGATGTTGGCGGGGGTGCCGGCGGTCGACTGAGCCGAAGCCTTGAACCAGTCGCCGGCCTCGTCATTGAGCACCTGGGCGATCGCGTTGGCAAGCAGGAAGTAGGTGCCGCCGCTGGTAGCGCCGCAGATCTGGATGATGGTGGCCTTTTCAGGGGCAGCAACAGCTTCCCCGCTCGAAGCGGCCTCCCCTTCGGACGAAGCCGGGGCAGCCGACGAAGCGGGAGCGGCCGACGAAGCGGGAGCAGACGACGAAGCACCGCCGCAGCCAGCAAAGACCATCACGAGGGCGAAAGCTATCACGAGGGCAAAGAGTCTGTTGAACTTTTTCATTTCTGACATTTCCTCCTCTCAAATGGGTCAACGAACGATGGGACAGAGCGCATCTTAAAATAGCATACCTCCCTTGAATTTCCCGGTGTATACCAGGCGTTCTCTGAATCGTATCTGTATCCCCAAAGGGGGGGTACACGGAATAAACCGGTATCGGTCAGAAGAGGAGAAGGTTTCCCTTGTCGTCGAAGGGGACCGGGCCAAATTCTCCGCAGACCTCAATGCGGGAGCGGAATTGTTCGGGAACCGATTCCAGGCAGCTGCGGGACATGTAGACGGTGTCAATATGTTTGGTGTCGCGTGCGATCAGCAGGCTGACCTTGGAGCGGTCGGGCTTGCCGGAGAATTTGACCGCAGCCTGTATCACCATTTTGTCGGTGTCCAGGATCATCGGCATGCTGTTGGAATAGATGGCGGTGGAGGTGATGCCGTTGACATATCCCTTGGCGAAGTCGATTTTATTGTAGAACCGGCGGGAGGCGAAATCCGCTGCCCCCATACCGTTGGCATTGCCTTCCGATTCGGGGGAGAGGTCAAGCACGCCCATAGCAGTGAAGGTGGGGCCGCCGAGATCGGTGGGGGTGTTGAACCGCCCGATGATATTGCTGTCGAAGCCCGATCCGGAGAAATTCTTTCCCTGTTCCCAGATGATCAGCGCGTCGCCTCCGTCGACATAGAAACGAGGCATCAGTTCGTTGGCGCGGACCAGGATTTTGGGTTCCTCCGTCTGGATCTCATTGCCATAGAGGACATGAACTTCGGCGATATGGCCGAAGGCGTCCTCCACCGAGGCGATACCGCAGACGATATTCAGGGTGGACAAGGTGACCCGGCCGACCGCCTGGATATTTTCGGCCATGTTGTCGAAGCCGAGAATATGGGTCATTTCTGCGCCGGCCTGCTTGGCCAGGCCGATGGCGGTCATCTTGGTCAGCCCGCTTTCAACCGGGCCGCGGAAGGCGGTGTGACATTTGACCCGGTTGAGCAGGATGATCCCGTCGCACTCATAAGCGTTTTTGTCGATGTAAACCGGCAGGCCTTTTTCGGTGATGCCGAGCTGCACCACCTCCATCGAAGAGAGGATCGGTGCGCCCATCGCCTCTTCGGTGATACCGTAGCCGTGAAGCACTTCGGTCTGCCCCTCGGCGGTACCGCCGCCGTGACTTCCCATTGCAGGGATCAGAATCGGCTGTGCGCCGCAGGACTTGACATAATCGACCGTCGTCTTGACCAGCAGCGTATACTGATCGATGCCGCGGCTTCCGCAGGTGATCGCAATTCGCTGCCCGGGCTGGATGGGCGGTTTCTTCTCCCGCAGCAGGCGGGTCAGTTTGCCGCCCACATCCGAGAGCGCAAGATCGGGGAAATTCTGTTTAACCTTGACGATTTCGGGGATTTCGATCCTTCCGAGGATCTGTTCAATTTCTGTCATGCTGTGTAACCCTCTTTGATCAGTTTCAATGCAGTCTGGTGGGCGTTCAGGCGCCGAACGGATATTCAATGCCATACTTTTCGGCCAGTTCACGGAATTCACGCAGGGTGACCTCCGACATCTCCAGGCCTTCGGCGATGCTCTTCTGGGTGAGGTTGAATTCAATTTCGCCGGGAATCATGACCTCCTGGAAACCGGGGGCGGGACGGCTCTGTTTAATGGTGCGGAAGATCGCATCGGCCCGGGCCTTGAAGACCTCAGGCGGGCAGTACTTGGAGATATCGATTGCACCCATGAAATATCCGATGTCGGTGATCTTGTCGGTTTCCTCCCAGAAGCGGGGGATCTCCAGGTCGGTCGCGGAACCGGACAGGGCGCTTGCAAGCACCGAAACCAGCAGACCCAGCGCGTACCCCTTCGGGCCGCCGACCGGCAGCAGCGCGCCAACGTTGGCGGCGGCGGGATCGGTGGTAGGAGCGCCGTTCTTGTCGACTGCCCAGGTGTCAGGGATCGATTTGCCTTCCTTCAGGGCCAGAGAAATTTTGCCCTTGGCGACCAGGCTGGTGGCCATATCCAGCACCAGCGCGGGATACTCGCCGGCCGGGACAGCCACCGAGATCGGGTTGGTGCCCAGCAGCGGCTCGGCGCCGCCGAACGGCACGACCAGCGCGGGGGTGTTGGCGATGCAGAAGCCGATCATATTCTGCTCAGCGGCCTTCATGGGGAAGTAGCCGCCGAAGCCGTAATGGCAGCCGTTTTTGACCGAAGCGAAGCAGGCGCCGCTCTTGCGGGCGTTCTCGATGCAGCGCTCCATGACCGTCATCGCACAGGACATGCCGACCGCATGTTTGGCATCGACGACAAGGGAGGAAGGGGCCGTTTCGACGATCTCAATCTCGGAACCGGTGGAAGCGGTGCCTTTTTCCAGACGCTCGCAGTAGGCTTTGAGGTGGGTCGTACCGTGGGTACGGATTCCGCGGAGATCCGACAGCAGGAAGCTGTCCATACAGACTGCCGCGTCCTTGTGGGAGAGGCCGGCCTTCTCAAAGACCTCGGTGCCGAACTTTCTGACCGTCTCAACGTTGCATTTCATAGTGGGGAATTCCTCCTTTGATCTGTTCGGCCGAATCAAAAGGCAAGCTCCTGCGGCGGCCGATGCGGGATGACAGCGAAAAATCCGTTCATCTGGATTTTCTGTACGAGAATTATATCATAATGTCTGCCAAAATGTAAATAAATGTTTGAAATTTTGCACGCGATGGCGGTTTTTTCTGTGATATTGGCGAAATTTTTTAGCAAAATCTGGGCTGAATGCCTATTGAAAATGAAATTCCAGCATGAATTTCTGAAATACAAGTGGAAAAATTTGTGAAATTTGCCTGAGAGTGGGGGTGCATGACTTGATTTGTGGCACTATATGTTTAAAATAATAAACTATATATATAAAAATGTACTTGCAATCGTTCAAGATATCCTTTATAATGACATTGAAATTTGATGACGCCCTCTGCGTATGCCGCTCGGACGAAGTCAAATACAAGGGGGCTTCCGGTCCCTCCCTTCCATGATAAAAGGTCGACAGGAAAATGATCGAAGCGAAAGGAGAACCAGCATGTATCAGATTTCGGTTGTCACCAAATGGTGCAAGGGCTGCGGCTTGTGCGCGGACTTTTGCCCGAAGAATGTTTATGATTTTACGATGGGGCATCCCCCCGTCCCGGCTCGTGAGGCCGATTGCATCGGCTGCAAAATCTGCGAGCTGAAATGTCCGGACTTTGCGATTACTGTGGAGGTGAAAAAGTGATGAGCGAGCATGAGATTCGGTTTGCTATGGGCAATGACGCTCTTGCGGAAGGCGCGATTGCTGCCGGTGCAAGATTCTACGCCGGTTATCCGATTACCCCTTCGTCTGAGGTAGCGGAGATCTCCTCGGTCCGTCTGCCCCAGGTTGGCGGCGTGTACATCCAGATGGAAGATGAGCTCGGTTCGATGGCCGCGATCATTGGTGCCTCCACCTCCGGCGTCAAGGCGTATACCGCCACCTCCGGCCCCGGAATTTCGCTGATGCAGGAGAACCTGGGCGTTGCGATTATGTCCGAAGTGCCCTGCGTTATCATCGATGTGCAGCGCTGCGGTCCTTCGACCGGCGTCGCGACCAAGCCCGCACAGGGCGACGTCATGGCGGCCCGCTGGGGTACCCACGGCGACCACAGCATCATTGCTATCTCCCCCTCCTCGGTACAGGAGTGCTATGACTATACCATTAAAGCATTCAACCTTGCCGAGAAGTACCGCACCCCGGTCTTCATTCTGGCGGACGAGGTCATCGGACATATGCGTGAGCAGTATGTCCTGCACGGTGGCGAGATCGTCAACCGCAAGCAGCCCGATCCCGATACCCCTGCCGGCGACTATGCGGCCTTTGATTTCGAGAAGTATGAGGACGAGGTTGCGCCGATGCCTCCCTATGGCAGCAAGTGGGTTCATCGGATGAGCGGTTCGATGCATGGCGCGCTGGGCTTTGCCGCCAACGACGGCAAGTCGGCCAACAAGAATACCCGCCATTACTGCACCAAGATCGACAAGAACCGCGACGACATCGTCATCACCGAGAGCTTCGGGATGGAGGATGCCGATTATGCGATCATCACCTTTGGCTGCTCGGTCCGTCCGGCGATGGCCGCGATGAGAATCGCCCGCGAGAAGGGCATGAAGGTCGGCGTGCTCAAGCTGGTCACCATCTGGCCGTTTGCCGACAAGGAGGTCAAGGCCGTCCTGTCGAAGGTCAAGGGTGTCGTCGTTCCCGAGATGAACCTGGGCCAGGTTCGCTCCGAGGTCGAGCGCTACAATGACCGGAAGATCCCGATCGTCGGCGTCAACCGGGTCGACTGCGAGATCATCACGCCCGGCGAGGTTCTTGCCGCTATTGAGGAGGTTGCGAAGTAATGAAAAGCACCGAATTTATCAGATATAATCGTCTTCCCCACCGCTGGTGCGCTGGCTGCGGATACGGCCAGGTCATGAACTCTCTGACCAAGGCGTTTGAGAAGACCGGGATCACCAACGAGAATACCGTTGTCGTTTCGGGCATCGGCTGCTGGGGCCACGTTGACTCCTATCTGACCACCAATGCCTTCCACGGCACCCACGGCCGTGCGCTGGCGTTTGCCACCGGCATCAAGCTGGCTAATCCGTCCCTCAACGTCGTGGTTATCCTTGGCGACGGCGACGGCGTCACGATTGGCGGCAACCACTTCATCCAGGCCTGCCGCCGCAACATCGACGTAACCGCGATCCTCTGCAACAACTATAACTATGGCATGACCGGTGGCCAGTACTCCGGCACCACTCCGGAGCACTCCTACACCACCACCTCGGTCTATGGCCACATCGAGCCCGGCTTTGACATCTGCAAGCTGGCGGAGGGCGCTGGCGCTCATTATGTCGCCCGCTCCATCTCTGAAAACGTCATGCAGACCGCCGATTATATCGCCGAAGGGATGCAGCGCAAGGGCTTCGCGCTGATCGAGGTCGTCGCCCCCTGCACCACCCACTACGGCCGTAACAATAACATGAAGCGCCCCTCTGAATTCTATAAGTGGATCAAGAGCTGCGCCGTACCGAAGGCCGCCGCGGAGAAGATGACCGAGGAGCAGCTGGAAGGCAAGTTTGTCATCGGCAAGTTTGTCGACCGTCCCGGCGTCGATTACGGCACCAAGTATCTCGAGGTCCAGAAGAAGGCCCAGGCGGTTGCCGCCGCGAAGGCCGCAGAATAAGGAGGGTGCAGCGATGAAAAAGTGTGAGATCATTTTCAGCGGCGTCGGCGGTCAGGGCCTTCTGATCGACGGCAACGTGCTGGGTGAGGCTGCCTCGATCGTCGACAAGAAGCAGGCGGTTATGACCTGTGCCTACGGCGACGAGACCCGCGGCGCATTTACCAAGGCAGATATCATTATTTCGGACGAGTACATCGACTTCCCGGAGGCGCTGTCCCCCGACGTCATCGTGTCGCTCGCGCAGGTCGCTTATGACCGCTATGTCGACAAGATGAAGGAGGGCTCGATTCTCCTTTATAATGCCAACCAGGTCAAGGAGGCTCCTTCCAAGGCCAAGCAGTATGGCATCATGATGGAGGATCTCGCCAATGAGGCAAACAACCCGCAGGGCCTCAATGTTGTGGCACTTGGCGCAATGGTTGCGCTGACCGGTGTCGCCAGCCCTGAGGGCGTCAAGAAGATGCTCGCCAAGCGTTTTGCGGGCAAGGCCAAGGTGGTTGAAGGCAATGAGAAGGCCTTCAATCTCGGCTATGAGGCCGGCCTCAAGCTCAAATAAATACGCGACCGTCAGTCAAACAGAGAGGGGATTTGTTGATGAACACCGATTCCATCAAGGGCATTATCGTTCCGCTGATTACCCCGATCGATGAGAACCAGATCATCGATGAGGCGCGCCTGCGCCGGATTGTTGATCATGTGATCGAGGATGGGGTTCACGGAATTCTGGCCTATGGCAGTAACAGCGAGTTCTATTGTGTCGAAGAGGAAGAGATGAAACGCGGCCTGCGGATCATCCTTGACCAGACCAAAGGGCGGGTACCGGTCCTGATGGGGATCGGCGCAATCCACACCCCTGTCTGTGTCCGCATCGCCAAATGGGCGGTTGAGATGGGCGCCGACGCGATTTCTGTCCTTCAGCCGATGTTCCTCAAGCCGACCGAAGAACAGCTGTACCGGCACTTCAAGACCATCGCGGAGGCTGTTCCTGATAAGCCGATGCTCCTCTATAACAACCCCGGCCGTGTCGGATACACTCTGTCGGCCAAGCTGGTTACCCGTCTGGCCCACACCGTTCCGAATATCGTGGGCGTCAAGGACACCAGCGGCGATATGACCCTGACCACCGAGCTGATCCGTCAGAATCGGGATATTGGCTTCAAGGTCTTTGGTGGAAAGGATACCCTTGTGTTTGCGACGCTGGTTTCTGGCGGCGCAGGCGCCGTTTGCAGCACGGCGAATATGGTTGGTCCGCTGGTCTGCTCGATCTACGAGAAGTATATGGCTGGCGATATCGACGGCGCGCGGGAAGCGCAGTTCAAGCTCAATCCGATCCGTCTGTCGATGGATCTTGCCAGCTTCCCCACCGGGACCAAGGACCTGGCCAATCTGCTGGGCCTCGATATGGGCGATCCTTATCTGCCCAACACATCCACAACAGGCGAAGCCCTCGAGACGATGCGGCAGCGGCTCATCGAAGGTGGCTACACCGTTGTGAAATAACGACCAACGTCATTCCTGCCGGTTGAGAGAAGCGGTTGGTGGGCTTTGATCGGACAGGGCGGGAAACATTGGAATGGGAGACCGCCGCCAGATGCACAGACCGCATTTGGCGGCGGTTTTCTGAAATTTGCAGAAAGGGTGATTCGAGATGAAAATTGGATTTATTGGACTTGGCATTATGGGCAAGCCCATGAGTAAAAACCTGATCAAGGCAGGCCATGAGCTGGTGGTTTACAACCGCAGCCGTCCGGCTATCGACGAACTGGTCGCGGCGGGCGCTGCGGCAGGCGCTTCGTCTGCCGATGTAGCGGCTCGCAGTGACGTTGTGATCACGATGCTTCCCAATTCCCCTGACGTCAAGGCAGTGGTTCTCGGGGAGAACGGTGTGCTCGCCGGTGCAAAGGCCGGGATGGTTCTGATTGATATGAGCTCGATTGCACCGGTCGCTTCGCAGGAGATTGCGGCGGCCTGTGCCGAAAAGGGAGTCAAGATGCTCGATGCCCCGGTTTCTGGCGGCGAGCCCAAGGCAATCGACGGGACGCTGTCGATCATGGTCGGCGGTGATAAGGCGGTCTTTGATCAGATGTATGATCTGCTGCTGTCGATGGGCTCCTCGGCGGTTTACTGCGGTGCGATCGGCGCCGGCAATACAACCAAGCTGGCCAATCAGGTGATCGTAGCGCTCAACATTGCAGCGCTTTCCGAGGCGATGATGCTTGCTCACAAGACCGGTGTTGATCCCAACCTCGTCTATGCGGCGATTCGCGGCGGCCTGGCCGGTTCGACGGTGATGGACGCCAAGGCGCCGATGATGATTGGGCAGAATTTCAAGCCCGGTTTCAAGATCGATCTGCATATCAAGGACCTCAATAATGCGCTTGAAACGGGGCATGCGGTGGGATCCCCGCTTCCGCTGACCGCGTTGGCGATGGAGATGCTCCAGCAGCTGCATGCCGACGGTTACGGCCAGGAGGATCACAGCGCGCTGCTCCGGTATTATCAGAAATTGACCGGAGAAACCCTGTGATATCCTGTCTGCTGTGGGAATAGCAGGCCAAAGAACAAGGTGACGGAAGGAGATAGCAATGAAGGTAGCGATTATGGGAACCGGTGCGATGGCCAGCCTGTTCGGCGCGCGGATGGCGCAGCAGGGCAATGAGGTTTGGCTGGTCAGCGGCTGGAAGGAGAACGTCGAGACGGTCAAGGCGGAAGGAATCACCGTCCATCAGAAGGATGTAGAGGATTTCACCGTCTTCCCGCATGCGACGATGCAGGCGGCGGATGTCATCGCCGACGGGGTGTATCCTGAGCTGGTGCTGATTTCCTGCAAGGGGATGCAGACGGCGGCGACGGTACAGAAGGCCCTGCCGATCATTGGGGAACAGACCAGCGTCCTGACCCTGCAGAACGGCCTGGGTAATGCGGAAGTCATCGCCCAGTATGTTCCGGCCGATCGGGTATACTTCGGAAATGCGAGCGTTGCTTCCGATCTGGTCAAGCCGGGTGAGGTCAAGGATACCACCAACCGCAACCGCTCCCCGCTGATTTCGCTGATGCCCTTTAACCGGGAGATGACCCCTCGCTGCAAGGAGATCGGCGATCTGTTCCAGTCGCTCGGTTATGACACCAACGCGTCGCTCACCGCCGAGAAGTATGTCTGGACCAAGCTGTGCGTCAACAGCTGCGCCAACGCGCTGGCCGGCATTTCTCTGCTGCCCAACTACATCTATTCCAACGACCGGGACGGTTTCCAGATCATCAACCATGTCTGCGCCGAGGTCGTTGCGGTGGCGAAGGCCAAGGGTATCGATGCGGATTACGACGATCTGCGCTCCTATGTGCACTTCACCCTCTATAACCAGCATCACTACGTTTCGATGTGCCAGGATATGCACAACAAGCGCCCCACCGAGATCGATACGATCAATGGAGCAATCGTCCGGGAGGGCAAGAAGCTCGGCATTCCCACCCCGGTCAATGAGACGCTGATGCATCTGGTCCGGCTGATTTCCAATCACTACGCCGATCAGTGGATCAAGGACTAAAACAAAAAATCGGCCGCCCTTGCCATAAGGGCGGCCGATTTGTTTTGTGTGGGATATAAGCTGATTTTTACCGTCCGCCGTTGCCAGGCAGCAGGTTATAGCCCAGTTCGCTCGAGATATCATTGGCCAGCGAGAGGACGTCGTCGGTCATCTCCTGCCGGTGTTCATCGACAAAGGCGAGGCTGGAAGCGAAGCTGACCGCAGCGATGGTTTCGCGGGTCATATCCCGGATCGGGGCGGCAATACAGGCGCGGCGGGCGCTGAGTTCCTCCGTCTCGGTGGAGTAGCCCCGCTCGCGAATCCGCTCGAGCTCTTCCCGCAGCTTCTTCTTATCAGAGATGGTGTTGGGGGTGTACTGCGGGAAATCAACGGCGGCGAACCACTCGTCGAGGACCTTATCCGGCTGCTGTGAGAGGAGCATCTTTCCGGCGGAGGTGGCATGGGCAAAGAGCACCTGTCCGTGCGGCATCCGGGGCATCAGCGAGGAGTCCTTGGAGAGCAGAATGACGGCGGTCGCGACCGGCTTGATGACCGAGACGTTAATCCGAACCTGCCATTTTTCAAACATCGGGTTGATGTATTTTTCCGCTGTGTTGAGGAAGGGGAACTGATAGCGGTAGAGACTGCCAATCTCAAAAAAGCGGTAGCCAATGGTATATTTTTTGGTCGTGGGGCTGCGCTCAAGACAATGCTGCGCCACCAGGGAGTTGACCATCGAATAGGTGGTGGTGCGGGTGATGCCGAGCGCACGGCTGATTTCAACGATGCTCATCGGAACGTTGGTGTTGGCGAGCAGCGAGATCAGCTCAAATGCCCGATCAAGGCCCTGATGTGTGGAATTTTCCAACCTGGACATAAGGCGGCCATCTCCTTTACAGTTTCGAACGTAACATCCAAATCTTCGATCAAAAATATCAAAACTTTGGATGCTACAGTCAAATTTTAGCACCGTGAAAACGAAAAGTCAATAGATCGAACAAAATTTGGGACATAAACGTTTAGAAAAGCGGCCACTGCAAGTTCAAGATCTGGTAATCTGTATTTAGGCTCTGCAGCAGGAAATAGAGAATGGCTTAACGTGGGATGCCGCTTTTCAATACGGAGATGTATGGATAATTTTAGTAATTATCCTTTTATACGGACAAATATGTTTAATTTAGTATACAATATGTTGTGAAAATAGCTATAAGATGTAGAGCAAAACTGGTGAAAGCTCCGAAATTGTGTTATCTTGATCGGAATTCTTTGCATTTGAGAAAAAGTCGTGTTATATATAATACAGGAGCTTTTCCACACCAGCTGTGCGGAAGAGACCGCCGCCGTCCGGTGGCCATAACAATTGAAATCCTCGACCTCCACATAAAGCGGAGGATGAAAGCGGACAGAGCGCCCGTTTTCATCCTCCGCTTTCTCCTTGTCCGGGAGGCGTGGGAGGGTCAGGATTTGTCCCCTGAACGGAAGACCAGGGAAACGATCAGGCCGGCCAGAATGGCTGCCGTAATCCCGGCGGCGCTGGCGGTCAGCGGGCCGAGCAGGATACCCATAAAGCCATACTCCCGCACGGCATCCCGGACCCCTCTCGCGATGGTGGCGCCGAAGCCGGTGAGTGGAACGGTGGCGCCGGCTCCGGCGAAGTCGATCAGCGGCTGGTAAAGCCCCAGCCCCCCCAGCAGCACCCCGATGACGACAAAGGAGACAAGGATTCGGGCCGGAGTCAGGCGGGTAAAGTCGATCAAAAGCTGTCCAATCAGACAGATCAGTCCACCGACCACAAAGGCTTTGAGATAGGACAGAAGCAGGGCGCTCAAATGATCCCCTCCTTTTCATGGGACAGCCAGATGAGATGGGCGATACCCGGGATGGATTCTTTCTGTTGGACACTGGTGGGGGAGAGCAGTGCTCCGGTTGGAAGGAAGAGCAGGTTCCGGATTCTTCCGTCCCGCAGGGCGGGGAGCAGATAGGCGCCGAGAACCGACGCAGAACAGCCGCAGCCTGATCCACCGGCGTGGACATCCTGATGGTCCCGGTCATAAATCAGCAGACCGCAGTCGGTATGGCGGGATTGTATTTCCAGCCCATCCCGCCGGAGCAGGTCGACGAGCAGCTGAGATCCGACGGCGCCGAGATCGCCGGTTGCAATCAGGTCGAACTGTTCAGGGGCGCTGCCGGTATCCCGAAAGAAACGGCTTAGTGTTGCGGCGGCAGCGGGGGCCATAGCTGCGCCCATGTTGTTCTGGTCGGTTACCCCCAGATCCTCGATGACCCCGATGGTGGCAGCTCGCAGATAGGGCGGCTGATCTCCATCCTCCTCAAGGATTACCGCACCCGAGGCGGTGGCGGTCCACTGAGCGGTGGGAGGACGCACCGACCCATATTCCAGCGGAAACCGGTACTGCCGTTCGGCGGTACAGAAGTGCGAGGAGGTGACCGCCATTGCGCGGCGCACCGTACCGGCATCGACCAGCAGTGAGGCCAGCAGCATTCCCTCGCCGATGGTTGAGCAGGCGCCATAGATCCCAAGCAGGGGAATTCCGGTCTCCCGCAGGCCGAAGGTGGTGCTGATGCACTGGTTGAGCAGATCTCCTCCAAAGACACAGTCGATCTCCTCAGGGGAGAGGGAGAGTTTGCCCAGCGCCCGGGATACGGCCTGCATCACCATCCGGCTTTCGGCTTTTTCCCAGGAATCCTGCCCGAAGGTGGTGTCCGGTTCGATCAGGTCAAAGGAGGCGCCCAACGGCCCCTCCCCCTCTTTTTTTCCGCCGACCGCCGCCCAGGCGCGGACGACGGGCGGCCGCTGCATGAGATAGGTCTGCTTTCCGAGTTTCTTTGTCATTGCGTCCTCCTCAGGTACCGAACAGCCAGAAGAGAAGGCCGTACAGCACGCCGGCTGCCACGCCGTAGACGATAACCGGCCCGGCGATCAGAAACATTTTGGCGCCGACCCCCAGTACCATCCCCTCGGTCTTGAATTCCAGAGCGGGGGAGGTGACCGCATTGGCAAAGCCGGTAATCGGGACCAGCGTGCCGGCACCGGCGTGTTTGGCGATGTTGTCGAAAACATTGAGTCCGGTCAGTGCGGCGGCGAGCGCCACAAGGGTGCAGGAGGCGGCGGTGGAGCAGAACCTCTGCGCCAATCCCAGCGCGGTGTATCCGTCGCAAAGCATCTGTCCGAGCAGACAGATGGTTCCGCCGATCCCGAAGGCGCCGGGCAGCGTCGCGGCGACCCGAGTGGGCGGAGATGCCTTTTTGACCATCTGGGCATAGTCCTGATTGGAAATCCGCATCGAATCCCTTCCTTTCGGGAAATAGTCTGCCGCGTTTTTGCGTCGTTATGTGGGGGATCCGGGAAAAGCGGTATAAATTTTCCCTGCGCGCAATAGGTATAGCAAGACGGCAATAAATGAAAGGAGGGATCCGCGATTGCCTATACCGATTTGGAGTTGTTCGCACGCCTGATTCAATGCGAGGCAGGGGGCGAGGGGAACGACGGGATGCGGGCGGTGGCAAGCGTTGTCATGAACCGGGTCCGCGCCCCCGGCGGCGAATATGCACGGGTAGGGCAGGGAAGCCTGCGAAAGATCATCTATCAGGAGGGGCAGTTTGATTGCGTCCGGGAGATTGTCGGCGGGAAACCGAACAATCAGCTTGTTTACAACATGTCCCCGGAACAGATCCACTATGACATCGCCGAGTGGGCGATGTTGGGAAACCGGCTGACCAATCTGGGTCAGGCGCTCTGGTACTTCAATCCCTACAGTCCACAATGCCGCGAGAACTTTCCCAGCCGGGTCGGACAATTCGTCATTCGGATCGGAGACCATTGCTTCTACGATCCGACCGAGTATTATTTTGAAACATGAGAGGGGCGCTGATGTGATGACAGCAGAACCGTTTGAGAACAATGTTTCCTGGCACCTCAACCAGAATATGCCGCCGCAGCAGACTCCCAATGAAATGTCCTCGGCGGCCTACAACGGCTCAATGCAGCAGATTCTCCAGGAGAATGCCGGAAACTATGTGATCTGTGAATTCCTCGTCGGAACCCAGGAGATGGAGCGTAAGGAAGGAATCCTCTATTCCGTGGGGGTCAGTTTTCTGGTCCTCTATGGGGTGTACAGCCATGAGTATATCGTCTGCGATTTCTATTCCCTGAAGTTTGTGACCTTCCTGGATCCCGAGACGCTGCAGCAGCGGGGCATCAATCTGACAATGATTCCGCAATGATACAAACAAGACGCCGCACTCCACATCTGGAGCGCGGCGTCTTTGTGGTAGGAAAGCGGATGGAGCAGGGCGTTCATTCCTCATGGCGGGGAATGAACAGGTAGCCAAAAAACGCACCCACCGCTCCGCCGATGATATGTGAAAGCTGGGAGACCTGCTGGTTGGCGGCAAGGGCCGCATCAATCACCTCACCGCCGAGATAAAGCACCGCAACGACGATGAGGGTCAGCGGAATCTGACCGCTGCGGCTTCCGGTGATCGAGGAGAGGAGGATGAAGGCGAAGACAATCCCGCTGGCGCCCAACACCCCGTAGTCGGGAAACAGAAAGAGGTGAAGCAGTCCAGTGGTCACGGCGGTGCAAAGCATCACCAGCAGCAGCCGGCGGCTTCCGTACTTTTCTTCCAGCATCGGCCCGGTCAGGAGCAGCAGCATCATATTTCCGCTGTAATGCTCGCCGCTCGCATGGCCCAGCACATGGGTGAAGAGACGCAGATAGGTCAGCGGGTTGGTCCAGCCGCTGCGATAGAGAGTGAAGTAACGGTCCATCAGCCAGCCTCCGGTGGCCTGCGAAATCAGCAGGATGGCCAACGACAGCAATGCAAAGGTCAGAACGACAGGCGAATTGTAGATGATGCCCCGGCGGTTCATAAAAGCCCCCCTGATGGATTTTGCAGCGCCCGCCGGAGGACCGGCCCAATCCCAGCAGCGGGCAGGTGGCGAAAAAGGAAAACCGGCGCGGAGAAAACCCCGCGCCGGAAAAACCGAGAGGGTCGGTGCCGGCAAGGACCAGGAACCACCCGTCCGAGAACAAACCCGTCCGCGGATGCCGGGGGCCATGTCCGGAACCGGCGGCGGACGTTATTCCCGTCCGGCCAGGATCATGGCGGATACGCAGCTGAGCACAAAGCAGGCGCAGCCGACGCAGACGGTCACAATCCCGACGATCGCCCGCCAACGGATGCGGCTGAGCGCAATTCTTTCAGAATCCATCATCATTTTCCTCATCATGGCAGTTAACCCAGGCGCTGTTTGAGCGCATTCAGCTGGTTGCGGAGCTCCTTCGGAAGTTTGTCGCCGAATTTGGCGTAGAACTGTTCAACACTCTCCATATCCTCGCGCCAGAGAGCGGGATCGACCGCCAGAATCTCGGCCAACTGCTCCTTGGAGAAGTCCAGCCCGTCGAGGTTGATGTCCTCGGGGGAGGGCTCATAGCCGATCGCCGTCTCCACCGCATGAGCAGAGCCATCGGCGCGGCCGAGGATCCACATAATGACCCGCATGTTGTCGCCGAAGCCGGGCCAAATGAAGTGTCCCTCATCGTCGAGACGGAACCAGTTGACGTTGAAGATCTTCGGGGCTTTGTCGCCGAGCTTTTTGCCCATATCGAGCCAATGCTGCCAGTAATCGCCCATGTTGTAGCCGCAGAACGGCAGCATCGCCATCGGATCGCGGCGCACCACGCCCACCTTTCCGGTGGTGGCGGCGGTGGTTTCGGAAGCCATGATCGAGCCGACAAAGACGCCATGCTCCCACTCGCGGGCCTGATAGACCAGCGGTGCGGTCTTGGCACGGCGGCCGCCGAAGATGATTGCGTCAATCGGCACGCCCTGCGGGTCATTGAACTTGTCGCTGATGACCGGGCAGTTTTCGGCCGGCGCGGTGAAGCGGGAGTTGGGATGGGCCGCCTTGACATCCATATCGGGATTCCAGGGATTGCCCTTCCAGTCCTGTGCATTTCTGGGCGGGTTTTTATCCAGCCCTTCCCACCAGACGGTATTGTCGTCGAGGTTGAGGGCGACGTTGGTGAAGATGGTATTGCGGGTGGTGGTGGCCAGCGCGTTGGGGTTGGACTTGGCATTGGTGCCAGGCGCGACGCCAAAGAAGCCCTTCTCGGCGTTGATCGCATAGAGCCGGCCATCTTCACCGATCCGCATCCAGGCGATATCGTCGCCGACACACCAGGCCTTGTAGCCCTTCTCCTTATAGACCTCAGGCGGGATCAGCATCGCGAGATTGGTCTTGCCGCAGGCCGAGGGGAAGGCGGCAGCGACATAGCGGGTGTTGCCCTGCGGATCCTCGATACCGAGGATCATCATGTGCTCGGCCATCCAGCCCTCGTTTTTGGCCTGGTAGGACGCAATACGCAGCGCAAAGCATTTCTTGCCCATCAGGGCGTTGCCGCCATAGCCCGAGTTGATCGACCAGATGGCATTGTCCTCGGGGAAGTGGCAGATATAGCGCTTGGCGGGATCCAGCTCCGCTTTGGAATGCAGGCAGCGGACCCAGTCGTTCGAATCGCCGAGCTGGTCGAGCGCACACTGACCGGCGCGGGTCATAATCAGCATCGAGAGGGTGACATAGATCGAATCGGTTACCTCGATACCGATCTTGGCCGACGGAGAACCGAGCGGTCCCATCACATAAGGAATGACATACATGGTACGGCCCTTCATCGCGCCGTCATAGAGCTTACGCAGGGTGGGGTAGGCTTCCTTGGGATCAAACCAGTTGTTGGTGGGGCCGGCGTCCTCTTCCTTGCGGCAGCAGATGAAGGTGCGGTCCTCCACGCGGGCGACGTCGAGCGGATCGGAACGGTGCAGCACGCAGCCGGGCAGCTTATCCTGATTGAGGGCAATCAGTTCCCCGGTACCGAGCGCTTCCTTGCGGAGCAGATCGGCCTGCTCATCGCTGCCGTCAATCCACAAGACGCTGTCAGGCTTGCACAGAGCGACGACTTCGTCGATCCATGCCAGAACGGTTTTGTTGGTCGTCATTTCAGTTGCCTCCCAGTTTTATCACAGTCGTTCGCCGCCCCCGCACGAGGGGGCGATTTCATTCCCATTATAGCCTGATCGGACAAAAATAGCAATCCGATCCGGGGAATTTTCCCGTTTGCAGGGTATAAAGAAAGAAAACCGGAGAGTGCAG
>CASEBP010000028.1 GCA_949285275.1 uncultured Oscillospiraceae bacterium | reverse complement strand
TGAACGTCGTCCCCGGCCAGGTGATGATGAGCATCGACATCCGGGGCACCGACATCGACAGCATCGACCGCTGCACCGCAGGGGTCCGGCGGAGTCTCAAACGGATCTGTGAAACCCGCGGAGTCAAGGGGGAAATCTCGCTGATCAGCCGGGACGAGCCGGTACATATGGCGCCGTCGATGATGCATGCGATCCGCAAGAGCTGCGAGCGTTGCCGCCTTCCCTATCATATCATGCCCAGCGGCGCAGGCCACGACGCGATGAACACCGCACCGCTGATCGACACGGGGATGATCTTTATCCCCTGCCACGGCGGCATCAGCCACAACCCCAACGAATCGATCGAATGGGCCGACGTTGAGGCGGGCTATAATGTCCTCTCGGAGCTGCTGCTCAACCGCGCCAACCGCCGGTAATTCATTTTTACAGAAAGTGAGTCCAACGCTATGGATTTGTCCAGTTACCTCTCCGCTCTGACCGGATTTTCAATCGGAACCATCACCCTGTCCAATCTGTTGCCTGCCCTGCTGGTGCTGGTGATCTGCCTGCTTATCAAGCGGTTTTTGATGAAGCTAGCCGAGCGCGCCATCAGCTCCTCCAAAATCGATCCGTCACTGCATGCCTTTTTGCGGTCCTCCATCGATATCGGTCTGCTGATTCTGATCGCCCTGATCGTCGCGGACAAGCTGGGAATTCCGGTTGCTTCGCTGATCGCAGCGCTGGGCGTCATCGGACTGGCCGTCTCCCTCGCGGTGCAAAACACCCTGTCCAACATCGCGGGCGGCATCCTGATTCTCTTTTCCAAGCCCTTCGCGGTAGGAGACTACGTCGAAGCCGGCGGGGTCGGTGGAACGGTGCGGGAGATCGGCCTGGTCTATACCAAGCTTGCAACGGTCGATAACAAGCTCATCAGCGTCCCGAACGGCGATATCTCTGCCGCCAAGATCACCAACTACTCGGCCGAGCCCAACCGCCGGATCGATCTTGAAATCGGTGCCTCCTATGAGTCGC
The DNA here is from genome assembly GCA_949285275.1 of uncultured Oscillospiraceae bacterium. Taxonomy (GTDB): domain Bacteria; phylum Bacillota; class Clostridia; order Oscillospirales; family Ruminococcaceae; genus Yanshouia. The sequence goes on along the minus strand of CASEBP010000028.1, from coordinate 21,923 downwards.
CGGCATCCTCCGTCAAGGCGGCGCTGCTCGCGGCAGCGGCACGGATGGACGCCATTCTTGCTGATCCCGCTCCCTTTGTCAACGTCCTGGAATACCGGGACAGCCAGATTGTCTATACGCTGCGGGTCTGGGTCTCCAACACCGACTACTGGCCGACCCGGTTTGCCCTGCTCGAGGCGATCCGGGAGGAATTTGATGCCCACGGCGTCGAAATGAGCTATCCTCACCTCAATGTCCATCTTGTCCAGTAATGTCGGACACAAAAAAAGCGGGAGTCCCCGATCGGGGATTCCCGCTTTTGGTTTTGGCAATCAGATCTGGTACTTTCTGATTCGCTCGGGCAGCTCTTCCGGCTCACAGGAGGCGGTGAAGACAACGGTCAGGCCGTTGGCGGAGGTAAGCTTGTAGAGGCGGTCGATCATATCGGCAAACTTCTCCGGATCCTTGCCGCAAACTTTAAAGGTCGCATCGACAAAGATATCGGTGATGTCATAGTTTCCGGCCATCAGCCCGCAGAGGAAGCCGAACATCGCATTGTAGTCGCTGATCCCGTACTGATCGATGTCGATAAGACGGATCTGATAGTTGAGATCATAGTTGAGCTGGATTCCTTTTTCGACACAGACCACGTTGCCGTTCGAGGTTTTGACCGCGTCGTTGGCCATCTGGATCATCGTCTTGGTCTTCCCGGAGCCCTTGTGTCCCACAATCAGCTTAATCATACTTGTTACCTCCTAGATTTTCAGCGTCTTTGTACCCCAAAGTCCGCCTGATCACTTGTTCGAGAGCTGCGCCGCCAGAGCTTCGTAGCCCGGCTTGCCCAGCAGGGCAAACATATTTTTCTTGTAGTCCTCCACACCGGGCTGGTCAAAGGGATTGACCCCCAGCGCGTACCCGCTGACCCCGCAGGCGAATTCGAAGAAATAGAGCATCCAGCCATATTCGTAGGCCGAACGCGACGGGGTCGACAGGATCATCGACGGGGTTCCCCCGGCCTGATGGGCCAGCGCAACCGCCCGTTGAGCCCGGTGATTGATCTCCCCGAGCGACATCCCGGCCAGGTAGTTGAGACCGTCAGGATCCCCCTGTTCGGCCTCCACCGAGAGGGAAGCAGTATCCTCACCGATCGAGACAACCGTCTCAAACAGCACCCGGCTGCCGTCCTGGATAAACTGCCCGAGCGAATGCAGGTCCGTTGTGAAGCCGGCCGATGCAGGGAAGAGCCCTTTGTGCTGCTTCCCCTCGCTCTCGCCGAAGAGCTGCTTGAGCCACTCGGCGGTCATCGTAAAGCAGGGGTCCCACCCGCAGAACAGCTCGACCGAACGGCCAGCCCGCAGCAGCAGGTGACGTGCTGCGACATACTGCAGGCAGAGGTTGCTGTCAAAGTCGGGGGACGCACAGTAGGCAGCGGCATCGGCCGCGCCAGAGAGCAGGCCCCGAATATCCGCGCCGGCCAGCGCAATCGGCAGCAGCCCCACCGGGGTCAACACCGAATACCGCCCGCCAACATCATCGGGAATGACAAAAGTTTCATACCCTTCAGCCCGGGCCATCGTCAGCAGCGCGCCGCGCGCCTTGTCGGTAACCGCGACGACCCTCGAAGCCGCCCCGGCACCATAGCGGCGGGCCAGCTCCTTCTTGAGGATTCGGAAGGCGACGGCCGGCTCGGTGGTCGTACCGGACTTGGAGATGACAATGACCGAGATCTCCTTGTCGCGGCAGGCTGCCAGCACATCCGAGAGATGGGAGGCCGACACATCGTTGCCGACAAACCAGAGATCGGGGGTCTGTTTGGGAATGCTGTTATACATCGGCGAAACGAGGTATTCGACCGCCGCCCGCGCCCCCAGATAAGAACCGCCGATTCCCACAACAAGCACCGCACCGCTCTGGGCGGCCAGCCGTTTCGCACAGGCCTCAAGCCGGGAGAGGTCCTGCGGGGAATTGAGGGCAGCCGGGTCGACCCAGCCGAGGAAATCGTTGCCTGCTCCGCTCCGATCCAGCAGTGTGCGCTGGGCGGAGAGGATCTCCGGGGCAATCCGTCGGCGCTCGGCCGGCGGGATCATCGAATCGAGATGGGTAAAATCAATGGAAAGTGCCATCGGCTTTTCAACTCCTTTCCCTTTGTACCCATTCTACACGAAAGCCGCCCCGTTTTCAACCGTCCGGCCATGAAATTATTCGGTCGAATCCCGCCGCATCCGGGTCAGTTCCTTCCAGAAGAGTCCCAGCGCCGCCCCGGGGGTCATCCGCTCCACCCCCTGTGCCGTCAGCACCGGGTATTCGCAGGCCATCTCCCCGTCGAGCAGCAGCCGGACCGTCCCAACCGGTGTCCCGGCTTCAAAGGGTGCCGGGAGAGATTCTTTCAGCTCCCGCTCCTCGGTCAGCTCGCCGGACCGCCCCTTCTCGACCAGAATCCGCTCGGGCGCTCCACTGACCAGTTCGACCGTCCGGCTGACACCACCCTGCACCGGCAGCGGCTCGAGCGGCGGGGATGGCGGCGGCGTTTCGGCCGATTCATAGTGGGAAAATCCATATTCCAGCAATCCCTTGGCCGCTCCGAAGCGCTCATCTCCCGTTTTTGCACCGAGTACCACCGCGATCAGCGGCAGATGATCCCGGGTCGCCGACGCCGAGAGGCAATAGCCGGCTGAATCGGTTGTACCGGTTTTTAATCCGGTTGTTCCGTCAAAATACCGCACCAGCTTATTGGTGTTGACCAGCTGGGTCTCTCCGCCCCGCAGCGTATCCATCCAGATCGTGCTGTATTCGGTGATCTGCGGGTGTTTTAACAGTTCGCGGGACATGATGGCGATATCCCGGGCTGTGCTGACATGCCCCTCCTCGTCGAGCCCCGTCGCATTGTAAAAGGTGGTGCCGGTCATCCCCAGTTCCTTCGCCCGCTCGTTCATCCGGGCGACAAATGCCTCCTCGCTGCCAGACACCAGCTCCCCAAGCGCCACCGCCGCATCATTTGCGCTGGAGACGGCCGTCGCCTTGATCAGCTCCTCGACGGTCATCTTCTCCCCCGGTTCGAGCCAGATCTGTGAGCCTCCCATCGACGCCGCATAATCCGAGCAGGTGACCGTCGTATCCAGAGAAAACTGTCCCGCCTCGAGCGCCTCGAAAACGAGCAGCAGGGTCATGATCTTGGTGATCGAGGCCGGCGGCATCGCCAGATCCGCCTGCTTTTCAAACAGCACCCGCCCGCTCTGCTGCTCCATCAGGATCGCCGACTCGCAGGGAATCTGTGCCAGCGCGTCCTGTGCTGCGTCGGCCGCCGCCAGCGGGGTGAGCAGCTGCCCCACGAACAGACAGACCGCGAGCAGCCGCGCGATTCTTCCACTGTGTTTTGCCATAGTATTGCACCTTGCCTCCCCCGGTAAGCCGTTTTGCACCGAATTTCCCGCCCGCCTTCGAAACGGTTTGCTGCGGCGGACGGCGCTGTTTTGAGTATATGCGGCGTGATGACCAAGTTATGAGGGGGGTGGTGGAGGATTTTCGGCGTTTTGGGCAGGCGGGGAAGGGGTCAAACGCCTTGCGTTTGTTCCACAATTTTACTATAATAGGTACGAAATTATCCGCCGTTTGCCGGATCACTCGCGGAACCACCGCGGCAGGGAGGGGTTTGATGCGGGTTCGTTTCCTTTCGCTCGGCTGCCGGGTCAATCAATATGAAACCCAGGCGCTCGAAGGGCTGTTTTCGGCTTATGGCTTTACCGTCGTGCCGAACGGCGAGGCCGATGTCGTCGTCGTCAATTCCTGCACCGTCACCTCCGCCGCCGACCGCAAAAGCCGCCAGGCGCTGCGGCGGATGCGCCGTGAATCGCCCGGCGCGGTGCTGGTGCTGACCGGCTGCCTGCCGCAGGCCTCCCCTGAGGCTGCCTGCGCGCTGCCCGAAGCCGATATCGTCACCGGTTCGCTCGACCGTGCCAACCTGATCTGCCTGGTGCAGGAATATTTGAAGACCCGGCAGCGACAGGTTGCCATCCCTGCCTTCTCCCCCGGCGTCGCGTTTGAGCCGCTGTCGGTCGACCGGTTTGACGACAGCTTCCAGCGGGCCTATCTCAAGATCGAGGACGGCTGCGACCATTTCTGCTCCTACTGCGCCATCCCGTTTGCCCGCGGTCCGGTGCGCTCCCGTTCCCCCGGCGAGATCACCGCCGAGGTGCGCCGCCTTGTAACGGCCGGCTACCGCGAGATTGTTCTGACCGGCATCAACCTTTCCCGCTACGGCAGCAGCTGGGGATCCTCGCTGCCCGAGGCGGTCGCCGCCTGCGAAGCGGTGCCGGGCGATTTCCGAATCCGCCTCGGCTCGGTCGAACCTGACCTGCTTTCTCCGGCGGACTGGGACAAGCTCGCCTGCTTTCCGCGGCTCTGTCCGCAGTTTCATCTCGCCCTGCAGTCGGGCTGTGACGAAACGCTGCGCCGGATGAACCGGCATTATACTGTTGCCGAATACCTTGAGACCGTCGAAGGAATCCGCAGACGGTTTTCCAATCCGTCGATTACCACCGATCTGATCGCCGGCTTTCCCGGTGAGACCGATACCGAATTTGAGACCACCTGCCGCACCGTCGAAGCGGTTGGACTGTTGCGGGGACATGTGTTTGAATACTCTCCCCGCGCCGGTACCGCTGCCGCCTCGATGCCCGGACAGGTCCCCGGACCGCTCAAGCGGGAGCGGGCGGCCATCCTTTCAGCCCTTTGCCGCCGGTCGGGCGAGGCCTTCGCCCGCACCCAGGTCGGGCGGCGCGCCCGGGTCCTGCTCGAAGCAACCGGGGGCGGTTATACCGATAATTACCTCTATGTACAGGTCTTTCCTCCGGGACAGGCCGCTGCGGCGGGCGGCTGGCTCGATGTCCTGCTCGACAGGGCGATCGAAACCGGATGCCACGGCATATTGTTCAACCCCAACACTGAATCTGGAGAAGGAGAATGAAGATGGCGGTATATCGTGTGTTCATCGAGAAAAAACGGCCCTATGCGGTCGAAGCAGACGGGGTCCTCGCTGACCTGCGCTCGGCACTGGGGCTGGAGGGACTGACCGCGGTTCGAATCTTCAACCGCTATGACGCCCAGCGGATCTCGGCTCAGGATTTTGCTGCAGCCCGGATGACCGTCTTTGGCGAGCCGCAGGTCGATCTGGCCTACGACGCACTGCCTGAAACCGGCGGCTTTCTCTTCGCCGTCGAATACCTGCCCGGCCAGTACGACCAGCGGGCCGACTCAGCCGCTCAGTGCATCCAGCTTCAGACCCAGAAGGAACGCCCGCTGATTCGCTGCGCCCGGGTCTATCTCTTTGAAGGGGAACTGACCGAGAGGCAGAAACAGGAGATCAAGCACTACCTGATCAACCCTGTTGAGAGCCGCGAGGCGTCGCTGGCGCTGCCCGAGACCCTCGAAACGGAATATCCCGTCCCGCCTGACGTTGCGGTGCTCGACGGCTTCCTTGACCTCGACCGCGACGGCCTTGAAGAGATGATCGGACGCTATGGCCTCGCGATGGATCTCGATGACCTGGCCTTCTGCCAGGAGTACTTTGCCGGAGAGGGGCGTTGTCCCACCTTCACCGAACTGAAACTGATCGATACCTACTGGTCGGACCACTGCCGTCACACCACCTTCTCGACCGTGCTTGAACACGTCCAGATCGAGTCGCCGACCGTTCGGCGGTCCTTTAAGCGCTACCTCGAGCTGCGCGCTGAGCTGGGCCGCAACGACCGCCCGGTCACCCTGATGGATCTGGCCACCATCGGCGCCAAAGCGCTGAAAAAGCGCGGTCTGCTCCCTGATCTCGACGAATCGGAGGAAATTAACGCCTGCTCGGTCAAAATCACCGTCGACGCCGGAGGCCACGGCGAAGACTGGCTGCTGATGTTCAAAAATGAAACCCACAACCATCCGACCGAGATCGAGCCGTTCGGTGGTGCAGCCACCTGCCTGGGCGGCGCAATCCGCGACCCGCTTTCGGGACGCAGCTACGTCTATCAGGCGATGCGGGTAACCGGTGCGGCAGATCCGCTGCTGCCCGTCTCGGAGACCATTCCCGGCAAGCTGCCGCAGCGCAAGATCGTCACCGGCGCGGCAGCGGGCTATTCTTCCTATGGCAATCAAATCGGCCTGGCGACCGGTCTGGTGCATGAGGTATATCACCCCGGCTATGTCGCCAAGCGGATGGAGATCGGCGCGGTGATTGCCGCGGCCCCCGCCGGAAACGTCCGCCGCCTCTCCCCCGAACCAGGCGATATCGTTGTACTGCTCGGCGGAAAGACCGGACGGGACGGCTGCGGCGGTGCGACCGGCTCCTCCAAAGCGCATTCAGCCGACAGTCTCGCCGAGTGCGGCGCCGAGGTGCAGAAGGGCAATGCCCCCGAGGAGCGCAAGCTGCAGCGGCTCTTCCGCAATCCGGAGGCGGCCCGGATGATCAAACGCTGCAACGATTTCGGCGCGGGCGGCGTTTCGGTGGCGATCGGCGAGCTGGCCGACAGCCTCGACATTGACCTTGATGCCGTACCGAAAAAGTATGAGGGACTCGATGGTACCGAGCTGGCAATCAGCGAATCGCAGGAGCGGATGGCGGTCGTTCTGAGCGCCGGAGATGTCGAACGGTTCCTCGCACTGGCCGCAACCGAAAACCTTCAGGGTACCCCCGTCGCGAAGGTTACCGACACCGGCCGGATGCGGATGAGCTGGCGCGGCAGCCGTATCGTTGACCTCTCCCGTGAATTCCTGAGCTCCAACGGCGCTTCCAAGCATATCTGCGTGCGGGTGACCGCGCCTTCCCCCATCGGGGAGGATCACGGCTACCACTCCTTCGGCGAACGGATGCGCCGCACCCTGACCGATCTCAACGTCTGTTCCCAAAAGGGGCTGGTCGAACGGTTTGACTCGTCGATCGGCGGAAATACCGTCCTTGCACCGTTTGGCGGACAGTATCAGGAGACCCCGACTCAGGCGATGGCGGCCAAAATCCCGGTATTGGGCTGCGAAACGAATACCGCGTCGATTATGGCCTATGGCTTTGACCCGACCATCGCCGATCCCTACGCCAGCGCCGTTGTCGCCGTCTGCGAATCGATTGCCAAGGTGGTCGCCGCCGGCGGTTCGCGCAAGCGCTGCTGGCTCTCCTTCCAGGAGTACTTTGAGCGGCTGCGCCGGGATGAAACCCGTTGGGGCAAGCCGCTGGCCGCCCTGCTCGGCGCCCTTGACGCCCAGCTCGCACTTGAATGCGGCGCGATCGGCGGAAAGGATTCGATGTCGGGCAGCTTTGAGAACATCGACGTGCCGCCGACCCTCGTCTCCTTTGCCGTTTCGGTCGCCGGCGCGGATACCATCCTCTCCCCTGAGTTTAAGCGCGCCGGTTCTCCGGTTGGCCTGATGATGCCCGCTGTCGACCAAAACGGGGTCCCCGACCTCGACAGCGTCCGTCAGGTTATCGACGACCTCGAACGGCTGGTTCAGGCCGGACAGGTGCGGGCCGCCTGGGTCTGCTCAACCGGCGGCGTCATCGAAGGCCTGTTCAAGATGTCGCTGGGCAACCGGCTGGGGGTCCGCCTCGCCGATGGCTTCACCGACAGCTTCTGGTTCGAGCGCCATCCCTCTGCTGTTATCATCTGCTGCGACGAGCTGCCTGACGGTGCGATCCGAATCGGTGAAACAATCGGGGAGTTTGCCCTGCTGCATAACGGCGAACGGTTTGACCTCGCCGAGTACTTCGAAGGCTATGCCAACCGTCTGGCGCCGGTCTACCCCTACCGCCTGCCCACCCCCAAAACCGCTGTTCCGACCTTTACCGACCGGGAGACCACCACATGGCCCTCCCCGGCTATCAGGGTTGCCCGGCCGAAGGTTCTCCTCCCGGTTTTTGCCGGTACCAACTGCGAATATGACACTGCCCGCGCCTTTGAGCGGGCCGGCGCCGAAACCGAGACCTTTATCGTCCGCAACCTCTCGGCCACCGACATCGAGTGGTCGGCCCGCGAATTTGAGCGGCTCATTCGCTCCTGCAATATCATCGCAGTACCGGGCGGTTTCTCGGGCGGCGACGAACCGGAGGGATCGGGCAAGTTCATCACCGCCTTCTTCCGCAACCCGCGGATCGGCGACGCGGTCTGCGACCTGCTTGAACACCGAGACGGCCTGATGCTCGGCATCTGCAATGGTTTCCAGGCGCTGGTCAAGCTGGGGCTGGTCCCGTTCGGTAAGATCACCGAACCGACCGATAACGCCCCTACCCTGACCTTCAACCGGATTGGACGCCACCAGTCCAAGATGGTTACCACCCGTATCTGCTCCAACCGCTCCCCCTGGCTGATGTATGAGAAGGTCGGCAGCCTCCACCGGATCCCCGTTTCGCACGGAGAGGGCCGGTTTGTCGCCGATCCCGCCCTGATCCGCCAGCTCGCCGAAAACGGACAGATCGCCGCCCAGTACGTTGATCTCGACGGCAATCCCACCCTTGACACCGAATTCAACCCCAACTTCTCCGACTGCGCGATCGAGGCGATCACCTCCCCCGACGGGCGGATCCTTGCAAAGATGGGCCATTCGGAGCGGTGCGGCGCCTTCGTACACAAGAATATCCCCGGCGAGAAGGAGCAGAAGCTCTTCCTCGGCGCGGTACACTACTTCACCCGCTGATCTGTTTTGAAACCCCGTCCGGCCGGAGCTTTCTGCGCCGGGACTCACAAAAAACCTCCCGCCCCGGTTTTCGGAGCGGGAGGTTTTGTTTTGATCCGAACAGGCGGAGGTCACCGGTCCCGGCGGTAGGCCTCCCAAAGGCAGATCAGCAGTCCTGCCGCCATGACGGCGGTGGAAAGAACAAAGGGAATCAGCGTATCGTTGCCCAAAAATCCGGCCATCAGCCCGCTCGTCCCGTTATAGACATAGGGGTTCATCACGGTATAACCGTAGGAAAACACCGAAAATACCAACCCGACCAGGGTCAGCATTATTCCTGCGATCATTTTTCGGTCCATTTTCTCCTCCTTCCCCCGCTTGTACGGTCTTTTCTGCATCGCGCTGCCCGCTCAGCCGCGGCAGCGGCACGCTTTTTCGGGATCCTCGCCTTTGGGCTTTCCGAAGCGGAGATCAGCCCTGCTTCGGCGGCTGGTTCTGGTCGGAGGAAGGGGCCTTTCCGGACGGACGCGGCGGGACGCCAGGCCTCCTGTGCCGGGTCAGCAGACGGATCACCAGCAGGATCAGCGCCAGCGGCAGCAGCAGGAAGATCACGGCGCTCGGCGCCACCTCGATTACAAAGATGACCAGCTCCTGAGCGATCTGCCCAACCCGGTTGAGCGAACGCTCCCAAGCGGCAGCCACCCGTTCACCGAACGATTTCGGCTGGGTTGCCGGCTTCTGATAATCGACGACCTCTTCGAGGGTGATCGACAGGCTGGAATAGGTGACCTGGCTGTCCATCCGGCGCAGCGCCGCCGTCAGCGACTCGATCTCATACCGGACGTCGGACAGCGCCTGCTCGAGGGTGATGACCTCCTCGAGCTGCTCGGCCTTGGAGAGGATCTCCAGCAGCCGCTCCTCCTGCAGCTCAAGGGAACGCAGATGCGCTTCGCTGTCATAGTACCGGTCGGTGATGTCCTCCGCGGAGGTGCTGCGGGAGACGATGTTGCAGATCTCCCCTGTCCGGTTGATCACTTCATCGAGCTTTTCGGCGGGAATGCGGGCGGTCAGGGTGGCGCGGCGGGAGTAGTAGCCATCGTTCTGATAGAGGCTTCTCCCCTCCTCGCTCTGCTGCTCGATATAGCCGCCGCTCTCCGAAATCAGCGACCCAAGGGCGGACAGCGCCTCGTCAAACTCCTTCGTTTCAAGGGAGAGCCAGGCGTTTCGCACAATTTTGCGGTCGGCGGGCAGCGCGGCAGCCACATCGCTTTCCTGCAGGCTCCCGTTGGCAAAGCCGGAAGCATCGGTCGCAACCGCCATTTCCGCAGGAGCGGTGGGAGCCCGTTGGATGGCCACTTCAGCGGAGGCCGCAGCGGTGCTGGCCGCGCTGGACCCGCCGCAGCCGGTGATCAAAAGCGAAAGGGCAAGCAGCAGTGCCGCCGCCGTCAACAAGCGATGCCGTTTCATGGCTGATTCTCCTTTCGGTTCACATGATTTTCTTCTTCGTCCAATCAGTGCTTCAAACGGCAAAAATTGTTGCATTCCCCCGTCAAACCGTCGAGCTCGCTGGCTTGGCATCCGTGCCACTTCCATTTGACACAAAAAACGGCGCCGTCCCGGATGGACAGCGCCGCTTCCTTCTTCTTTTCTTATCCAAGGGTAGGAGCAAACCGGGGTCCGAGCCGCTGTTCGACCTGATGGGCTGCCGCAAGCAGCCGCGCCTCATCGAACCGGCGGGCCATCCAAAGGCTGCAGACCGGCAGGCCGTCCTCCCCCCGCCCGAGCGGCAGGTTAAGGGCCGGAAAGCCGCTGTAGGCCGGGTAGTTGGTCCGGTCGGTCATCAGGATCAGATCGAGCGATTTCTCTTCAAACAGTGCATCAAGGGCCTGGGCATCCCGCTCCCGGTCGATCAGCGTCTGGAGATAGGGCGGATCGATATGCCGGGCGCTTGAATCGTTGTGAGCATCGACCATCCGCTGCTGCCCGTAACGCAGCGCGGTGGGCGCGTTTTGCTGGTTGAAGAGAACGATATCCGACAGGGTTGCGACATCCGCCCGCTCCCGGCTGAGATAGTAATCCACGGCGGCGCGGAATTCATGGCGCATGATTGCCTGGACCCCATCCACCGATTCGAACGGGCGCACCTCGACGAGGACCGCCCCCTCCTCCTGCAGCAGCGAAAGCAGAGCTTGGATCCGCTGTGCTGCCGCCTCCGGCTGGGTGGAAATCCGGCTGATCCCAATGCGAAGGCCCCGCAGCGGCACACGGTCGAGCAGAGCGGTGTAGGGCTGGGGATTGGAGCGGCAGGTCTGCGGATCGGCCTCATCCTCCCCGGCGATCGCCTCCAGCAGGGCGGCCGCGTCGGCCACCGTGCGGGCCATCGGGCCAGCGGTATCGAGGGTGCAGGAGATCGGAAAGATTCCGCTGCGGCTGATCAGGCCAGCGGTAGGTTTGAGTCCAACAATGCCATTGACTGCGGCCGGATAAAGGATGGATCCGCTCGTTTCGGTCCCGACGGCGGCCGCACAAAGGCTTGCCGAAGCCGAAACAGCCGATCCGGAGCTGGATCCCATCGGGTTGACAGCGGGGTCATAGGGACAAATCACCTGTCCGCCCCGCGAGCTGTAGCCACCCGGCATATGATAGGACATGTAGTTGGCATATTCGGTCATATTGGCCTTGCCCAGAATCAGCGCACCGGCTTCGCGCAGCCGCGAGACCAGAAAGGCGTCCTGCGCCGCAAAGTGATCCTTGAGAGCAAGGGCACCCGCCGAGGTATGCAGCCGGTCGGCGGTATTGATATTGTCCTTGAGCAGCACGGGGATCCCGTGCATGCCCGAGAGCACCTTTCCCTCGGCGCGCATCCGGTCGAGCCGGTCGGCGATGGAGAGGGCTTCGGGATTGACCTCGAGGACCGAGTTGAGCCCGCCCGGCACACTGTCAATCCGGGCGATACGCTCAAGATATCCGAGCACCAGCCCGCGGGAGGTCACCTTCCCGTCGCTGAGATCCCGCTGGAGGCGGGCAATGGTGGCTTCTTCAAGAGGATACATGGATCGGCCTCCTTTTCTGTCCTCTGGTCTATTCGATGAAATGCAGTTTGATGATTCTTCCCGGGCGGCCCATCCCTACCCGCGACTCCTTGCCGACAACCGACAGATAACCGGCGTCCTCCAGCTTCTGCAGGATACGGTTTAGGTTGCGGGGGTTGATGCCGCTGATTTGGGAGAGCTGGACCGGTGTCGCATACTCCATGCCATACTGCCGGATCGCCAGTTCGATCTGTTCAAGGGAACGCAGGCTGATGCCCGAACGCGCCGAGATCTCCAGCAGCCGCTGCCGGGCAGGGGTTTCCCCCTGGCGGGAGGAAAACGGCATAATCGGACCGTACACCGTCTGCCTTCTCACCAGGAAGGCACAACTCGTCCGGGTACTGTAGGCTTTTCGCAGGGCTGTTTCAGCGCAGAGCTTGGCCTGTTGGCAATCGTCCCCCGCTCCGATTCCGATTGCCGCCTGCTCAATCAAATCCAATTCGCAGAGCTGATCGAGCAGCGAAATCCGGCTGAACCGGTCGGTTTCGATCTCCAGCCGGCTGCCGCTCGAAAAGAGCAGAAACCGCCCTTCATTATCCTGTACAATCGCCGCTCCGATCGCCTGAGCGAAGGCATAAATCATTTCGGCGATGCGGTTTTTCTGCTGAAGCAGGGCAATCGCGTTTTGCCCGAAGATGGTGTGCTCCTCGGGATAACGCAGCGCCACTGCCATGACGGTGATCCGCGGGTCGCTCCCATCAGGAACCGGCAGATTTTCAGCGCACTGCATCCGCAGCTTGTGGATCTGCAGCGCGATCGTCTCATAGCTGATCTGCACCATAGCAGCCGGAATCCCCTGTTGGGAAAGCCGGTTACGCACCTCACAGATCCCGGTGAAACAGCAGGAAACCTGCCCGCTGCGAAAGCAGCCGCAGTGGTAATCAACAAGATAGTCGATGTAATCCTCCGAAAAAATGCGGTCGGCAGCACAGAGGATGACGGCGTTTTCGGCGTCAAGCCCGGTCTCCTGGTAGGCTTCGAGAAACATCCGCCGGGTATAGCTGTCGGTACTGATCCGGGAGAGATCAGCTCCTTCGATAAAAGCGGCCTTGATCAGCGCATAGGCGACCGACAGCATATTGTTGGGGACATGTTCCCACGGGACGGTCGGGCGGACAAACCGGCTGACATACCGGAACGGCAGCGTTCCGGTAAAAAAGAGCGCGTCGAGGGAGGGCTGCTGCTGTTCAACCATCGCCAACGCCTCGGTATAGCGGCGGTACTGCAGCGGCACCATTTCAATGGGAATCCGGTCCTTTTCGATGACCTCGCGCACCAACAGCAGGCTTTCGTCCGGCCCGACCACCCCGAGCTTCATGGTTATCCCTCCTGATCTGTCCTTTTTCGATCAGTATAACACAAAATCAGCTCAGGTAAAGGGATGCGCCGGGTCCGATCGGCAGGCCAAGCACCATAAAGACGATCAGCAGCAGGACCAGACCGACGAAGTACGCCAGTGAATAAGGGGTGACCAGCGACATAACGGTACCGATGCCGTAGGGCGGATCGTCTTCCTTGCGGTACTGGGAGATGATCGCGATAAAGATCGGCAGGAAGTAGTTGACCGGCGCTATCGGGTTGGCGACCGAGTCACCGATCCGGTAGCACAGCTGGGTCAGCGCCGGCGAGAAATCCATGACCGCGAACATCGGCACAAAGATTGGCGCGAGGATCATCCACTTCTCCGACGCACCAGTGATGAGCAGGTTGATCAGCGCCGACAGGATGACGAAGGAAACGGCCAGCGGGATACCGCTGAAGTTGAGGCTCTTGAGGAATTCGCCGCCCGAAACGGCCAGCACCGTCGCCATCTTGGAGTCATTGAAGAACTGGACGAAGAAGGCGGCCGGCAGCGCGACGACGTAGAAGGACAGGGCGCTGACAATACCGTCGCCCATCATGACCGGGATATCTTCCTTCTTCTTGATCGTTCCGGCGCCAAAGCCGTAGGCGGTGCCGGTGACAACGAAGAGGACAAAGAGCAGCGAGACGATGCCGCTGATCAGCGGAGACTTCGGGATCAGGCTGCCGTCGGGGCCGCGCAGAATGCCGTTGGACGGAACGGTCATAACCAGGATGACCGCCGCGAAGATCGCCAGCGCGATGAGCGCCGCCTTCAGGCCGCGGTTCTGCTCGGGGGTAACCCGCTCATTGATATCTCCAGGCGGGTTGATCTTGCCGATGGTGATATACTTCGGCATGACCTTCTCAGAGATGAAGGTGGTGATACCGGCGACAACAAAGGTGGCAGATGCCATGAAGAAGTAGTTGATCATCGGGTGGGTCGGTCCGGCGACTCCCATCCCCTCGGCAGCCGACTGGGTGATACCGGAGAGCAGCACGTCGGTGCCGGCGATCAGCAGATTGGCGCTCCAGGCGCCGTAGCAGGAGACAAAACCGGTGACCGCACCAAGAATCGGATTGCGCCCGATCGAGGAGAAGAGGGCGCCGCCCAGTGTTGCGGACAGAACCAGTCCCGCGTCGGAGGCAAGGTTGGCGCAGACGCCGACCAGAGACAGGATAAAGGTGACCAGGTAGACCGGGGCGCCGAGCAGGCATTTGCGAAGCGCCGCCTCAAACAGGCCGGTGCTCTGGGCGTAACCGATCGAAAGCATCATGACCATGATCAGGCCCAACGGGGCAAAGTTGATGTAGGTCTTGACGAAGCCCTCCATACAGGCCTGCATGTATTCAACCGAGATCAGATTTCTCACCGCGGTGACTTGTTCCGCAACCGTCCCGTCGCTGCCGACACCGACATAGGTGACCGACACACCGACCGCTGCCAGAATTGTGGAGAGTATCAGGACGAAGATTGCCAGGTAGAGGAACATGTAGAAGGGATGCGGGATCTTGTTGCCCACCCTCTCAATCCCCTTGATAAAGTGGTACAAGAAGCCTTCGTTTTGCTTTTCGGACATATCCATTTCTCCTTTCCACTGAATTCTTCTGCACGGACTGCCGGTTTTCCCCCCTTTTCCCGGTTTTTTTCCATCATAGCACGGCCCCGGTGCGCCGTATATGACCTAATGTTGTTCCTTAAGTTGGTTTTTCGGTCTCTATTAAAATAAATCTTGCAATATATCCGGCCTTTCTTTTGATTTTATGCGCTTTATCCGAATTTCAGTATCAGAATTTGCAGGATTCTTAAAAAGCCACATTCATTTTTTTACAGCCTTTTCCATTTTTTGTTCCGATTGTCCTTCCGGAAAGCACAAAAAGGCCCGGGGCTTATAAGCCCCGGGCCACCGGTATCTTGTTGCCGTCAATCCTGAGTTTTGTTTTGCTGCTTTTCGGCATCGCCGGAGGGGGAAGCCGTATCCCCGTTCCCATCCGGCTGGGACGCGGGCAACGGCGGTGCATCGGTTGCAAGCGGCAGCTCAAACCAGAAGCAGCTGCCCTTCCCCACCTGGCTCTCCACCCCGAAGGGCAGATTCTGGGCGGTAAGTGCCCCCTTGACGATCGAAAGACCCAGTCCGCTGCCAACCACCGGCCGCTGATGGGTGTTGCGGCTGCGGTAATACCGCTCCCAAATCAGCGGCAGCTGATCGGCGGGAATCCCCCGCCCGGTGTCCCGAATCTCCACCCGGATCATCCCGGCTTCGGTGCGCCGCTGGCTGACGAAGACCTTCTTGTCCTCTCCGGTATAGTTGATCGCGTTGGAAATCAGATTGTACAGCACCTGACCGATGCTCTCCCGATCGGCCGAAACCTCTGCCGGCCCCTCGAGTTCACAGGTGATGCTGTATTCGGGATTGGTCTGGGCGAAGCGCCGGGTGACCTCCTGAATCCGCTCCCCGATCTCGAACGGTTCGGCGTGATAGACCCGTCCCTCCCGTTCGTCCTGGGAGATCCGGATCAGCACACTGACCAGCGCGGTCAGCCGATCCGCCTCTGAGATGATCACCTCGAGCTGTTCTTCCCGCTTCTTTGGATCGTCTCCCGTCAGATCCCGGATCATCTCGGCATAGGCCTTGATCATGGTCAGCGGGGTCTTCAGATCGTGAGAAACGTTGGCGACCAGTTCCCGCCGGAGATCCTCAACTTTGGAGAGCCCTTCGGCCGCAAAGTTGAGGGTTTCGGCCAACTCGTCGATCTCGGCAAGTCCGCCGCCGTCATAATCGGCCTGGTATTCCCCTTTGGCGAGGCGGCGGGCTTTGCGGGAGATATTCTGCAGCGGCCGGGAGATGTTCTGCGAGATCAACCGGGAGATAATGATCGCAATCAGCCCAAGTACCGCCGTAATAATCCACAGCTGGCTTTTGAGGATTCCTTCGGTCGATTTGACCGGATCAAGCCCCGCATTGAGCACGATTATTACCCGCTGCCCTTCCTCGAGGGTACAGGCACGGGCGTAGATCAGGCCCATACTGTGGAAGTGCTCATCCTGCACCGTCTGAACCAGTTCCTCTCTCTCTCCGCTCAGAACGGGCTCGATGATCTGGATCAGTGAGAAGCGGGACGGGCTGTGAATCAGACATCCCCGTCCCATCATGTCGATCGAATAAAAGCTCTTTCCCTTCTCATCGACCACCATACTGCACATCCGGTGTTCATAACAGATGTTTTCCAGCTGCTCCTCAAAATCCTCCCGGCCTACACTCGCTGCGACCTGCTTGCCGGCCTTGAGGATGCTCATCCGCTGCATCGTCTGGTAGTAGGTATTGAGAAAGACAATCTGAAACGCCCAAAGCAGCAGCACAATCAGGATGGTGTAGCCAAGCAGCGAGCGCCGGATCTTTCCCTCGATGCTTCGCTTTGCCTTCATCCCTGATGCTCCGCCGGCGGTTCAAATTTATAGCCCATCGAGCGCAGCGTGACGATGTAGCCGCGGTAGGGTCCGAGATTCTGGCGCAGCATCTTGATATGGGTATCGAGGGTCCGGTCATCGCCGAAGTAGTCGTAGCCCCACACCTCGGTGATCAGCCGCTCGCGGGAGAGCGCAATGCCGCGGTTTTTTACAAGATAGAAGAGCAGCTCATACTCCTTCGGGGTCATCTGAGCGGGGTTTCCGTCGACGATGACCCGGCGCCCGGCCATATCGATGGTCAGCCCGTCAAATTGCAGCAGCTCGTGATTCTGCTGCCGTTCGCGGCTGCCCCGTGCGAGAACCGCACCGATCCGCGCCATCAGTTCTTTGGGAGAAAAAGGCTTCACGACATAATCGTCGATCCCCAGCTCAAAGCCGAAAAGCTTGTCATACTCCTCTCCGCGTGCCGAAAGCATAATGACGGGGGTATCGGAAAACTTGCGGATCTCTTTGACCGCCGAAAATCCATCGACCTTGGGCATCATGATGTCCATCACAATCAGGTCGAAATTTTGTTTTTTACACAGCTCCACCGCGCCGGACCCGTCCGATGCCTCGACGACCTCGTGCCCTGAGAACTGTGCATATTCCCGCACAACGAAGCGGATTTTCTCTTCGTCGTCGACAACCAGTATCTTTGCCATAGCCTAGCCTCCCATCTTTTGTACTTATTGAAACAGAGAATTGTGACGGCGTTATGAAATCTTCAGGAGCTTTGTGAAAAAACGGCCGCGAACCCTGTTTCACGTGAAACAAAGCCCGCGGCCGCACCGGTTACTCCTCGTCAGAGGGCAGGTCCTCCTCCCGCTCCTCGTCGGATTCATCCTCTTCGTCCGCTTCGCCGGCGGGCGCCCGCGCAAGGGTAACCACCTTGCTGCCCTCCGCCAGCCGCATGACCCGGACCCCACCGCCATAGCGGGATTGTACCGCAATATCGGCCGCATTGATCCGGATGATAATCCCGTCGTCCGAGATCAGGAAGATCTCATCGGTCTCATCGACCGATTTGATGCCGGCCACCGGACCGTTCTTCCCGGTGTAGTAGTTGAGCACACCAAGACCGCCGCGGGAATGCAGCGGATAGTCGTCAATCGGCGTTCTTCTTCCCTGTCCCGATTCGGAGACGGTCAGCAGACAGCTCCCGGGCCGTACCCGAGCCATCCCGACCACCTCGTCCTCCTGTGCAAGGCGGATCGCACGCACGCCGCGGGCATTGCGGCCCATCTCCCGTACCTCCTGTTCGCCGAAGCGGATTGCCCGGCCCTGGCGGGTCGCAATGATCAGATCCTCATCGCCGCGGGTCATCCGGACCCAGCCCAATTCATCCCCTTCGTCGAGTGAGACAGCAATCAAACCCGCCTTGCGGATATTGCGGAAGGCCGAGAGGGAAATTCGCTTGGCCACACCCCGTTTGGTGACCATGCAGAGATAGCTTTGTTCGTCAAAGCTGTCCGCCTTAATGGCAGCGGTGATCTTCTCCCCCTGCTCAAGCGGCAGCAGATTGACAATATTGATCCCCTTTCCGCTGCGGGAACTTTCGGGAATCTCGTATCCCTTCATTCGGTAGGCGCGTCCGCGGCTGGTGAAGAAGAGAATATAATCGTGGGTGGAGCAAAGGAAGAGATCGGTGACGAAGTCCTCCTCCCGACGGCTCATACCGGTCACACCCCGGCCGCCCCGCTTCTGGGTGTGATAGGTATCGATTGCCTGCCGCTTGATATAGCCATAGTGGGTTAGGGTGATGACGCAATCCGTTTCGGGAATCAGATCCTCGATATCCACCTCGCCGGTCACCGTCTGGATCTCGGTCCGTCTTGGATTGGGGAACTTTGCGCCAATGGCCTGAATTTCCTCCTTGACCAGCCCAAGCAGCCGGTGTTCGTCGGCAAGCAGCGCCTCCCATTCGGCGATCTTCTGCTCCAAGCTGGCCAGTTCGTCGAGAATCTTCTGGATCTCCAGCCCGGCGAGCTGTCCAATCCGGAAAGCTACAATGGCCGCCGCCTGCGGCTCATCAAAGTCAAACTTTTCGATGATGGCTGCTTTGGCCTCAGGAATTCCGCCTTTGGTGGCGCGGATGGTCGCGATGATCTCATCGACGATATCGACCGCCCGCCGCAGGCCTTCAAGGATATGCGCGCGCTCCTTGGCTTTTTTGAGGTCAAAGCGGGTTCTGCGCGCGACAACCTCCTCCTGGAAGCGGATGTAGTGGCGCAGCATCTCCCGCAGGTTCATCACCTTCGGAACTCCGTCGGCCAGCGCCAGCATGATAACCCCGAAGGTATCCTGCATCTGGGTGTAGGAGAAAAGCTGGTTGAGCACCACCGCAGCATTGGCATCCCGCTTGAGCTCGACGACAATCCGCATCCCATCCCGGTCTGATTCATCCCGCAGATCGGAAATCTGTTCAATCCGCTTTTCCTTGACCAGCTCGGCGATCGACTCGATCAGCCTTGCCTTGTTGACCCCGTAGGGCAGCTCGGTGACGACAATCCGCTCGCGGCCGCTGGGCATTTCCTCGATTTCGGTGCGGGAACGAACGGTGATCTTTCCCCGCCCGGTCGCATAGGCCGCACGGATCCCGCTTCTGCCCATGATAATTCCCCCGGTCGGGAAATCCGGTCCGGGAAGATGGGTCATCAGCTCTTCCACCGAAGCATCGGGGTTGTCAATCAGCGCACATACCGCGTCGATTACCTCGCCGAGATTGTGCGGCGGAATATTGGTCGCCATGCCGACCGCAATGCCGGTCGAACCGTTAACCAGCAGATTGGGGTAACGGGAAGGCAGTACAACCGGCTCCTTAAGGCGGCCATCATAGTTGGGGCCGAAATCGACGGTGTCCTTTTCGATATCGGTCAGAAGCGGCATAGCCGCCTTGCTCATCCGCGCCTCGGTATAACGATAGGCAGCGGCGGGGTCTCCATCGATTGAACCGAAGTTTCCGTGGCCGTCGACCAGCGGCATCCGCAGTGAAAAATCCTGCGCCAGGCGCACCAGCGCATCATAGACGCTCCCGTCTCCGTGGGGATGGAACCGGCCGAGCACCTCACCGACGGTATAGGCACATTTGCGGTAAGGGTTATCGGGGGTGTTGTTCGCCTCATACATCGTATAGAGAATCCGACGGTGTACCGGCTTGAGTCCGTCACGCACATCGGGAAGCGCGCGGCCGACGATCACCGACATCGAGTAGGCAAGGTAACTGTCCTTCATTTCCTTCTCGATCTCGACGTCGATGAGACGGCCCTGCTTGTTATCGTCCATCTGGTATTCCTCTCCTGTCCTGTCAAACCAAATGTTTCACGTGAAACGTCCGGTCAGATATCAAGATTCATCACATACTGCGCGTTTTGCTCGATAAATTCCCGGCGCGGGCCGACCTTGTCGCCCATCAGCACCGAGAAAACCTCGTCGGCTGAAACGGCATCCTCCATATTGACCCGCAGCATCAGCCGCCGCTCGGGATCCATCGTCGTCTCCCAAAGCTGCTCGGGGTTCATCTCGCCGAGGCCCTTATAACGCTGAATATCGACCTTTTCCCCGTTGGGGGCCACCTCTTTGACCACGTTGGGAAGATCCTCGTCGGTGTAGGCATAACGGACCTGTTTGCCGCGGGAAACCTTGAAGAGGGGCGGCTGTGCGAGATAGATGTGCCCCTGCTCAATCAGCGGACGCATATACCGGAAGAAGAAGGTAAGCAGCAGTGTGCGGATGTGTGATCCGTCGACATCGGCATCGGCCATAATAATAATCTTGTCATAGCGCAGCTTCTCCAGGTCAAATTCGTCGCCGATTCCGCAGCCGAGCGCTGTAATAACCGGAGTAAGCTTGTCATTGCCGTAAACCTTGTCGGCGCGGACCTTTTCGACGTTGAGCATTTTGCCCCACAACGGCAGTATCGCCTGATAGCGGCGATCTCTCCCCTGCTTGGCCGAGCCGCCTGCCGAATCGCCCTCGACAATATAGATTTCGGTGCGGTCGGTCCCCTTTTCGGAGCAATCGGCCAGTTTTCCGGGCAGAGAGGCGGACTCCAGCGCCGATTTGCGCCGGGTCAGTTCGCGGGCCTTGCGGGCCGCCTCCCGCGCCCGGGCAGCACCGAGGGATTTTTCAAGGATGGAACGGGCGATAGCCGGATTCTCTTCAAAGTATTGGGACAGCTTTTCGGATACCAGCGAATCGACCATCCCCCGCATGGCGGTATTGCCGAGTTTCGCTTTGGTCTGTCCCTCAAACTGAGCCTCGGTCAGTTTGACCGAGATAATGGCGGTCAGCCCCTCCCGGACATCCTCGCCGGTCAGATTTTTGTCGCTCTCCTTGAGCAGGTTGTACCGCCGGGCAAAATCATTCATCACCTTGGTCAACCCTGATTTGAAGCCGACCTCATGGGTTCCGCCCTCGACGGTATTGATATTATTGGCGAAGGAAAGGATCAGCTCATTATAGCTGTCATTATACTGCATCGCAACTTCGGCAATCTGATCGCCGTCCTGTGCGGTGAGATGGATAACGTCAGGATGAAGCGGTTCGAGTCCCCGCTTCTGATGCAGGTAGTCGACAAAGCTGGAGATTCCTCCCTCATAGCAGAGGTCTGCTGCAAACGGCTCCTCCCCGTTTTCGCAGCGGGAATCCCGCAGTACAATCCGCAGCCCGGCATTGAGGAAAGCCTGTTCCCGCAGCCGCAGCAGCAGCACATTGCGGTCAAAGACGACCGTCTCAAAAATCTGATCATCCGGTTTGAAGGTGATGGTTGTTCCGGTATCACTGCAGTCCCCGATTATCTTCAGATCGGTCGCAATCTTACCGCGTTCAAACCGCTGATGATAGCGGTGGCTTCCATCGCGAACCTCAACCTCCAGCCACTCAGACAGGGCATTGACCGCCGAGGAACCCACTCCATGCAGCCCGCCGGACACCTTATACCCACTGCCGCCGAATTTGCCGCCGGCATGCAAAACGGTAAGGACAACGGTGACGGCGGGAATTCCCATCTTGGGATGCAGTCCAACCGGAATACCGCGTCCGTTGTCTTTGACCCGGATGATGTCACCGGGCAGAATATCGACCTCAATATCGGTACAGAATCCGGCGAGGGCCTCATCGATGGAATTATCGACAATTTCATAGACAAGATGATGCAGCCCGCGGGGTCCGGTCGAGCCGATATACATACCGGGCCGTTTACGGACCGCCTCCAAGCCCTCGAGGACCTGGATTTGATTTTCATCGTAATTGTTGTTCTGCTGATTGTTCAAGAAAACCTCTCTCCTTCTCTGATCGGGGAAGTCTGGGTCGATAAAATTTGGAAAAATTTTCTAACTCTTGCCCAATTCCTCTATGAAACCCGCCCTGCGCCGCAGCGTAGCGGTCGAAATCTGGGAAATATAAACCCGCATGCCACC
>CASEBP010000027.1 GCA_949285275.1 uncultured Oscillospiraceae bacterium | reverse complement strand
CCATTGGATTTTTCTCTCCTTACACGATCTTTGCGCGATCGGACGAACCGGTCTTGCGATTTATTTGAATTTGCTTTTTTGGTCGTTATGGGTCAGCTTGAAGGCGCTGCCGAACTTCAGCTCGCCAAACTTCGAACTGACGTTGGGATGCTCCGGCTCCGGCTCGTCCTCTTCGGGGAAATCGGGATCGGGATCAGCGTCTGCGTTACCCGCAAAAAACGGAGGAACTACATCCTCTTCCCCGGACGTCCGCTCGGGGGCGGGCTCCGGTGCGGGAGCGGAAAACAGCGGATCAGGCTGAGGCTCCGGCGCCGGTTCAGGCACATCGGCCACCGGCTCAGGCGCAGGAAGATCGGGCTCCGCCGCAGCCGTTTCTTCCGGAACCGGCTGCTGTTTCTCCACCGTACCCGGCAGCGCACTGATCAGTTCGAGATGCTGCTTGTAGAGATCCAGCAGGCGGTTTTTGAAGGAGGCAACCTCCTTTTGAATCTGAGTGAGGCCGACCTGTTCCCGTTCAATCTGGCGCTTAGCATTGTTGACCATCGCTTCCGCCTTGATGGTGGCATCGCGCATAATGATCTCCGCCTTGGTTTTTGATTCCCGGATCACGCTGTCACCCAATTTCTGGGCACCGAGCAGCGCGGTACGCAGGCTCTCCTCATCCTCCCGGTATTCTGTCAGCTTGTCCGCGAGGACTTCCAGCTTTTTCTCCAGATCGGCGTTTTGTCCGAGCAGTTCGGTCATCGACTTGGCTACCTCATCGAGATAGGCGTCGACATCGTCCATGCGGTACCCAAATCCGAAGGTTTTGTCAAAGGTCTTTTCCGAAATCTCTTTTGGAGTCAGCATGCCCGTGTTCTCCTTTAACAATATTGATCATAGGCGAAATGCAGCCGGCCCTTTCGGGTCAGTCCCCCCACCTCTGCAATCCGAAACTTTCCCACACCTCTGATCGAGATGTTCTCGCCAGGGGCCACCTCTCTGGACGCGGTACAGCAAACCAGGCCGTCACAGCTCACCATCCCCTGTGTAATCAGGCGGGCGCTTTCGGTCCGGCTGACGTTGGCCGCTGCGGCAACAATACAATCCAGCCGCATCGAAGCGACGGCCGCTTCGCGGCGTTCCAACCGGTAAGCCGCCGGAAGCTGCGACGGCGCCCCTTCGCAGCAGCGCACCCCTACCCTGCCGATCCGCTCCAGCTCGCCGAGAATCAGCGCGGCAGCAGGACGCAGCGCAAAAACAACAACAAGACCGTCCCCGATCAACAGATCGCCGAGCGTCTCACGTTTGACGCCAAGTGCCATCAATGAACCGAGGACGTCCCGATGGGAAACGGAATATCCCTTCGGCAACAGGATGGACAGCGCCGTAAAGGGATAATCGATTTCCTGCTGTGAAATTTGGCGCGGATAAGCCAGAAAGACCCGCCGTTGTGCCCCGGGATACCCTCCCTCCAGCCGGACTACCAGATCTCCGGAGGGCACAAACTGTCCAGCGACCGCCTGTTCATGCTCACTGAGAAAAGCGGAAGAACAGACCTTTCCCCAACGGGAAGCCGATTCGGTCAGATCCTCCAGACGGGCCAGAAGTGCCCGATCCTCTCCCCGGTCGGGAGAAAACGCTGCAGGCCTGGCCATTCTCAGAAATAAACTCCGTTATTTTCCAGTTCGTCCAGCAGGTCTCCAACAAAATCGACATTGTACGGCGTAATAATGAAGGTACTGTTTGCTACCCGTTTGATCTGGCCGTCATTGGCATAGGCCACGCCGCTGAGGAAATCCACCAGACGGCGGGACACATCCTTGTTGGTCGATTCGAGATTCAGAACGACCGTCCGCTTGGCATTGAGGTGATCCGCGATCGAAGAGGCATCATCAAACCGTTCCGGCTTGACCAGCACGACCGAAAGCTGGGTCGTTGCAGCGATATTGACCACCTTGTTGGAACGCACCTTGGAAGCGGAATCGTGATCGCTTCCGTAACTGGATTGCTCCTGTGCGGCGGGTTCCCGTGCTGCGGCGCGTCTTGCCGCGCGGGAAGACCGCTCTTCCCGCTCCTCCGGCTCTTCCTCGTATTCGTCGTAGCCGTAGTCGTCCTCATCGTCGTCGTCGGGCATCCCCATGAAGCTGCGAAATTTATCCATCATACCCATTGATGATCCCTCACATTCTTTCTCCGAATAACGCGCGTCCGATCCGGACGATGGTGCTGCCATGCCGGATCGCCAACGGGTAATCATGCGACATCCCCATCGACAAAACCGTCATACTGATATTATCCAATTTTTTTGCCTTGATGTCAATAAAATGCCGGTACATCTGCTCAAAATATCCTTCTTTTTGGACGGAATCCTCCACGTTGGGCGGAATCGCCATCAATCCCTGTACCGACAGGCCGGGCAGACCGGACAGTTCCTCCAACAAACCGGACAAATTTTCCGGAAGAACACCCGATTTGCTCTCCTCCCGTCCGATATTGACCTCCACCAGTACCGGCATCACCAGCCCGTGCGCCTTTGCACAGCGGTCGATCTCCTGGGCGAGCGACAAGCGGTCAACCGATTCGATCATCGTCACCTTGTCGATCACCGCGCGGACCTTGTTGGACTGAAGATGGCCGATGAAGTGGATATCGCAGGCTTCCCGGTGGTAGCCGTCATACTTTTCCAACAGTTCCTGAGCCCGGTTCTCCCCCAACAGTGTGACTCCTGCGGCAATCGCCTCGTTCACCCGCTGTACGCTCTGGGTCTTGGTCACCGCCATCATTCGGATCTCGGCGGGATCCCGCCCGGCGGCCGATGCCGCCTCCTGAATCCGGCTGCGAACCATCTCGACATTGCGGCGGACCTCAGATAATCTTTCCGTCATACAAATCCACTCCTTCCACAACCACTTCATCAAAAAGCCGCAGCGGATTTTCCACATCCGAAGCGTCGGAGCAGAGGACAAAATCCTCCCCGGTGTACACCCGCTCGATCGGCTTGAAGGTAATCAGCGCCCCCTGCTTGACATAGACCCCCTCGGTCTGGCCCTGATAGCGCAGCGCCCGCGCCGGAACCCGAAGGCCGGTGTAAGCTTTAAACCGAACGGTCAGATCGGAACGGCGCATATTGATCAGCATTTCGTTGATGTAGTTGGTTTTGAGAAAAACGATGCCGTCTCCCCCGTCCTCCTCCTGGAGAATCTGGAACACCGATCCCGGAATGTCGGTACAGTTCGGAAGGGAGAAATCCAGAAACACCGACGCTCCAACCGAAAAGCGGTCCAGATCCTCGGCGGCAACTGCGATTCCCAGATACCAGTCGTGTCCCTGCTGGACCTTCCCAACCCCTGAGAGTTCTTCGGGCTTGAGGGTTCCGTTGATTGCCCTTCGGTAATCCTCGACGGTGAGGTGATCGAAATCGAGGGTCAGAATCCTCTCATAGCCGTCGATGCCGGAACAGAAGTATCCCCCGATCTGAGTCTCAATCTCCTGCACGCTTTTGGACATCTGTCCCGCGGCATACCGGTACTCCTCCTCCAGGTAGGCGATGCGCTGCGAGAAATCCTTCTCCCGTCCGGTTGCAATCTGACGCTTGCCCATCAGCAGTGACAACCGGTTGCGTTGTTCGGTGAGGCCGGCGATCTGCCCCCGGCTGACGCCGTCGATCACATGCCCCAGCGCTTCATTGATCTGGGCAGAGAGCGAATCGGTGGTCAAAAACTGTTCGGGTGTCCGCTGGGCCTCCTGCAGCAGCGCAATTTCACTCTGATACTGATCCATCAGCATCTGCCAGGAGAGATCCGACTCGTCAGCATAGACCTCCGCGATGGTCATTCCCGGAATGACCACCTCTCCGTCCGCACAGACATAGCTGAGCACCCCGTCGAACGAATCGTTCAGCACCTGTTCATCCCGAATAGCCACCGCATTGCCGGAATAGCTGTCCGAGATCGTGTAGGAGAAGGCGGTGACCGTCTGATAAGGGGAATAAAAGTACCGCACCGCCGTATACAGGCTGTAGGAAGCCAGCAGAACCACCAGCATCATACCCAGCAGAATATGAATCAATCTTCCGGAATTCTGCGCCATGTTCCATTCCCCTTTCTGTTATTCTGTATCTGCATCGGAAAGCCATTCCTTCGCCAGCTGCAGCGCCCGTTCGAGGACTTGGTCGTCGCCGGTCTCGCCGCCCCGCACCAGCCAGATCGTTTCGGGGTTACGCCGAAACCAGGTCAGCTGACGCTTGGCATACCGCCGCGTTTCCCGTTTGAGGCGCTCCACACAGAAAACCAGCGGCTCCTCCCCCATCAGATAAGGGAGAAACTCCTTGCAGCCGATTGCCTGCGCCGAGGTCTTCGGGTCATACAGGCGGTAAAAATCCCGCACTTCTTCAAGCAGCCCTTCCTGCATCATCCGGTCGACCCTCCGGTCGATCCGATCGTAAAGCTCCTGCCGGTTCTCAAAGGTCAGCCCCAGCCGCAGCACACGATACGGAGATGGGTTCTGCCGCGAAAGCCGCAGCTGCTCGCTCATCGTAATGCCGGTGCTGCGATAGAGCTCCAGGGCGCGCAGCACCCTGCCCCGGTTGTTGGGATGGAGGGTGGCAGCATACTGCGGATCAATTTCCGCCAGTTTATCCAGCATCGCCTTGTTGCCCAACCGATCGGCTTCCTCGGCGAGGGAGCGGCGCAGCGCCTCATCGGTTCGCTCCCCCTGAAATGCGATGCCCTCGAGCAGAGAATCGACATACAGCCCCGTTCCGCCCACCAGAACCGGCAGCTTGCCGCGGGCGCGGACCGACCGGATCGCGGCAGACGCCTCCTCCAGATAGCGCGCCACACTGTACCGTTCCCGCGGATCGACGGTGCCGATCAGATGGTGCGGTACCCCCTGCATCTCCTCCGCGGTGGGCCGTGCGGTGGCAATCCGCATACCCCGGTAAATCTGCATCGAATCGGCCGATACCACCTCTCCATCCAGCGCGAGGGCAAGTCCCACCCCAAGGCCGGTTTTGCCGGATGCGGTAGGGCCAACTACAGCAAGGACCGGGATTCGGTTTGACTGTATCTCCTTCAAGGGAACTATCCCATCCTTCCAAACATCTTTGCAATCTCCCGCCGGGAGAGCGGCAGAATCACCGGCCTCCCATGCGGACAATAACGTACCCCTTCCTCCCCGAGGACCATCGCCGCAATCTGTTCCATCTCCGGCCGCCCCAGGCCGCTTCCCGCTTTGACTGCAGCCTTGCAGGCGATCGAATAGAGCAGCTCGTCCATCGCGTCAGGGGTCAGACGGGTCCGGCAGGCCAGAATTCTTTGCGCCGTCTCGGTGAGCAGTTCTTCCGGAGAAAGGTCGGCCAGCGCCATCGGCACCTCCCGCACCAGCAGGGTTCTCTCCCCAAAATCCTCGGCGGTGATCCCCAGCGCTTCCAGCGCCTGGGGATGCTCCAGAAGAGCGGCATACTCCTCCCGCGGGAGAGTGACCGGCTGCGGCGTCAGCAGCAGCTGCCGATCAGCCTGTCCTGCTTCGCCGAGATGGCGGATCCGGTTATAAATAACCCGTTCATGGGCAGCGTGTTTGTCGATCAGCAGCAGTTGATCCCCCTGCTCCACCAGAAGATAGGTGCAAAAAACCTCGCCAATCACCCGATAGGGTTCCGGCTCAGAGAGGGGAGCGGCAAAATCCGGTGCCGGTTCTGCAGGTTGCTCCAAAGCCGGCCTGTCCTGCGAAAGCACCGCCGACGGCGGCAGATCTTCCGCCGTTGGTTCGGCCGAAGCAGCTGAAGAAGAATTATTCTCCAAATTTTCCTTCAAATTTTTCCCGTTTTTATATGTAATGTTATTTTGCTTTACATAATGATTATCCTTATAATCGTGAGGATAATCAGTTCGCTCGATATCCAGGGATATCGTTCTCGTTGCAGGCTTGACTTTAAATTCCTGCTGATAGGGAATTCCACCCGCTGCCGGTACCACACGTCCCCCTGCCAGTATTTCCTGTGCGGCTGTGGTATCCTTCAAGGTCAGCATCTCTTTTCCGAGGCAGGACGGGCTTATCCCCGGCGCAGCCGGCCGCACGGGAGCAGACCCGGTGCGTCCGCCCTGCAGCAGGCTGGTCTGTCGGCCGCTGTAGTCAAAATCCGAAAGCGAAAAGGGGTTGAGGGGCTTTTGAGAAGCAGGATTTCGGTGTTCTGCCCGCTCCAGCGCCTCCAGACAGGCGGAATAGACGGCGTTATACACTTCCCGTTCACTGGAAAAGCGCACCTCCAGCTTAGCCGGATGGACATTGACATCAACCAGTGACGAATCGATTGTAAGATTCAGCACACAGGCGGGAAAACGCCCGGTCATCAGCCGGTTTTTGTACGCCTCCTCCACTGCACCTGCACAGGTGCGGGACCGGACATACCGGGAATTGATAAAGAAGGTTTGCAGCGAACGGGTCGAACGGGCGACCGAAGGCCGGGAGATCATCCCCGAAACGCCGATTCCATCCCGCAGGAAAGAAACCGGCAGCATAGCACCGGCAACATCGGCGCCGCAGACCAGGCGGATAACCGAACGGAGATTTCCGTCTCCCGGCGTCTGAAGGATCCGTTTGCCGTCCCGAATCAGTTCAAAGGAAACCTGCGGATTGGCCAACGCCAGCCGTTCGAGCAGTGCAGCGACGGCATTGCCCTCGGTGACGTCCTTCTTGAGAAATTTCATGCGGGCAGGCGTGTTGTAAAAGACATCCCGCACTTCAAATTCCGTTCCCACCGCACAGCCCGCATCCTCCAGCACCGCCTGCTCCGCGCCGGAGAGGCGATAGCGGGTTCCCAGTGCGCTCTGCTGGGTACGCGTCGTGACGCAGATCCGACTGACCGCTGCAATAGACGGCAGCGCTTCACCGCGAAATCCCAGCGTCATGATGGCATCGAGATCCTTTGCCGTCGCAATTTTGCTGGTCGCATGGCGCACAAAAGCGGTCGGAAGATCCTCACGGGAAATACCGCATCCGTTGTCAGTCACCCGCAGATAGGTAATTCCTCCGTTGCGGATCTCCACAGAAATCCGGTTCGCCCCCGCATCCAGAGAGTTCTCCACCAGTTCCTTGACGATTGAAGCCGGCCGGTCAATCACCTCGCCTGCCGCGATCAATTCCGCAACCGACGGTGGAAGCAGATTAATTTTTCCCATCCGGTTTCACCCCCCGCATGCGCTGCGTGTTACAGCATCGCCTTGAATTCATAGAGCTTATTGAGCGCCTCCAGCGGCGTCAGGGTATTGAGGTCCAGCCGACGCACCGCCTCCTCAATAGGAGAACTGT
>CASEBP010000026.1 GCA_949285275.1 uncultured Oscillospiraceae bacterium | reverse complement strand
ATACCAATCCCGAGATGAAATCCCGTCCCTTCATCCTCTTCGGGACGATGTGCGTGTACATCTTTTGTATTGAACATATCGGTTTCTTTGTCACGTCGGCCGTCTATCTGCCTGTCGCTATGATGCTCTATGGGCAGCGCGATTTCAAAAAGATGATCCCCGTCACCGTCGGCGTGCTGGTCTTCCTCTACTGGATGTTCGTCGTTCAGATGAAGCTGCACATGCCGAGCGCCTGGCTATTCTAATGGGAAGGGAGAATACGGCATGACATTTGCAAATACCATCCTCGCATTGCTCGATCTGGAAGTCTTCCTCTACATGCTGCTCGGCATCGTGCTGGGCATGATCCTCGGCGCTCTGCCGGGCTTCACCGGAAGCATGGGCATCGCGCTGCTCATCCCCATCACCTACACGATGGAACCGGTTCCCGCGCTGGTGATGCTGATGGCCATCTATACCTCCGGCATCTACGGCGGCAGCATCTCGGCGATTCTGCTGCATACCCCCGGCGCCCCCTCCTCCGCCGCCACAGCCGACGACGGCTATGCGCTGACGGTGCAGGGCAAGGGCTTGCAGGCACTGGGCGTTTCCACCGTCTGTTCCTGCCTGGGCGGCTTTATCAGCGGCCTTGCCCTGATCTGCATCGCCCCCTGGCTGGCCAATATCTGCCTGTATTTCGGGCCGGCTGAAAAATTCATGGTGGCGATTTTCGGCCTGACCATCATCGGCAGCCTCTGCAGCGGCGGCGTCATCAAGGGCCTGCTGGCCGGCGCCCTTGGGCTTGCCATCAGCTGTATCGGCGTCGACGCCCAAACCGGTTATCCCCGCTTTATGTACGGCAACGACTACCTGGCCGGCGGCCTGGCGACCATCCCGGTGCTGATCGGGCTGTTCTCGCTGTCGCAGGTGTTTTTGATGTCCGAGACCCACACCGGTTCCAACAAGGCCATCGTCGACAAGGCCCTCAACGAACTGCACGGGCGCACCCTGCCCCCGCTGCGTGAGATGATGGGGCTGATCATTCCGACAATCCGCTCCGCCATCATCGGAGTCGGAGTCGGCATCATGCCCGGCGCCGGCGGCGACATCGCCTCCTTTTTGGCGGTGAATATCGGCAAACAGTCCTCCAAGCACCCTGAGGAATACGGCAAGGGCTCGATGGAGGCGGTCGCCTGCTCCGAGACAGCCAACAACGCGGTCTCGGGAGGCGCGATGATCCCGCTGCTTACGCTGAGTATCCCCGGCGCCGCGACGGCGGCTCTGCTGCTCGGCGGGTTCACGATGCATGGCCTGGTCCCCGGCAGCGAGCTGTTTACCACCCAGGCGGACATCGTTTACCCGATCCTCTCGGGCTTCACCTTCTCGAACATCGTCATGGGTATCATCGGCCTGATCGCCGCCCGCTATGTTGCGCGGGTCGTCTCCATCCCGATGAGTATCCTTGCCCCGGTTATCATGGTCATGGCGACGCTCGGCTGCTATTCGGTCAACCTGAGCTTCCTGGACGTCTGGTCGATGGTGATCTTCGGCATGATCGGCTATATCATGGTCAAGCACCAGATGGTCACCTCGCCGATCGTTCTGGCCATCATCCTCGGGCCGATCGCCGAGCAGAGCCTGCTGCAGTCCCTCACCCTCGCCCGCTCCACCCCCATCCTGGCCTACTACGCCAGCCGCCCGATCGTGCTCGTGATGGTCGCGCTGAGCATCTTCTCGATCCTCTGGACGGTGATGCGTGAGAAAAAGATCAGCAAGAAGGCAAAGGAGGCACAATCGGCATGAAACGAATCCAAGGCTTTGACAACCGCGCCGAACACAGCGAGATTCTCTACCGCTCCGAAGGCTTTACCTACCGGATCGATCACCTCTGGGCAAAATGGCCGGAGGAACTGATCGGCGTCCACGTCCTCAATGCCCGCTGCGACGAGGAGGATAATCTCTTCGCTGCCACCGACAACAAGGATCACCCCGTCGTTCTCTTCGACCGGGAGGGGAATTTCATCCGCTCCTTTGGCAAGGGGCTGTTTGGAAAAGCCCACAGCATCTTTTTGACCGATCATGACACCATTCTGGTCGCTGATACCAGCGATCACGTTCACGCCGTCCGGGAGATCACCAAGACCGGAAAGATTGTCCGGGATTTCGGCAATCTCTGTGTCCCCAGCGACAGCGGCTGCAACGACGACGCCTTCATGCAGCTTAAACGGGACGGAAAGATTCCGGTCGATGCACCGTGGGACGAGTATGTCGAGTTTTATGCCCGGCTTGACTCGATCACCCGCGCCGCCCCTCCCTTCAACAAGCCCTGTGAGATGGCCGTCGCCCCCAACGGCATGATGTTCGCTGCCGACGGCTACGGCAATGCCGCTGTCCAGGTCTTTTCTCCGCAGGGGGAGTACCTTGAGACCTGGGGCGGCCCCGGCACCGAAGTCGGACAGTACCGTCTGCCGCATGGCGTCTGCATCGACAAGTATAACCGTATCTGGGTCGCCGACCGCGAGAATAAGCGGGGGTATATTTATAACATGGAGGGAGAGATCCTTGCTGTCCTGCAGGGCAACTTCTTCCGTATCTCCGCCATGTGGACCGACGACAACTACGCCTATATCGCCGAGTTGGACGGCGGCTTCGCCATCATCGGACTTGACGACCTCGAATTGAAGGCGCAGTTCGGCTACTACGAGTCCAACCTGCGGACTCACGGCATCTGTGGCGATTCCAAGGGAAATCTTTTCCTGATGACCAATCGCACCAATCGCTATTCCAATATTGTCAAGATGATCCGGGTCGAATAACAGGCGCTGCCCCGGCAGCAAGGGGACGGGTCCTGTCCGGACACCGTCCCCTTTTGCCTTCTGCGCCGGATCCGCCCGGGCCCGGCAGATGAAAGGAGGAATCCCCTTGATGCACCATCTTTGCTATCCCGTTTCCACCGAGGAAGCCCACCTCCCGTTTATGGGCCTTTCAGGGCCTTTTGAGAAGAATCTCGACCTGCTGCAGGCACACGGCTTTGCCGGTGTCGAACTGATGGTCCGCCAACCCCGGGAGCTTCGCGCCGACCGGATTGCACAGCAGCTGAAGGATCGCGGGCTCAAGGCTGCTGCCCTTGGTGTCGCCCCGATGGTGGCCGAGGATCATCTGGCGCTGGCTTCGCCCGATAAAGCGGTCCGCCGGGAGGCCCTTGAGCGGGCAAAGTCCGCCATCGAATTGGCCGGCGTACTGCAGGCGCCCTTCTGTATTGGGCGGTTCCGGGGCTTTATCGATCCCCAAACCCCCGGCAACTCCCGCGAGGATGCGCTGCGAACCTTTGAGGAGCTGGGCCATTGCGCCGCGCAGTGCGGTACGACCATCCTGATCGAGCCGCAGAGCACCAAAAACGGCAATTACCTCAACTCGGTCCCTGAGGCGGTTGAGTGGATCTGCCTGCTCGGACAGAAGAATTTTGGGCTGATTCTCGACGTCTATCATCTGGACCTGACCTCGCCAAGCCTGCTCGGTGCCCTCGCCCAGGCCCAGGGCCGCTGCGGCCTGGTTCACCTCTGCGACAGCGACCGGCGGATGATGGGGTTTGGACGGCTGGATCTCGAGAGCTTCCTGCGCCGCCTGCTCGCCGATGGCTACACCGGATTCTTCTCCACCGAGATCAATCAGCTCCCTGATATGCAGACCGCCGTTCGGATGACCGCTGACTACTACCGGTATATGCAGCGGGTGGTTCTCGGACTCTCCGACGACCCGGAGCAGGGAGGGAAACGGCCGTGACGCGGATCGCCTGGATCGGATTGGGTACGATGGGGCGGGGTATGGCGCTGAACATGCTGCGGGGCAGCTGCGATATGGCCGTCTGCGATCTTCGGCCCGAACGCCTCGATGAATTCCGCAGACAGGGGATCGCCGTCTCCGCCAACCCCTCATGCGCGGTTGGGGCCGATTTTGTCTTCCTTTCATTGCCCGATACCAAGGCGGTGGAGGAGGTTCTCTGCGGAGAAAATGGCCTGGCCGGACGGATGTCGGGCGGCATCGTCGTCGATTTGAGTACGATTTCCTACCAGGCTACCCTGCGGATCGGTGAGATGCTCGCCCGGCGGGGTATCTCCTTTCTCGATGCCCCCGTCTCGGGCATGAAGGCCCGGGCCGAGGATGGAACCCTGACGGTGATGTGCGGCGGTGAGCAGGGGGTCTTTGAGGCGGTCGAACCCTATCTGCGGCGGATTGGCAGCAAGGTCCTCTATATGGGTCGGCAGGGAAGCGGCCAGCTCGCCAAACTTATCAACCAGCTGCTCTTTGACATCAATGTTGCCGCTCTCGCCGAGATTCTGCCGATGTCGGTACGGATGGGGCTTGACAGCTGCAAAATCGGGGAGATTGTCAATAGCGGCACCGGCCGCAGCTACGCCTCGGAGTTCTTCATCCCCCGAACCCTCGACGGCGTCTTCGATGAGGGCTATCCGCTGGAAAGCGCTTACAAGGATCTGGTCAGCGCCGCCGAGCTGAGCGCGCAGCAGAAAATCCCTCTCCCCGTCCTGCACGCTGCGACGGTTACCTATCAGACCGCACTGCTCCGGGGGCTGGGCGCTCAGAGCAAGGGCGCCATGATTCGGGTCTATGAAGAGCTGCTTGGCGTCTCTTTCCGGCGTTCTCCTACCGATTGACCGCCTTTTGCGGCAATTTGCGGCGATCTTAAGCGGGCTGTGGCCTTCATTCGGACCAATCCCAGTCAGAGAGAGCGCCCTATCCCCAGGGGATCCCCAGGTATCCGGCTTCGCGCACGCCGCGGAGAGATTTTGGGAGAAACGGCGTTGCAGAAGGGAAAATGGTGTGATAAGATAGGGAAAAAGGCGGGGCATTGCGCTGCCGTGTCGAAAGGGGAAGATCCGATGATTGTCACCACCACCCCCTCGGTCGAGGGGCGCGCGATTCAGCAATATAAGGGAATCGTCTTCGGCGAGGTCGTCTCAGGGGTCAACATCCTGCGGGATATGGGCGCCGGACTGCGAAACATCTTCGGCGGCCGCAGCAGCGGCTACGAGGAGGAACTGCAGCGCGCCCGCGAGGAGGCAATCGATGAGATGTGCCGCCGCGCCGAGGAGCTCGGAGCCAACGCTGTCGTTGCCGTGGATGTCGACTATGAGGTGCTCGGTGCGGACAACGGGATGCTGATGGTCAGTGTCTCGGGTACTGCCGTGCTGCTCGGCTGATTGTCACTTTTTCAAAACAGGGGTGCTGTCCAGCGCCCCTGTTTTGCTGTTCGCGGAATGCCGCGAAGGGCTGCCCGGCAATCGTTTTTAGCGACGCAGGGAAAAGACGGAAACAGGGCAGGGCATCGGTTGACAACCGCCACAAAATGGGGTAAAATGGAAAATAAAGAACATATATTCTCCAGAAAGGAGGGAGCCGGATGCGTCCGGTCTCTTCCGATACGAGGAAACAGGCGCAGCAGGCCGCGGCTGCGCTGCTTGGCTGCCTCGAAAGCCTGACCATCCCGGTCGATATCGATCTCGTGCTGCGACGCGGACTGGGACTGCGCTGGCAGTATGCCGAGCTGCCCCGATATGCCGGATGCGGCACGTTGCTGATGACCGGACAGGAGGGGCTGATCCTCGTCGATTACCGTCTGTCCGGCCCCGGTCAAACTGCCCGCCGCCGCTT
>CASEBP010000025.1 GCA_949285275.1 uncultured Oscillospiraceae bacterium | reverse complement strand
GTTTTGCAGCCCGCCGCAGCGCCGCCGCAACTTGACAATCCGTCCCGAAACCGTTACTATAGAATGGTGTTGTTGCGCGCTTTTCTACAAATTTCACGCGGCCCTGTCCGCCGCGAAACAGGAGGGCTTCCGTTGCCGAAGGTTACCTTGCTTTGCCATACTCCGGACCCCCAGCGCATTGTCGCCGCCGCCGCCAAGCTTTGCTATTCGGCCCAAACGGTCGACGGTCTGCTGCAGGGACTGACCGACGAAAAAACCGAACAGTTTATCCATATGCTCATGGGTCTCGGGCATGAAAGCCCGGTGGAACATGTCAGCTTTACCTTTGCAATCGAAGGGGTGTCCCGCTCGCTGCTGGCACAGATTACCCGCCATCGGATCGCCTCCTACAGCGTGCAGAGCCAGCGCTATGTCCGGCTTTCCCCATTTGAATATGTGACCCCGCCTGAGGTCGCCTCGGATCCCCGTGCCCTCGCCGCCTACGGACGCGCCATGCAGGCTGCAGCTGACAGCTATGAGGAGATCACCGGCATCCTCAAGGAGAAACACCAGGCCGCGCTGCTTGCCGAAGGAGTTCCCGAAAAGCAGGCCGCATCCCGCGCCGAAAAGATGGCAATCGAAGACGCCCGTTTCGTCCTGCCCAACGCCTGCGAAACCCGCATGGTGGTCACAATGAATGCGCGCAGCCTCTACAATTTCTTCCGCCATCGCTGCTGCAGCCGTGCCCAATGGGAGATCCGTGAGGTCGCCAATCAGATGCTTGCTCTCGTCAAGGAGGTTGCACCGGTCCTGTTCGAAACAAGCGGTCCGCCCTGCGTTTCGGGGCCCTGTCCGGAGGGAAAAATGAGCTGCGGAAAAGCGGCAGAGATGCGTAGGCGTTATCTCGGAAAGGAGAGCGTTTCCTCATGCTGATCGTGCTCGAGGGGCTGGACGGAAGCGGAAAGGCAACCCAGGCGGCTTTGTTGGGACAGGCCCTCTCCGCGCAGGGCAGACAGGTGCGCTCCATCTCCTTCCCTGACTATCAGAGCCCCTCTTCCGCCCTGGTCAAGATGTATCTCAATGGGGAGATCGGCAGCCTCGACGAGGTCAATCCCTACGCCGCCTCAAGTTTCTATTCTCTGGACCGCTACATCAGTTTCATGCGATCCTGGCGGGAGGACTATGCCGCCGGAACAATCATCCTTGCCGACCGGTATACCACCTCGAATTTCTGCCACCAGATGGGGAAACTTCCCCGGGAAAAGTGGGAAAGCTATCTGCAGTGGCTGACCGACTATGAATATAGGCTGCTCGGCCTTCCGGCACCGGACGGAGTGATCTACCTGGATATGCCGCCTGCTGCCTCACAGCGCCTGATCGAAGCACGTTACCACGGAGATCCGGCGAAGAAGGATCTGCATGAAGCCAACGCCGCCTATCTGGCCGCCTGCCGGCGTTCCGCTCTCTATTCGGCCGAACGGCTGGGCTGGCAGATTATCCCCTGTGCTGACGACCAGCAGCAGCCGCTGCCGGTGGAAACCATCTTTGACGCGGTGCTGCGCGCCGCCCTCTCCATCCTGGGGGAAAACTGAACATTTGGAGGACTTATGCTGGAATTCCACGAAATCACAATGGCTGACCGGGAATGGGTCAGCAAATGTTTTGCTGCCGCCAACCAGCGCGGCAGCGAATATACCTTTGCCAATCTCTATAACTGGTCCAACGCCTACACGGTACAGATCGCCCCCTTTGACGGATTCATGCTCGCACGCAGCGGATCCACCATCTTTCACTACATGTACCCCGCCGGCGACGGAGACTGGGCAGCCGCCTTTGCGGCGATCGAAGCGGATGCCAAAAAAAATCAGATGCCGCTGTCCTTTTACAGCGTCCCTGCGGACGGCGTCGAACGAATGGAAGCCCTCTACCCGGGCCGCTTCTCCTACCGCTCGATCCGCGACAGCTTCGATTATCTCTACCTGAGGGAGAGTCTCGCGACCCTTGCCGGAAAAAAATTGCACGGCAAGCGCAACCACATCCATCGCTTTCTCGAACAGAATCCCGACTGGCGCTACGAGCGGATTACCCGGGAAAATATCGATGAAGCCTGGGCGATGAGCGTGGAGTGGTGCAAAAGCAACAGCTGCTTTGAAACCCACAGTCTGCAGCGGGAGGCGTGCGCCGTCAAAAGCGCCTTTGAACATTACTTTGAGGAGGAACTGCTGGGCGGCCTGCTTCGGGTTGATGGACGGGTGATCGCCTTCACTTTCGGCAGTCCCAGCACCCGGGATACCTTCGTCGTCCATGTGGAGAAGGCGTTCTCAGAAATCCAGGGCGCCTATCCGATGATCAACCAGCAGTTTGTCCAACAGGAGCTGTCGGAATACACCTATGTCAACCGGGAGGACGATCTCGGGGAAGAAGGGCTGCGCCGCGCCAAGGAATCCTATCAGCCTGCCATAATGTACGAGCGATACGCCGTATCGGAGAAGCGATGAGCGGCGCGGTTTACGGCTGCGCCTCACCGGAGGATCGCAGCGCTTTGATGGATCTCTGGAAGCGTGTATTCGGAGATCCCGACGACTATCTTTCCCTCTTTTTTGACCTTCGCTTCCGTCCCGACCAGGCTCTCGTAGCCCGAAATTCGCTGGACGGCACACCGATCTCCATGCTGTTTCTGCTTCCGATCGTTTTCCAGTCGGGAAGCCTGCAGTATCGGGGACGGTATATCTACGCGGTGGCAACCGATCCGGCTTTCCGCTCCCGCGGCTTGAGTTCCCAGTTGCTCGCCGAGGCACACCGCCGCCTCTCCCTCGAGGGGCTGGACTTTTCGGTGCTGGTTCCGGCTGAGCGGTCGCTGTTTGATTACTACGCTGCCAGAGGCTTTCGCACGGAATTCTTTCGCTGTGCCCAAACCGTCTTTGCTGCTTCCAGTCCGGATGACGTTGATCTTTCACCGGCTTCCCTGCCCGCCCTGCTCCCTCTGCGGGATGCCCTCGGGGCCAAAAGCACCCTTTACGGCCGCTGGGATCAGGAGGCACTCGCTTACCAGCAGCGGGAAACCTCGCTGCTCGGCGGGGAAACCCTCTCCTTTTTCTGGGAAGGAAAACCGGGCTACGCCGTCTGTCATCCAACAGAGAACACCGTGCTGATCAAGGAATGGGGCGCTTCGGCTGTGAGTACTCCCGTTCTCTCGGCGATTGCCCATCGGTTTGGAAAGAATACGGTCCAGCTGGATCTCCCGGCCTCTCCCGGCGCAGGATCCGCCCGGCCGTTCGCCATGACCCGCTGGTACTGTAAGGAAAGGAAATACGAAGAAGGGGATCCGCCCGTTCTCTCGCTGGTGCTGGATTGATGCAGATTCGACCGCCTGTCAACCTCAAGGAGTATAAGACCGCCCTTCGTACCCAATATAAGGCGCTGCGAAGGGAGATGCCGCCCGAATCCAAAGCGGCATCAGATCACCGGATTGCCGAACGGCTCGTCCGGCTCAATGCCTACCGGCGCTGCTCCACCCTGCTGATCTATGTCTCCTCTCCCATCGAGGTTCAAACCTCCGAGATGATCGCACATGCCCTTGCAAACGGCAAACGAGTCGCCGTTCCGCGCTGCGTCCCCGGCACCCGGGAGATGGAGTTTTACTTTATCGAGGGGGAACAGGACCTGTCCCCGGGCGCCTTCGGTATTCCGGAGCCTGTCCCTGATCCCGCAAAAAAGCTGACCGACTGGTCGGGCTGTTTCTGCGTTGTTCCGGCGCTGGCCTGTGACCGGCGGGGATTCAGACTGGGATATGGCGGTGGATACTACGACCGATTCCTCCGGGCTTTTCCCGGCACCAAGGCCGTCATTCTCTATAAGAAATGCCTGGTCAATCATCTCTGGCATGGCCGGTATGATGTCGCGGTCGATCTGATCGTCACGGAATACTACACCTATACCGTTTCCTCTCCATCCCAGAAGGCCGGGACGGCATCCAGGCGCACCCCGGCTATTCCCAGGCGGAGATCCCATCACCCGTAACCTCTGTCTGGATTTCCCTGAAAATCCGCAGGACGCCGGCAGATGCCGGCGTCCTGACAAGGGGCTCTTTCTTCGCGGCAGAAATGCGTTTGAATCAGCCGCATCCACAGCCACAGCTATTGCCGCAGCCGCAGGTGTTGTTGCAGCTGCAGCCGCAGCTGGATCCGCAGCCGCCGTAGCCGCCGCCACAGCAGCAGCACACCAGGACCAGCAGGATGATAATCCACAGACAGCTATTGTTACCGTACACTTCAGTGTCACCTCTCATTGATGATTTGTTACATACTATGCCCCTTCGCCCGGGGTGGTTACTGAGAGTTAAGGAGGACCGACAGCATGCCAATTCAGGAGCACGATGAAACCCCGCGTCCGCGCCGCCGCCGCAAAGCAAAGCGCGGCAGACTGCTGCTTGCCGTGGCGCTTTTTCTGGGAGTATCTGCCGCCCTGGCCTATTTTGGACTGAGCAGCGCCGTCGACCTCTTTGCCTTCGGGAAACCGGATCAGCAGATTGAACTGACCGTGGAGGAGGGGATGAGCCTCAACCAGATCTCCGGTCTGCTCGGGGAGAAGGAGGTCATTGAACATCCGCTTGCTTTTTCGTTCTATGCCCGCCTGCGCGGCAGTGCCAACAGTTTTCAGGCCGGAGACTACATTCTCAACTCCAACATGAGCTATGATCGGATTATCACGGCGCTTCGGATGGGGGATACAGTCAAGGAAGAGGTTACGGTGACCTTCTACGAGGGGATGACTCTGCGGGAAATCGCCAACCTTCTCGAGGAGAACAAGGTCTGCGATGCCGAGGCGTTCGTCACCTGCCTGCAATCGGCTGAATTCGACTATGAGTTCCTCAATATGTTGCCGGAAAACGAGCTGCGTTTCTACCGTCTGGAGGGGTATCTGTTTCCTGACACCTATGACTTCTATGTTGGAGAAAACGTCCAGTCGGTAGCCAAAAAATTCCTGAGAAACTTTTCCGCCCGGGTGATGGGGGACGTTTACAACGAGATACAGGATGCCGGAATGACGCTGGATGAAACCATCATCCTTGCTTCGATCATCCAGAAGGAGGCAGGCAACCCGGATGAAATGGGGCTTGTTTCGTCGGTCTTCCACAATCGAATCAACGATCTGGCTGCCGGGCTTCCGATGCTCCAGTCGGATGTCACCATCCACTATATCGAAGAAGACATTAAACCCTATCAAACCATGGGCACCCAGGAAATCTATGACGCGTATAACACCTATGTCTGCCGGGGCCTTCCGGCCGGCCCAATCTGTTGTCCGGGGCTCGACGCGATTCGGGCAGCCATCTCCCCCGAGGAATCTTCCTACTACTTCTTTGTGACCGATTCCAACGGAAAATACTATTACAGCAGCACCCTGAACGAACATTATGCCAATGTACGCCTGGCTGCCGCCGCCGGTGGCGTAACCCACGGCACCGATGTGCAGTAGACCCTTCAATACACCGAGGGCCGCCGTTTTACCGGCGGTCCTTTTGATCGCCGGACAGACAGGAGGATTGGATGAATAAAATACCGGAGCTGCTCTGCCCCGCCGGGGATCTTGAGCGGATGCAGACGGCGATTCTTTACGGAGCAGATGCCGTCTATCTCGGCGCACAGCAATTTGGGATGCGAAGCGCCTCCCCTAACTTTTCGCCCGATCAGCTTGCGGCGGCCGTTCGCCTGGCCCACGATCACCACGTTCGGGTCTATCTGACCGTCAATACGCTGCCGCGCGGCGGGGAGATCGACGTACTTCCCGCCTTTCTCCACGAGGCCTGTGCCTGCGGGGTCGACGCATTGATCGTCGCGGATCTGGGCGTCATAGCGATGGCCCGCCGCCTGGTCCCCCAGCTGGAGCTGCATGCCTCCACCCAGACCGGGATCGTCAACCATCTCACCGCCAACGCCCTGTATGAGATGGGTGTGAGGCGGGTTGTCCTCGCCAGGGAATTGACCCTTGAAGAAATCCGTACTATTCGCCGCCACACGCCGTCCGATCTGCTGCTGGAGGCGTTTGTCCACGGGGCGATGTGCATGTCGATATCGGGGCGCTGCGTCATTTCCAACTACCTAACCGGGCGAGACGCCAATCGCGGGGAATGCGCGCAGCCCTGCCGCTGGAACTACCACCTGATGGAGGAAAAGCGTCCGGGAGTCTTTCTGCCTGTTTTTGAGGACGAACATGGCTCCACTATCCTCAACGCCCGGGATCTGTGTATGATCGAGCACCTCGGTGAGCTGTCCGAAGCCGGTATCTCCAGCTTTAAAATTGAGGGACGGGCCAAATCGGTCTATTATACCGGTGTGGTAACCAACGCCTACCGGGTTGCCCTCGACGCGGCGGCGGCAGGCGCTCCTGTTCCCCGCTGGGCCGTTGCGGAGTTGGACACCGTCTCCCATCGGGAGTACAGCACCGGCTTCTACTATGGCGCCGAGCCGGTGATGCAGAGTTATCATCCGGGCGGGTACATTCAGCACTGGGAAATCAGCGCGGTGGCGGAGGGCTGGGAAAACGGCCGCCTGCTGCTGACCGAGCGAAACCGCTTTGCCGACGGCGACCAGCTCGAGCTGCTCGAGCCCGGCCTTCCCCCCTGCCCTGTCCTGGTTCAGGACCTGCAGGACCAAAACGGCGCCCCTCTTGATGCTGCGCGTCATCCGTTGATGCCCATCAGCATCCATTTTGACCGGCCGGTTCGCCCCGGCTCCCTTCTTCGCCGGAAACGCTAAAAAAGCACCGGACAGTCTCGTACTGTCCGGTGCCTTTTTTCTGAAGATCAGGAATGCCTGCCGCGGTGATGACCGCCGCCGTGCCATGAGGACGAAGCGCTCCCTTCCCCCTGCGGTACACCTTGAGTCAGCTGGGCAATCCGGTCAAAAATCTCCCTCATCGTCATCCTGCCGGCCTCTTCGGCGGTCACCGACGGATCCAGTGCCTGCAGCTCGAGAAACGCCTGATACTTTCCGAAAGAAAGACCGGCCTGATGCGCCGCCTCGACTTCATGAGCATTTCCGCTGTGGCAATGAACGTTCTGCTGCCCGGCCGTACAACGCTGAACCCCCTGCAGCAGTTTGAGGCTCTGATCCTCATCCTCACCGACAACGGTAATCGATAACAGCTCGTGGCGTCCCAGGCAATCCGCAACGGTCTCATTTTCCAGGATCGCTTCGATTGCCGACTGGTAGTCGAGAAAGCGAATCTCCAGCTGCTGCGCCAGCGCCATCCCGTCATCGTTGTATCCTTCGACCGAGATCACCCGGTCAAACCGGTTGATCTGTAGCTCAAGGGACGGGTTGATATCGATGCTGATTGCAGAGGTTGCGGTGAAATAGAGGCGATATCCTGCCACACAGACAAACAGCACCAGACAGCAGGCCGCCGCCAGGATCGCCACAGCAGGTCTTCTTCCCGGCATCGTCCTTTTCTCCGAGCCGGTCCGAATCTGCTGCATCAGGTAGTCGTTGGTCCGCGCCTTAAGGCCTTCCTCCGCCCGAATCTGATCCAACGCCGCTGTGATTCTGTCACGCATCCTCATCACCTCCCAGCCGATCCCGCAGCAGCTGTTTTGAGCGGGTCAAATGCGTATAGACGGTATTGGGATTCTTTCCGAGGATGCGCCCGATCTGGGGCGCCGTATACCCCTCGTAGTAATGCAGGTACACCACATCCCTGTATTTCTTCGGCAGGGACAGGATCGCATCGAGCACTTCGCGATGCTCGGGCGCAAGGGCCGATGGCTGCTCTATCAGATCATCGAGCGCCACCGTCCGGCTCCGAAAAAAGCTTCTGAGCAGATCCCGGCAGGCATTGATAGTCACACGAATCATCCACGCCTTTTCATGCTCCTCGCTCTCAAAGACGACCGGACTGACCAGATATTTCAGGAATACTGTCTGAAAGATATCCTCCACATCCGCGTAATTCTTCAGATGAATCATGCAGATCCGGCGAACGGTATCTGCATACCGCCCCAACGCCCGGTTTACCTCCTGCTCACAGCGCATCGTTCGATCCTTTCACCCTTGCTTCTTTCAGGCACAATGGCCGGCCCTGTGTCCGCAGCCGTTACCCGAGCCATAGTAATCGCAGATGCCGTCTCCATCCTCGTCGATGAAGCCCCTGCCGCAGCCGTAACCCGAGCCATAGTAATCGCAGATGCCGTCCCCATCCCCGTCGATGAAGCCCCTGCCGCAGCCGTGACCCGAGCCATAGTAATCACAGATGCCGTCCCCATCCCCGTCGATGAAGCCCCTGCCGCAGCCGTGACCATGTCCCGCCGCCATCGCGCTGACGCTCCAGATCGAGGCTACCATTACCGCCACGAGAATTCCTATCATCCATTTTTTCATCATTGTTTCCTCCCTGTATTTCGTTCTGTCATTGCTGACTTCACTTGATATACGTCTGAGGAAGTTCGATCCATTCGCCCTGGAAAAAATTTTTTCATTCAATTACATGATGCTGCAGCCAGCGATTGCCCCGGAAACGCCAGAGGTAGACGACGGTTCGCACAACCCAATCGCTCACCATCGCGAGCCAGACGCCGATGACCCCCATCCCAAACCATACGCCATAAACATAGCTCAGGCCAATCCGACAGCTCCACATGATCACTACCGAAGTTCCCATTGTGAAGCGAACATCTCCGGCTGCCCGCAGCCCATTGGGCAGGGTAAACGCGGTGGGCCAGAAAACCAGCCAGGCAGCCGCATGGATGGAAGCGCACAGATAACCCAGGTGCAGCGCCTCTTCGGAGAGCGGGAAGAAAGAAACCAACGGTTTCATGAAAATCAGGATCAGCAGGTTGAGGCTTCCGCCCAGCAGATAAGAAATCCCCAGCAGCTTCTTGGTATAACTACGCGCCTGGTCGTAGGCTCCCGCACCGATACACTGCCCAACGACGGTAATCATCGCCAGTCCCACCGCCGTTCCGGGAATACAGGCAAAGTTGGAAATCGAGTTGGAAACGGCATTGGCGGAGATGGCAGCGGTTCCAAAAGAGGATACCAGCCCGGCTACCAGCAGCTTTCCAAACTGAAACATCCCATTTTCCATTCCGGTGGGGATTCCGATCCGCAGGATCGTGGAGACGATTTTTCCCTCAAAGCGGAGGGGACGGAAATGCTCGATGGAAACCATCTGCCCCGGCTTACGGATCAGCCAAACCATCACCGCCGCCCCTGCAAACCGTCCCAGCATCGTGCCGAGTCCGACCGCAAATGCGCCCATCTGAAAGCAGAAGAGAAAGATGGCATTTCCGCCGATATTTAGAATGTTCATCAGCAGCGCAGTGAGCATCGAAACACGGGAGTTTCCCTGTGCCCGAAACAGTGCCGCCCCTGCATTATAGATGGCAAAGAACGGGTAAGACGCCGCAATCAACAGGAAATATTCCTGCGAAGCCTCCATTACCGCCGGTTCCACCGTCCGGTACACCAGCCGCAGGAGCGGAACCCGCCAGATACTGCAAACCAGGGAAACACCGACACCGATTGCTGTTACGACAAAAAAGAGCTGCCGGGCCGCATCACAGGCACGATCCGGCTGATTTTTCCCGATGTACTGCGCGACAACAATCGCGCCCCCCGTAGCCAGCGCCGCAAACACCTGGATG
This sequence comes from uncultured Oscillospiraceae bacterium, assembly GCA_949285275.1. Lineage (GTDB taxonomy): Bacteria > Bacillota > Clostridia > Oscillospirales > Ruminococcaceae > Yanshouia. Next base: position 10,690 of record CASEBP010000025.1, on the reverse strand, counting down.
ATCAGAACATTGATCGAATCCACCAGCGACACACCCGAAACGGTTGCTTCCCCCAGATAAGCCACCATCACCGTATCTGCCACACCGATCGTGACAGCCAGTGTCTGCTCAATCACCAGAGGAATGAGCAGGCGAGTCAGATCTTTTCTTGAAAACAACACAGTTTTCCCTCCTCATCATCCAAAGCGGCGCCGTTCTCTCAATTGATCCTGGACTCAATCACCAAAAGCCGGCCCTCCCGCAGGGAAATCCCACCCTCGGGGGACAGAATATGGTTACCCAGCCCGATCGGGAAAGAATCGGTCACCACCGCATCCTGCAGGGGATACTGCATCCCGGTCAGCGTTACACCGCGCGCTTCGCATCCATAAGCAAAAACCGAGAGGGTCATCCCTTCCCGCCGGGGCAGCGACAGACTCGCTGGCCCGGTGAGAAGCCTCACCGTATCATCCGGTCCCAGCAGCATTCCATCGGCCCCATGTTCCTGCAAAAAGGCCAGCGTCTGGATATTGGCGATGGTATGATCGAGCCTTCCCCCCAGCGGAAAAAGCAAAACAAAGCTGCGGCATCCACGCCGCAGCCCTTCCCGCAGCGCCAGCATGCTGTCGGTGTCATCCTTCTCGACGGGGAAGCGAACCGTCTCAATGCCGTCAGGAAGCGCGCCATCGAGCGAATCAAAATCCCCCATCAATAGATGGGGGATCACTCCCATCCTTATCGCATTGCGGTATCCCGCGTCACAGGCGATCAGCAGGTCGTCCTCCCGGATGGAAAAACCGGGCGGGAGAGGCCCCGCCTCCCCCGCACAGAACACAACACAGCGTCTCATCCGTCCACCTCCCAGTCCTTGATCTGCCGTGCTTCTTCATACATTTCACAGTAGCTCCGGTGACGGGAGGGCGCAATAGCGCCGCTCTCGACCGCTGCAAGCACCGCACATCCCTTTTCCTTGGTGTGGGAGCATCCGGTAAAACGGCAGCGGCTTCGGTAGGGCTCAAACTCCCGGAAACAAAGCTCCAGATCTTCCTTGTGAATCCGTTCAAACTGCGCCGTCTCCACCGCCGAAAAGCCCGGTGTATCTGCGATCAGGCCGCCAGCCAGCTCAAACAACTCGGTGACCCGTGTCGTGTGACGGCCCCGCCCCAGCTTCCGGCTCGTCTCCCCCGTCTCGAGGGCAAGAGCAGGCTCGAGGGCGTTGAGCAGGGTCGACTTGCCCGCACCGGTATTGCCGGTCAGCACACAGATCTTTCCCTCGATCATCCGGCGCACCTCATCGGGCGAATCCGACAGGCTGTTGATCGAAACCACCGGATAACCCGCCTGGCGGTAGATCCCACACAGCTCCGACGGATCGGCCAAATCGGCCTTCGTCACGACAATCGAAACATCAATGTTCTTATACTCCGCAATGGCCAACAGCTTATCCACTACCGAAAGGTTGGGCGGAGGATCAACGATGGAGAGGATCAGCAGCAACAGATCGAGATTGGCGACAGGCGGCCGGATCAGGCTGTTTTTTCGCGGAAGGATCTCGGTTACAAACCCCTGTCCCTCCTCGGTCTCCTCGATCCCGACGAGATCCCCTACCAGCGGGGTAATTCCCTGTTTGCGGAACAACCCCCGCGCACGGCAGGAGTAGAGATCATCCCCGCAGGACACATAGTAGAAACCGCCGGTTTGGCGGATAATCCTGCCCTCCTTCATGGCGTCGCCTGTGAACCGGCCGCCGCAGTGGGGCCGGTCACATTTTCGGAGTTGTCTTCCACCAGCGTATAGGCGCCGGTGCTGAAATTGACCTCATAGGTCTGATAGAGAAAATCATTATAGAGGATAAAGATCTTCGCCGTACCGCTGCCCTGGAAGGTGGGCTTCCAGAATCGGGCGGTCGACGGCTGCAGCCGCTCCTCGCTGAGAATCTTTCCGTCGAACATCGCCTGCAGCTTGACGACATCGGTGACCTCCTCCGGCAGTGCAATGTGCAGCGTGATCATATTCGACTGCCCTTCTCCCGCCGAAACGTTGAGATTGACAAATCCTCCGGTCGACATCTGGGAGGTGGGCGCCGGATCCTGTGACAGGACGGTATCGCGGGGCTCATCACTCGCGACATAGCTGATCCCGCCGATCTCCAGCCCGATCGACTCGAGCTGCGCGCGCGCTGCATCGATGCTCATCCCCTTGAGGTTAGGCACATCGACAATCTTGTTTTCAGGGCCCATGCTCACATGGACCTTTACAATGGTGGAAGCCGGAATCTCACTGTCATAGCCCGGCTCGGTGGCGACCACCGTCCCGGCGGCCTGATCGGAAAAGATCTCCACCTTTTGATATTCAAGATCGAGCTGCGCCAGCTGGTAATAAGCCTCGGTTTCCTCCAGCCCGATCAGATTGGGCATCTTGACAACCTTGGTTCCGTTGGAAACCACCAGGCGTACCACCGAATTAGGCTTGACCTTGGTCCCTTCCTTGGGCTTCTGGCTGATGATTTCGCCGCGCTCATAGAGGTCGTTGTATTGGTTATCCTCCACCTCGAAGGTAAAGGAACTGTATTCTTCCGCTGAGGTTACTGCGTCGTACTGCAACCCTCTGAAATCCGGCACCAGAACGTCCGGCACCTTCTCCAGCGGGTTATTAAGATAGAGCATCGCACCGATAAAGACAATCGAGATAACCACGAACGCAGCGGTAATCCCGGCCAGCGCCATCAACACCGAACCGCCGCTCTCCTCCTGGTAATCCTCCCGGGGAAGCCGGCCGGACGATCCGCGTTCCCTGCGGGCGGGCCGCTCCTCCTCATAGCGGCGAACCGGGCGGCTGTCCTCCGTTTCCTCCCGTTTTTTGGCGTGGCGACGTTCCTTCTCGGTCCTTGAATGGATCGGAGTGCGCCGAACCGGCGGACGCTTTCCCTCCTCCGATGCAAGCGGTTTCTTTCCTTTTTTCAGATTCAGGATAGTCCGCCGGCAACGGGCCCCTTCCGCCTCGCTGTCGGTCAGGTAGTCATATTCAAATCGGACCGATGGATCGGCCTTGAACCGCTCGATGTCGGCAAGCATCTCATCCGCCGACTGATAGCGCTGCTCCGGATCCTTCTGCAGCGCCCGCATCGTGATCTCCTCAAGCCCCTCCGGAATGGATGGATTGATACTGCGGGGCGCCGGCGGATCCATCTCGATCTGTTTGAGGGCAACCGAAACCGGACTGTCGGCATCAAACGGCAGCTGTCCGGTCAGCATCTCGTACATCATCACACCAGACGAATAGAGATCCGCCCGCTGATCGGTATGCTCCCCCCTCGCCTGTTCAGGGCTGATATAATGCACCGAACCGAACGCCCGATCGGTGAGGGTCCGGGCCTCGCTGCGTGCAAATCTCGCGATGCCGAAATCGGTGATCTTGATCTGTGCATTGGGCAGAAGCATCACATTCTGCGGCTTGATATCCCGGTGAACGATCCCCTTCGAATGGGCGTGAGAGAGTGCCCGGAGCACCTGCGTGATAAAATGCAGTGTCTCCTTCCAGGAAAGGGGACTCTGCTCCTCGAGATACTCCTTGAGGCTGATTCCATCGACATACTCCATCACGATGACCTGCATTTTATGGGAAAAGCAGACATCGTAAACTCGGATGATGTTGGGGTGCGAGAGCATCGCAATCGCTTTGCTCTCGTTCTTGAAGCGGCGCAGGAATTCCTCATTGTCGCAGAATTCCTCCCGCAGGACTTTGACCGCTACCGTTTTGCCGTCGGTGACGTCGGTCGCCTTATAGACATTGGCCATTCCGCCGACACCAATCAGCTCGTTGACCAGATAACGCCCTTCAATTTTCTTTCCGATGTATTGATCCATGTTACTTCTCTCCGTTTGAGGTCCGGCAGATAACCGCCGTAATATTATCGCCGCCGCCGTTTTCGTTGGCGCGGCGGATCAGCGGCTCCGCGCTGCCGCAGCGAAGGGATACCGAGGTCAACGCGCAGAGGTCCTCGGGGCTCAGGTAGTTGTAGAGCCCGTCACTGCACAGCAGCAGGGCATCCCCGGGCGCCAAATCGATGGAAAAAATATCGTATCGCAGCTGTTTTTCCACGCCGACAGCACGGGTAATATAATGGCGCTGCGGGTGAACCATTGCGTCGCTCTCACTGATCTCCCCGCGGTCCACCAGCATCTGAACCACCGTGTGGTCGACGGTCAGTTGGGTCAGCAGGTCGTCCCGCATCAGGTAGGCCCGCGAATCCCCCGCGTGGAGGAAATGGGCGCACCGGTCCTGTACCACCGCGCAGATCAGCGTGGTACCCATACCGCGCAGCGATACATCCTGTGAGGCGGCATCAAAAACAGCGGCATTGGCGGCCGCCCCGGCGCACTCCAGCGCACGGCGGATCGAATTTTCCTTCATCTGGCCGCGCACCGACTGCCGAAGGCTCTGTGCCGCGGCCTGCAGGGCCAGCTCACTGGCCACCGCACCGCCGCGCTCCCCGCCCATCCCGTCGCAGACGAGCAGCAGCGCCGAACCGTCCGCAAGTTCTTCGGTCAGAAAGGCATCCTGGTTATTTTTTCGTTTCTGGCCGACGTCGGTTTCTCCGGTCATCCACATACCGGCGATCCCTCCTTCTTCGCTTCGTTTCTCCTGAGCTGGCCGCAGGCGGCGTCGATCTCGGTTCCGAGCTCCCGCCGGATGGTAGCCGACAATCCGCCCGCATTGAGAATATCCCGAAATACTTCGGCGTCCCGGCGGCTGCCGCGGGTAAATCCGGTTTCCGCCACCGGATTGACCGGAATCAGATTGACATGGCAGTTCTGATCTCCAAGCAGTGCCAGCAGCTTTCTGGCCTGATCAGGACTGTCGTTGACCCCTGCAATCAGCGAATACTCATAGGAAATCCGCCGCCCGGTCCGGGCAAAATACCGCTTGCAGGCAGCGAGAAGCTCCTCGATTGGATATCGGTGGTTGACCGGCATAATCCGGTCGCGGGTCTCGTTGTCACAGGCATGCAGCGAGACGGAAAGGGTCAGCTGATACTTCTTTTCGGCCAGCCGGTCGATCATCGGAACCAGACCACAGGTCGACAGGGACAGGTGCCGGTGGGACAGGTTGAGCCCCTTGGGGTGGTGTACCAGCGCCAGAAACCGCTCCACCTGTTCAAAATTGTCCAGTGGCTCGCCAATACCCATCATGACGACACTGTCGATCCGTTTCCCCGTCAGCCTTTCAACGGCATAGATCTGGCCAAGCATCTCCGAGGCCAGCAGATCCCGAACCTTTCCCCCGATCGTTGACGCGCAAAACCGGCAGCCCATCCGGCAGCCCACCTGTGAGGAGATACACAGGGAGTTGCCGTAGTCGTGGTGCATCAGCACCGATTCGATGGTATTGCCGTCGCCGAGGGCGAAGAGAAATTTGATCGTCCCATCCCGCGCCTGTTGCCGGCGCCGCTCGATGATCGGCGCAATTTCACATTCCGCAGCAAGCCGCTCCCGCAGCGCACCCGGAAGATTGCTCATCTTGTCAAAGGAATCCACCCGTTTTTCATGCAGCCAGGAGAAGAGCTGTTGCGCCCGAAACCGCGGCTGCCCCATCCCGGCAAGCAGTCCTTCCAGCTCATCGGGCAGCATCGAAAGAAGATCGGTTTTTCCGTTGATTGTGTTCATCTGACTCTCCTGATTCTTGAAAGGAAAAATCCGTCCCCGCCCGACGCCTCGGGCAGATGGACCGAATACCATCCGTTGGCCGCCCCCTCAAACGGAGCGGGGGCAAAATCGGGATGCTGCTGCAAAAACCGGGTGACAACCCGCTCGTTCTCGTCGGGGAGAATGGTGCAGGTCGAATAAACAAGCAGCCCGTTTTGTCGCAGATAGTTTGCGGCTGTTTCCAGAATTTTATACTGCAGCTGAGGCAGGCCGTCAAAGGCCTCCTCCCCGCGATACTTGATCTCCGGCTTTCGGCGCAGCACTCCCAGCCCCGAACAGGGAACGTCACAGAGAATCCGGTCAAAATCCCCCAGCGAAGGCGCATACACGGTGCCATCCTGCTGCCGGGTCCGGATGCAGGTAATTCCCAGCCGTTTTGCCCCTTCTGTCACGAGAGAAAGCCTCCCTTCCGAAGCATCGCAGGCAAGGATCTCCCCCTCATTGTTCATCTGCTGGGCGAGTATAAAGCTTTTGGAACCGGGTGCAGCACAGCAATCGAGCACCCGCATGCCGGCCTGTGCTTCGAGCAGCAGCGCCGCCTGTTGGGAACAGGCATCCTGCACATGGAAGTATCCCAGCTTGTGGGAAACAGTATGGATCGGATCCCCCTGCATCTCCAGGCAGTTGCCGTCGAGCAGGCGAGAAACTGCCCGGCATCCGTGCTTCTCCAGATGGGACAGAAGGGTGTCCGGATCGGTCTTGAGCGAGTTGACCCGGATGTAGAGTGGCGGGCGTCCCAGAGAAGATGTAAGGATCCGCTCGGCCTCCTGTACGCCATAGTACTTCAAAAGCCGCTGCGCCACTGCCTCCGAACAGGAATAGGAGATCATCAGGCGGGCCGTTTCATCCCCGTTGATGGGCGGCAGACGACAGCCGTCCCGCAGAAAGCTCCGCAGTATGCCGTTTACCATCCCGCTCGCCTTCGGCTGGCCCATCGCACGGGTCAGATTGACCCCCTCGTCCACCGCCGCATGACGCGGCACCGCATCGAGATAGAGCAGCTGATAGAAGGAAAGCCGCAGGATCTCCGCCACCGTATCGGAAAGCGGGTGCCGCGCATAGGCAGCAATGCAGTGATCCAGGGTCATCCGGCGCTCCAGCACACCGTAAAAAAGTGCAGAGCAAAAAGCCGCATCACGCGCCGACAGCCGCGCCTTGGTCAGCGCGGCGTCGAGTGCCAGTTGGGAGTATCCTCCGCGGTCGACGCGCAGCAGCGCCTCCACCGCGACCTGTCGGGAAGATTTCATCGGACGTCCTCACTTTGCTGTCGGAATCAGACCTCTGAAAAAACGGCCGTCAGTCCCTGCGCCGGTTGCCATACAGGAGCACCAGCCGCAGCAGCTGCGCTGCCGAGACGATCAGTGCAGCGACATAGGTCAGCGCCGCGGCCGAAAGCACCCGGCGGGTACCATCGATCTCCTGCTGATCCCGCAGGATATTGCCCTCGGTCAGGATCCGCATCGCCCGCGCACTGGCATTGAACTCCACCGGCAGGGTGATCAGCTGGAAAAAAGTGACCAGCGCAAAGGCCAGAATTCCCAGATTGACCAGTGACGGATACCCCAGCAGCAAACCGAGAAGCAGCAGCGGCATCGACAGCTTCGCACCGAAGGTGGTCAGCGGAATCACTGCATTTCGTAGGGTCAGCGGTGCATAATGCTCTGCATGTTGGACTGCATGACCAGTTTCATGGGCCGCGACCCCCAGCGCTGCGACCGAATTGCTGCCCCAGACGCTTTCCGAGAGGCGAACCACCCGGGCTCTCGGATCATAGTGATCGGTCAGGGAGCCGGCAATCCGCTCCACCCGCACATCATACAGCCCATTTTCATCGAGGATCCGGCGTGCGACGTCGCAGCCGGTCAGACCGGACGCCGCCCGTACCCGCTGATAGCGGGAGAAGGTGCCCTGCACCTTGGTCTGCGCCCACACCGAAAAAAGAATTGCCGGAATTACCAGGATAAAGTAATAGGAGTCAAACGGAAAGTAAAACAAAAGTAAGCCCCTCCTTTTCAGTCTGTCGTTTTTCCCAGACGGACCGATCCATCGGGCACCATACGCTGCCCCCGCACAAATTCCGCGCCGGTCATCCGCCGCCCGCCTTCCGGCTGCACCTCAAGCAACCGGATCGTTCCGGCGGCGCAGGCAACTACCGGGTCGCCGTCTTCCAAAGCACAGAGGACGCCGGGCAATTGCCCCGCCCCAGCCGCTTGTGCGCCGGGAGCCGCTCTGTGTATTTTGAGCCGTTTGCCCGCAAAAAATGTAAAGGCACCCGGCCAGGGCGTAACTCCCCGGATCCGGGCGTAAACCGCATCCCGATCCTCGGCCCAATCGATCTCGCCGTCGGCTTTGGTCAGCGGGCGCGCCCAGCAGGCAAGGGCGTTGTCCTGCGGTACGGCGCAAAGGGTATCAAACCTGCTGATCGCTTCTGAAAGCGCTTCGGCGCCCAGTTGGGCGATCCTGTCGAACAGTTCTCCCGCCGTCTCATCCGGCCCGATCGGTGTCTTTTTCACCAGAAGCATATCGCCGGTGTCGAGTCCTTCAGCCATTCGCATGATGGTGACGCCGCTCTCCGCCTCCCGGTTGATCACCGCCCACTGGATCGGTGCGGCGCCCCGATATCGCGGCAGAATCGAACCGTGAACATTGATGCAGCCGCGGGGCGGCAGCGCAAGCACTGCCGGAGGAAGAATCTTTCCATAGGCCGCCACAACGATCAGCTCAGGCGCAAAGGCCGCCAGCTCCTGCTGAGCCGCAGGATCCTTCAGCGTGACCGGCTGGCACACCGGAATAGCATGCGACAGCGCAAGGGTCTTGACCGGCGGCGGGGTCAGCGCGAAATGACGTCCCTGCGGTTTGTCCGGCTGGCAGTACACCGCCGCGATGGTGTGCCCATCGTCGATCAGCCGCTGCAGCGACGGCAGCGCAAAATCGGGCGTCCCCATAAATACAATCCGCATCAGCCCTGCTCCTCCGGATCCAGCATCTCACTGGCAAGATCCTTGAACAAAATCCCGTTAAGATGGTCGGTCTCGTGACAGATCGCCCGGGCGAGCAGTCCCTCCCCTTCGATCTCACAGCGATTGCCACTGCGATCAAAGTAGGCGGCTCTGACCTTTTTCGGGCGTTTGACCATCCCATATTCTCCCGGGGAGGAGAGGCAGCCCTCCGCCTCATCAAGCAGTTCGTCGCTCTTCCAGAGAATTTCAGGGTTCACCATCTCGATGACCCCTTCCCCGATATCGATCACCACCGCTCGGCGCAGGATCCCCACCTGCGGCGCAGCAAGGCCGACTCCGTCGGCCCGGTGCATCGTATCCGCCATGTCACCGAGCAGCTCGGCCAATCTTCCGTCGAACTGCTCAACCGGGCGGCTCTTCTTGCGGAGCCTTTCATCCGTATCACGGAGAATATTGCGAATTGCCATTTTTTCTCCCGCCTTTCTGCGAAGATAATCCACCCTACCGACGGTGGAGAAAAAGAGAAAATTTGCTGCAATGACGCACGACGCGCCTTCATTTAATCCGGTTACATCCGGGAATCGTAGTAAAAATCCAGCGAAAGGGACGCTTCAAACCGCATCGATTCATACCAGTCATACAGCGCCCAGAACAATGCGCGGGTTTCCCGGCCGCGGCGGCATTTGACCAGCAGCCGGCAGCGATACCGCCCGGCTACCCGGTAAGGACTGCATTCGGTGGGTCCAAGCAGGCGCAGCGGCAGATTGGGATATTTGTCCCGTGCCACCGCGACAAACCGTTCGGCATATTCCCGCGCTGCCCTGACCGCTTCGCTCTCCCTCATGCAGGAGAACACCGCACAGGCAACCTCACAGAACGGAGGATACAGACCCGCCCGCCGGTATCCGATCTCCTCCTCGTAGAAGGCACGGTAATCCTGCGCCGCCGCCAGCGAAAGGATTCGGTTTCCCGGATCAAAGGTTTGGATAACCGCCCGGCCCGGCTTTTCTCCGCGGCCGCAGCGCCCCACCACCTGGGTGATGAGCGAAAAAGTCCGCTCATAGCTGCGAAAATCTTCCGCAAAAAGCGACTGGTCGGCGGACAGTACCCCTACCAGTGTCACATTGGGAAAATCAAGCCCTTTGGCCACCATCTGAGTGCCGATCATCAGGTCATATTCTCCCCGTGCGAAGGCGCCGAATCCACGTTCGTGGGCAAAACGGGACATCGTCGTGTCCATGTCCATCCGAAGGATCCGCGCATCGGGAAACAATGCCTTCAGCTCCTCTTCCACCCGCTGGGTGCCCACCCCTGTCTGCCGCAGCATCTCACTGCCGCAGGAGGGACAGGGCTGTCCTGCTGCAACCGAATGGCCACAGTAATGACAGATCAACCTTTGGTTGGCAGCATGATAGGTCAGCGGAATCGAACAGTTGGGGCAGCGGCAGACCTCCCCGCAGGAAGAGCACTTGACCAGCGTGTGATAGCCGCGCCGGTTGAGCAGCAGAATAGCCTGTTCCCGGTGCTCCAGCGTTTCCCGCAGCTGCTCGCAAAGCTCCTGTGACAGGGTCTGGGAGCCGGAAGCCAGCGGGGCAGTCTTCATATCGACGGTCATTACCTCCGGCAGCAGATTGCCCGAATACCGCTCGGGAAGCTCGGCCAGATGATACTTTCCGGACAATGCATAGTAAAAGCTTTCGATCGACGGCGTTGCCGAGCAGAGCAGCAGATGAGCGCCGTGGCGCATCGCCCGGTAGCGGGCGATCTCCCGCGCGTGATAGCGGGGCGCGCTCTCAGAGTGGTAGGTGTGCTCCTGTTCCTCATCGATGACGATCAGTCCGATCCGGTCGAGCGGCGCCATTACCGCCGAGCGGGTTCCCACCACAATACGGGCAGCACCGCTGCGAATCCGCTGCCACTCATCGAATCGCTCGGTCAGTGAGAGGGAGGAGTGCAGCACCGCCACCTGCGAACCAAACCGCGCCGAAAACTTCGAAACGGTCTGGGGAGTCAGCGAAATTTCAGGGATCAGTACCAGTACGGTCC
>CASEBP010000024.1 GCA_949285275.1 uncultured Oscillospiraceae bacterium | reverse complement strand
GCGTGCGGGCGGCAACGAAGTCATGTTTAACCGCTATCTCGAGACTGCCAACAGCAGCCTTGACGCCCTTGCAAGCGCAGGCGCCGATGTGCAGTACATCTCCACCAACGAAGGTCTGACCGCGATCAAGGATGGCATCCTGAACACTGCCGTCAACCTCCATGCCCCGCCGATGGGCTCGATCGTTGAGGCGCTGGCTTCGGTCAAGATGTCCTTTATCGAACTCGACGCCACTGCGGCGCAGGCCGTCTGCGACAAGTACGGTTACGGCTACGGACCGATCCCCGGCGGCACCTATCAGTATCAGGACGAGGATGTCAACACCCTGTATGATACCGTTCTGCTGGTCATCAACAAGAACATCGACGACGCGGTTGCCTACAACCTCGCCAAGGTCCTTTATGAGAACCGCGACAGCTTTGTCGCTGCCTATGCCGGTCTTGAGTCGTTTGATCCCGCCGCTCTCGCCGACTGCGGCATTGAGCTGCATCCCGGCGCCAAGGCGTTCTATGAAGAGGTCGGTATTCTGTAATCCATCCATCTGAGCAACTGTCTCAGCCGTACGGGGCCAGGGAAACTCCTTGGCCCCGTACTGTATCCCCGCTATTTTACAGATCATTTCACTGCCACGCCAATGCCAAAAGAACGGAGAACAAGTATGAGACTACAAGGGAAAGTCATTGTCATTACCGGAGGAGCCGATGGTATCGGATTTGCCCTGGCCAACGGAATCGCCCGCGAAGGTGCCACTGCCGTCATTGCCGACATCGATCCGGAGAAACTCGATCGCGCAAAGGAGACACTGCGTGCATCAGGACTGGCCTGCGAAGGATACCTGATGGATGTCTCTGACCGGACCGCAATCGGCCGGGTGATCGACCAGCTTCTCCGCCGGTTCGGCCACATCGACGGCTGGGTCAACAATGCCGGAATCTCCGGAAAGACAACACTGCTCGAGACAACCGATCAGGAGTTTGACCGGATCCTCTCGGTCAACCTCAAAGGGGTATTTCTCTGCTGCCAGTCGATCGCACCGGTCATGATCGAACAGCGCAACGGTTCAATTGTCAATATCGCCTCGGTCGCCGGCCGAAGCGGCGGCGGCCTGATGGGGACCAGCGTCTATGCTGCCTCCAAGGGCGGAGTTATCGCCTTCACCAAGGGGATCGCCCGAGAACTTGCTCCCTCCAACGTCCGGGCCAATGCGGTTGCGCCCGGATCGATCGATACCCCGATGACCACTGTCGGTCGGGATCCCCAGAGCTATGCCGACAGCATTCGAAAGATCCCACTGCATCGCCGGGGCAAACCCGAGGAGATCGTGGGTGGCGTTGTGTTCCTTCTGTCTGATGAAGCATCATTTGTCGTCGGTGCAACGCTGGATATCAATGGCGGCTCCTTCCTATATTGAGAGAAAAGTCTTTCTTGAATTGACTTTTCTTATGATTTCATTTAGGATAGTAAGTAAAGTACAAAATGAAATCCAAGAGGTACGCCATGAATGCGACAAATGGAAACGAAAAAAAAGTTTCTCTAGAAAATATTGCCTATGAGCAACTGAAGAATGCCATCGTTGTCGGGATCTACCCTCCCGGGATTCAAATTGTGGAGGAACAGATCGCCAACCAGCTTAACATCAGCCGCTCTCCGGTGCGGATTGCGATCAAGCGCCTGGAGGCGGAGGGATTCCTGGACCGCTATTCCAACAAACGGATCTATGTCGCGTTTGCAGATGCCAAGCGGACCATCGATGCTCTTTATATCCGAGAAGCGCTCGAGGGAATGGCAGCCCGCCTCGCCGCCACCAACCGCACGGCGGAACATATTGAACAGCTCAAGGCTCTTTTTGCTGAGATGGAGGACGCACAATCAAGACAGGATACCTTTGTTCTCTATCAAAAAGGAGTTGACGTTCATCGTCTGCTCTATGTCGCTGCCAACAACCCGCAGCTGGAACGAATCGGCATCAATACTCTCGAACAGGAAAGCGTATTCAGTTACCGCAGCCTGCTGCGCGATCACGGCCGTGGCCATGCGATGCACGATGAGCACAAAGTCATCGCCAAGTATGTCATTGAACAGGATGCGGATCGGGCTGAGGAAGCCGCGCGCTACCATATTCGTCAGCTGATCGACCGGCTCTCTTCCCAGCAGGCGGCCCCTTTTGACTCTCTGCTCAAGGGAGGAGCCTCCCTGCTGGCCGCTCAGCGCAAGGAAGAGTACTGATCAGTCCGCCACAGCAATTCAGAAGCGATCTGCCTCTTGGGAATCAAAACGGCGCCCTGTCCAAATGGACGGGGCGCCGTTTTTTCCTTCCCGTTACAGCTGTCCGATCACTACAACAGGTTTGATCAGGCTGCGGGGCTTGTCCTTCATCAGGAGCAGTGCCTTTTCGATGTTCTCCATTCCCTGAAACCGGTGGGTAATCAGATAGGAGGGATCCAACCGCTTGGTCTGCAGCAGGGAGACCAGCTTCTCCATCCGCCGCCGGCCTCCCGGCATCAGACCGCCCGCAATCGTCTTGTGTCCCATTCCGGCGCCCCATTCAACGCGAGGAATCCTGACATAGTCTCCCTCGCCCAGATAGTTGACGTTTCCGATTCGTCCTCCCGGCTTGAGCATCTTGATCGCCGCATCAAAGGTATCGACGGTTCCGCCCGCGACGATCACCCGGTCCACTCCGGCCCCACCGGTCAGCTCAAGAATCTGCTGGGCGATCTCGCCGTCCCGATAGTTGATAATCGCCGTCGCACCATACTTTCGTGCAGCTTCGGCACAAACTTCGCGGGATCCGACTGCATAGATCTGGGAAGCGCCCCGCAGCGCAGCGCCGGCCACCGACATCAGCCCCACCGGTCCGATACCGATGACACAGACAGTATCCCCAAATTCGATGCCCGCCAGCTCCGCTCCATGCAGACCGGTCGGAATCATGTCGCTGAGCATCACAGCCGACACCGGATCGACGTCGGGGGGCAACAGCGCCAGATTTCCATCGGCGTCGTTGACGTGGAAAAGCTCGGAGAAGACGCCGTCCTTGATATTGGAGAACTTCCACCCGGCCAGCATTCCGCCCGAGTGCATCGAAAATCCGCCCTGCGCCTCCACACTGTTCCAATCGGGGGTAATGGC
>CASEBP010000023.1 GCA_949285275.1 uncultured Oscillospiraceae bacterium | reverse complement strand
GGCAAGGGTCATCGGATTGAGCAGCCGCAGGTCAGGACGTTCCTTTGCTTCCAGCATCTCGTCCCTCCCGGTCACCGCAGGTAATCGAACTCGAACCCGTCGATATCGACGGTGTCGTTCTCCTGGATCCCCATCTCTTCAAGCCGGGCGATGATGCCGGTATTGAAAAGGGTCCGCTGCAGATACTGCAGCGATTCATAGTCGTCCATATTGACCGAAGCGAGAATCCGGGGCATCCAGTCGGCCTTGATATAGTATATCCCATCATCTCCGCGGGTAATCTCAAACTGCCGCGAATCTCCGGGCAGGATCTCCTCGACCGGCAGCGGCTCCGGATCGTAGCGGACAACCGGCGGCAGTTCGTCGAGCGCGGCACTGACCGCGTTAATCAGCGCGTCGACCCCCTTGCGGGTGGCGGCCGAAATTTCAAATACCTGGTAGCCCCTCCGCTGCATTTCATCGCAAAAGGCGCGAACCTGCTCCTCTCCGGCGATGTCGCACTTGTTGGCCGCAACCAGCATCGGGCGCTGGGCCAGATCCTCTGAGAACCGCTTGAGCTCCCGATTGATCAGTTCAAAATCCTCCAGCGGATCCCGGCCTTCACTGCCCGAGACGTCCACGACATGGACCATCAGCCGGCAGCGTTCGACATGGCGCAGGAAGGCGTGTCCCAGCCCGACCCCTTCTGAAGCGCCCTCGATCAGTCCGGGGATATCTGCCATCACGAAGCTCTTCTCCGCATCGACCCGCACCACCCCGAGTACAGGTGTCAGCGTGGTGAAATGGTAATTGGCGATCTTCGGCTTGGCCGCGCTGACCACCGAAATCAGCGTCGACTTGCCGACATTCGGGAAGCCGACCAGACCGACATCCGCCAGCAGTTTCAGCTCCAGTTTGAGATCCCATTCCTCGCCGGGAAGACCCGGTTTGGCAAAGCGGGGGATCTGGCGGGTCGCGGTGGCAAAATGCTGGTTTCCCCATCCGCCCCGTCCGCCGCGGGCAATGACCACCGGCTGATCGTCCGACAGATCGGCCAGCAGCCGGCCGCTCTCCTTCTCCCGCACCAGCGTGCCGAGCGGAACCCGCACGATCAGGTCCTCTGCGGCCTTGCCGCTGCACTGCTTGCCCCGTCCCGGTTCTCCGTCGGGGGCGATATATTTGGTCTTGTATTTAAATTCCACAAGGGTAGTTTTGTTGGTATCGGCGACAAAGATCACATTGCCGCCGCGGCCGCCATCCCCGCCATCCGGCCCGCCGGCCGCAACATATTTTTCCCGGTGGAACGACACCGCGCCATCTCCGCCCTTGCCCGCGCGCACGCGGATAAATGCCTGATCTACAAACATAGACGCCGCCTCCTCTGCGGTCATTCTGTGCGGCGCGGGGGTGGAAAATACCCCGTTTTCCCCGCTGTCCCGCCTCTCGCGGATACCAAAAAATCCCGAGCGAACGCCCGGGATTTTTTTCGAATCAGTCTCTCAGTTCTCCGCGTAGACCGAAGCCTTCTTGCGGGTGGCGCCCATCCGCTCGAACCGCAGCGTCCCGTCCACCAGCGCGAACAGGGTGTCGTCCGAACCGATCCCAACGTTCTCACCGGGATGGATGTGGGTGCCTCTCTGCCGGACAAGAATGTTGCCGGCCTTGACAAACTGGCCGTCCGCACGCTTGACGCCGAGCCGTTTCGATTCCGAATCGCGGCCGTTTTTAGTAGAACCTACGCCTTTCTTATGTGCCATTTCGGTTGCACCTCCAGTAAAATTCTGATCGTCACGCCGGACTTACGCGTTAATCGCGGTGATCTCCAGCTTGGTATAGGGCTGTCTGTGGCCCATCTTGCGCTTGGAATCCTTCTTGGGCCGGTAGGTAAAGACGGTGACCTTCTTGGCCTTGCCGTTGCGAAGGACCTTCGCCTCAACCTTGGCGCCTTCGACGGTGGGAGCGCCGATCACGGTACCCTCCTCCTTGCCGACGGCGAGGACCTGATCGAATTCGACGGTGGATTCAACCTCGGCATCGAGCTTCTCAACGAAAATCACATCGCCGGGAGCAACCCGGTACTGCTTTCCGCCCGTGGTAAATACTGCGTACATGTTACACCTGCTTTTTTCAGTCTCGCTGCCCTCAGGCGGCGCGAAAAGGCGCACTTTTAGCCTGTAGCATGCGGCAGAAGATATGATACCATGTCCGGTACCAGTTGTCAAGGGCTTTGCACCGGTCTTTGGGCTTCTTTTTCCCAACAAAGGCCTGTCTTGCAAAAGGCCGGAGGATCTGTTATCCTGTTTTCAAACCGCCGGTCGTCTTTTTCGCAAAACAGAGGAGGGAAACCATATGAAGCACTATGAATATGTCGCGGTCCATATTGGACGCTTTATCGGAGCGAAATCCGAAAGCCATCGGGAAATTATCGATGAATATGCAGCCAAAGGCTATCGCTACGTCGGGTTTATCCCTACCAACATGAACGACTACGGAAAAATCAAGGACATCGACCTGGTGTTTGAGTGGGATCGCTGAACGGCCCCCTGATATCCCACCTGCCGCCCAATGCAAAAACTGCCCCGGAAAGCGGGGCAGTTTTTTATCTTTACAGCCGCCCTCAGCAATCCCCGTCCGGAGGATTCCGGGGCTCCTGCGG
>CASEBP010000022.1 GCA_949285275.1 uncultured Oscillospiraceae bacterium | reverse complement strand
GGGGAAAACAGGGAATTTTTAGAGCGAAGGGGAGAAAATTTCCGCCACATAGGGGGCAAAGCCCCCCTGTGGAAAAAATCCCGCCATGGTTTTCCATGGCGGGATTTTTTGGTTGGGCTGGCGGGATTCGAACCTGCGGAATGCCAGAGTCAAAGTCTGGTGCCTTACCACTTGGCGACAGCCCAAAACAGCAGATATGAAAAAAAGGCGTGACGCCTTTTTTCATATCAAGGTGGGGTGGATAATCGGAGTCGAACCGATGACCTCCAGGGCCACAACCTGGCGCTCTAACCAACTGAGCTATACCCACCATATATTTTCGGAAATAAGAAAAACCTTGGTGCGCCAGAAGGGACTCGAACCCCTGGCCTACTGCTTAGAAGGCAGTTGCTCTATCCAGCTGAGCTACTGGCGCGTGGATGGAGCGGGTGATGGGAATCGAACCCACGTAGCCAGCTTGGAAGGCTGGAATTCTACCATTGAACTACACCCGCACACTGCATCGACAGCGCTTACAATAATAGCAAAGAATGAGATATTTGTCAACTCAAAATTTTCCGTTGCGGATTTTCTGAAAAATATCGGCGCCTCGATGCCAGAACAGGCACAAAGGCGCCGAACCAGATGCAGTCAGAATGCCTGAAGAAATGCGCGGACAATGGCCGAGGATTGCTGACAGGCGAGCGGTTTGAAGGTCTGGTATTCCATCCATGCGCCTTCCCGGACCGAATCGGAGATGATGCGGAGAATCAGAAACGGAACCTGATGCACATAACAGACATGGGCGACGGCGGCACCCTCCATCTCGACACAGATGGCCTCAAACCGGTGAGCGAGCCGCTGCTTTTTGTCCGGATCGGAGATGAACCGATCCCCGCTGACCAGATGGCCGACAACGGTTCGGTGTCCCTGCGCTTCGGTGAGGGGACGGCAGACCGTTTCTGCCAGCTTGATCAGGCCGGGATCGCAGGGAAACCGGTCGCAGTGCGGGAAATAGTCGATCAGAACTCCCGGTTCGATGTCATGGTAGACGGCATCGCTGGCAATTACCAGATCCAGACAGTCGACCTTTGGGGAGAGGGAGCCGGCGATTCCTACATGCAGGATCCGCTCAACGCCGAAGGAATGGATCAGCGTCATCGCGCAGATTGCGGCATTGACCTTGCCCACGCCGCAGCAGACCAGTACAACCTCCTGGCCTTCAATTCGGCCGCGGTAAAAGGTACAGCCGTATCGGGTTTCCTGGTGCGAAATAACAGCGCTCTGACGCAGCATATCAATCTCCTGATCCATCGCGCCGATGATTCCCCAGATCATACCGTGCTCCTTTCTTCCGGCCGGTTTACTCCCGGTGCCATTTCACTCCCTGCGGCGTATCTTCCAGGATGATCCCCTGGGCCTTGAGCTCGTCGCGGATGGCGTCTGCTGTCTTGAAATCTCTGGCCTTTCGGGCGGCCTGACGTTTTTCGATCAACGCTTCAATCTGTGCATCGAGCGTTTCTTCGCTGTGGCGGTTATAAAGCAGGCCAAGAACATCTGCCATCTCATCAAACCGGCTGGTAGCGGCGGAGATCGT
Organism: uncultured Oscillospiraceae bacterium; assembly: GCA_949285275.1. GTDB lineage: Bacteria > Bacillota > Clostridia > Oscillospirales > Ruminococcaceae > Yanshouia. The sequence continues at coordinate 3,607 of CASEBP010000022.1, read as the reverse complement.
TTCCGCCGAACGGGGTTCGGTAAAGAAGGAGTTGCAGTCGCGCGCCAGCTCAAAAAGGGCGGAAATCGCATCGGCGGTATTCAGATCGTCATCCATCGCGTCGATGAAGGCCTGGCGGCGCTGCTCCACCGTCTCGAGGAAGGCCTGCTCCCCTTCGGAAGGGGCATCTGCGGGATGGGAGGCGGCAAAGGCCAGGTTGTCACGGCAGGTGTAAAGCCGGTCGAGGGCGGCACGGCACTGCTCGACAATCTCATAGCTGTAATTGATGGGGGTGCGGTAGTGGGCCTGAAGCATCAGGAATTTGATTGGCTCATAGCCGAACTTTTCGGCGACATCGCGAGTGGTGAAGAAGTTGCCGAGGCTTTTAGACATCTTCCGGTTATCGACATTGATAAAGCCATTGTGCATCCAGTAGCGGGCATACTCCTTGCCGCTGCAGCATTCACCCTGTGCGATTTCGTTTTCATGGTGGGGAAAGATCAGGTCGGAGCCGCCGCAGTGAATGTCGATGGTTTCGCCCAGGTATTTGCGGATCATGGCAGTGCACTCGATGTGCCAGCCAGGCCGGCCATCTCCCCATGGGGAAGCCCAGTACGGTTCGCCTGGCTTAGCAGCTTTCCAGAGGGCGAAATCCAGCGGGTCCTCCTTGTGTTCCGAAATATCCACACGGCTTCCGGCCTCGAGGTCCTCAATCGGCATGTGGGAGAGCTTGCCGTATTCCTTGAAACGGCGGCTGCGGAAATAGACGCTTCCCTCGGACGGGTAGGCGTATCCCTTGTCGATCAGGGTGGAGATCACCTCCAAAATGGTGTCGATTGTCTCGGTGGCCTTGGGATGAATCGTGGCGGGACGGACGCCGAGCCCTTTGGCGTCGGTCATATATTCGTCGATATATTTCGCGGCAATCTCCGGGACGGTGGTCCCCTCCTCATTGGCCCGCCGGATCAGCTTATCGTCGATGTCGGTGAAGTTCTGAACAAAGGTTACCTCATAGCCGCGATATTCCAGATACCGCCGCAGGGTGTCGAAGACGCAGATGGGACGGGCGTTTCCGATGTGGATAAAATTGTAGACGGTCGGACCGCAGGCATAGATCTTGACCTTTCCCGGCTCGAGCGGAATAAATTCTTCCTTCTGTCTGGTGAGAGTATTGAAGATCTTCATAAGTGCACTCCTTTTTGGTTGGTTTCATGAAAAACGCCGTCTTCCTGCATCTGCAAGAAGACGGCGTAGAGCCGCTGTTCCACTTCTGTGAAGCAATCCGAACCTTTAACGCAGGCCAGACGCGGGGAAATTTTCGCCCCGTGCTCAACGGGCGCATCCCCTCGTTCCTTTGCTGCGGCGCTCTCAGCCATCGCGCCGCTCTCTGTCGCAGGTGTCCGAAGTTTTTTCCCGTGTCAACGCATCTAATCTGAATCTTATCTGCTACTGTACCACAGATTTTTCGAAAAAACAAGGGGAAAACGGAGAGATTCAGGAGAGAGAAATGATGCTCTGCTGGGCGGCGGCGGTTTTCTCCGTCCAGAACGCGGACAGGGCACCGCTTGCATCCTGCATGGCAGAGGAATCGAAGATGAGCAGCTGGCTTTGCCCCTGCATCGAGACGGTGAGCCAGAAACCGTCGTCCGACAGGGAAAGGACCTGGTCCCCGGTTTCCAGATAGAGGCTCCACTGGGTTCCTCCCGTTGCGGGATTGCCCAGCGTTTCAAAGACGCCGGGAGCAGGGAGTGCGGCGACCAGCCCGATCAGCGCAGCGGCATCCTCGTCCGAGAGAAGGGTCTGATCGGCATAACCGCTCCTCGGGTTGCCCAGCGCGATGTAGGAGACATTTTCCGGCTTCAGGCCCGAAAGCAGTGCGGCCAGCTCATCCCGCTGCGCCTCCGTACCGGCTGCGGCATTGCCGGAAATTCCCGGGATCTGCTGCGAAAGGGTACCGGTGACAATGGCGGTCAGATCAGCTACGGTGCCGCCGGCTGCCTCCACCGACTCCTCCTCCTGGGACGGGGAAGACGGTTCAGGCTCCTCCGGCTGCGGTTCCTCTGCCTTCGATTCGTCGGGGGAGGAGCTCACGGGCTGCTGCGGTTCGGTGACCGCCTCGGAGGATGAGACAGCAGCTTCCTTTGAGGATTCCTCAGAGGAAGGCTGGGAGGAGGATGAACCGCCGCAGGCGGTCATCAGCAGAAGCAGGCAGATCAGGACCAGCGAGATTACACACGATATACGACTCTTTGACACAAAAATGACCCCTTTCCAGTGCGATAGCGTGGGAAAAAAGCATGGCTTCCATCCCTGTGAAGCGTGTTACATGTCATGGAGAAAAAGTGCCCGGTTTTGATAGCAGTAGTTGAAGCCGGACAGCAGGGTAAAGAAGAGGGAGGCTGCCATCAGCAGTTGCATCAGCAGATAGAAGGCAGCGGTGATTTCAAGCGAAAGCCCTTGAACAGAGAGAAAAGGCTCTGCAGCAATCCAGAGCAGCGTCACAATGATCCAGCCCATCTGGGTTACCGTCTTGATTTTGCCCCAGCGGTCGGCAGCGATGACCTTCCCCTCGCCGGCGGCGATCAGACGCAGCGAAGTGACCAGGAATTCGCGGCCGAGAATGATAATGACCACTGCGGCGGGCGCATAGCCGAGCCGGACAAAACACACCATTGCGCTCATAACAAGGATTTTATCAGCCAAGGGGTCCATCAGCTTGCCGAAGGTGGTCACCAGCCCGCGGGAACGTGCAATTTTTCCGTCGAGCAGGTCAGTCAGACTGGCGGCACAAAACAGAACGAGCGCCAGTATGCGAAACAGCGTCGAGCTGCCCGTCAACAGAAAAAAGACAAAGAACGGAACCAGGATGATCCGCAGAACGGTCAGACGATTGGGGAGATTCATTCGACGACAACCTCCTCGCCGACAACGTCGTAGCCGTCCGCTCCGGTGATCTCAACCGAAACAAACTGTCCCGGAACAAGCCCGTCCCGACCGGTGAAAAAGACCTTGGTATCGATGTCCGGCGCGTCCATATAGCTGCGGCCGTAGTAGCATTTTGCTTCCGGATCATATCCTTCGCAGAGAACCTCAAGGGTTCGTCCCTCGAGCGAACGGGCAATATCAGCGGCGATGCCCATCTGCAGCTCCATAATCTGATCGGCGCGATGGCGGCGCAGCGCCGGGTCCACCTGGTCGGGCATTTCACCGGCAGGGGTCCCTTCCTCGGTGGAATAGGCGAAGCAACCGAGCCGGTCGAACGACTGCTCCCGAACAAAATCACAGAGCTCTTCAAATTCTGCGTCGGTTTCCCCGGGGAGACCGGCAATCAGCGTCGTACGGATGCAAACTCCGGGAATCCGCTCCCGCAGTTTCTTCAGCAGCGGCCGAATCAGAGCGGAATCCCCCCGGCGGTTCATCCGGCAGAGCAGCCGGTCGTTGATGTGCTGCAGCGGAAGGTCGATATATTTGACAATCTTCGGCTCGGACGCGATCACCTCGATCAACTCGTCGGTGATGCGATCGGGGTAGCAATAGAGCACCCGGATCCAGTGGAGCTTTTCAATCTGGCAGAGCTGCCGGAGCAACTCGGGAAGCATCAGCTTGCCATAGAGATCCTGGCCATAGC